>JAHHTL010000034.1 GCA_020024635.1 Ruminococcus sp.
TGTGCCTGTGCTTCTTCCTCTGCTTTTATTCTCGCTTCTTCTTCCGCTTTTGCTCTTGCTTCTTCTTCTGCTTTTCTCCTTGCTTCTTCTTCCGCTTTTGCTCTTGCCTCTTCTTCTGCTTTTATTCTTGCTTCTTCTTCTGCTTTAGCTTTTTGCTCTTCTTTTATTTTTTGTGTAAGTTTTACATATTTTGCTGTTTCTGCCTCTATTAACATTTGATGCTGTGATACAGCCTGTACCTCATTCGCAATCTTTGCGTTGGGTTCTGGTGTTTCCTGCATTGTAAATCCCGCTGTAAAAAGTGTACAAATTGTTACACCAGTTAATACTTTGATAATTTTTCTAGCTTGTAACATATTTCACCCTCCTGGTTTCTTTGTTTTTTACATTTTTATAACGCTATTTAATAAATTATATGCTCACTATTTCATTAATATTACATTTGTTACAAATTTGTTACGTTTTGTATAATACTATATTGTACTTATTCTGTCAACTATTTTATTTACTCCTTGGTTTAATAGAAAAAACGGTCGACACTCTTATGGATTCATGATATATTAGCGTTGATAAAAAATTCATTCAAAAACAGGAGCGTATTTTTCTATGGAACATACACAAAAAACTACCAATCAAATTACAGAAGGAGTAATCTGGAAACAGCTGCTTCTTTTCTTTTTCCCCATTGTATTTGGAACTTTTTTTCAGCAGTTATATAACACCATTGATACTGTTATCGTTGGACATTTTGTCGGAAAAGAGGCTCTAGCATGTGTAGGCGGTTCCAGTTCACAGATCATTAACTTGATCGTAGGTTTTTTTACTGGACTATCTTCTGGGGCGTCTGTTGTAATTGCACAGTTTTTCGGAGCCCATGATAAACGTTCTTTGCACGAAAGCTTACATACGGCTTATGCCTTTTCTATTATCGGAAGTATCCTCATTACCATCATCGGCTTTACACTTGCCCCAAATATGCTTCGATGGATGAATACGCCCACTGAGCTGATCCCGAATTCTACTTTATATTTAAGAATTTACTTTCTCGGAATTATCTTTGTTTTCGTTTACAATACTGGTTCTGGAATTTTACGGGCGATCGGAGATTCAAAAAGTCCTTTATATTACTTGATTTATTGCTGTATCATCAACATTGTTCTCGATATTTTATTTGTAGTTGTGTTTCATTTAGGCGTGCTTGGCGTTGCTGTCGCAACATTAATATCACAATTTGTCAGCGCTCTTCTTGTAACGTTGAATTTAATAAAATCAAATGAAACGCTTCATCTGACTTTGAAAAATATTCGTCTTTACAAAACAGTGCTTCATTCTCAGCTTTATATCGGTATTCCTGCCGGCATACAGTCTGTAATGTATAATATTACTAACGTAATCATCCAATCTGCACTCAACAGCTTTGGAACAGATACGGTCGCCGCATGGTCTGTATACGGAAAACTTGACGCTATTTTCTGGATGGTTAGCGGTGCTTTTGGAATCGCAATTACAACCTTTGTTGGACAAAATTACGGTGCAGGTAAAAAAACTCGTGTACTAAAAAGCACACGAGTTTGTCTTGGCATGGATTTAATCGTATCTTCCCTACTTGCCCTATTTTTAATATTTAGCAGAAACTTTTTATTCCGAATTTTTACAAATGATCCAACGGTAATAGACATTGGAAGTAACATGCTCATGTTAATTGCCCCATGGTATATCGTTTTTATTTTTATCGAAGTCCTTTCCGGAGCACTTCGCGGCATCGGAGATGTAATGATTCCTATGCTGCTCACGATGTTTGGTGTATGCATTCTTCGAATAATCTGGATTTTTACAGCTTTAAAATTCCATCCAACAATCAATACCATTATCTTTAGTTATCCTGTGACTTGGTCCTTAACCGCTATTTTATTTATTGCATACTATCTATTTAAAACAAAACAACTTCGACATTAACCTGTGCGAAAACGGAATCTTAATCTGATTTTAAATCGTTCTATTCTGACATAATTTCAGGGGCAGATGTGAGCTACTTCAGTCACATCTGCCCCTGTTTAAAACGGTCTATCTCTCAACAAACCTCTTTACAATATTTTATTGCTTTATACTATATCCTGTCTTTTCCGTTTCATAATAACAAAAATTGCCACGAATGAAATAGAAATTCCAAAAATCGGAACTGCAAAGTCCGCTTCATCTCCTGTGTTTGGAGTTTTTTTAGATTCCTCTTCTTTCTTTGCCGGATGAACCACAGCCTGCCCTTGTGGGTTATTTGGTCTCTCACCGGAAGCAGGTGGTGTTTGTGGCGCTGGATTCACCTCTGGAGCTGGATTTGGTTTTTGTCCAGATTCTGGATTTGAGTCTGGATCTGGAGTTGGATCTGGGTCCGGAGTTGGATCTGGATCCGGAGTTGGATCTGGATTCGGATTTGGATCCACGAGAATACTGTCAACCTTCACTTCGTATTCCACAATTTTCCCACTATCGCGTAATCGAATCTGGAAGATAAATGTTCCATTTTCTGTAAACGTGTAAGTATTAAGACCATCATTATTTACAATCTCATGCATATTTGGATGAACTTGTAATGTCACAGTAACTGGATCGGATGGTTTTTCCTGCACAGAATACGCTACTTTAATTTCATCCTTTGTCTTATCGATCCAATCCACAACTACGATGATCTCAGCTTTATTTTTTGCTGCATCTTGTATTTCAAAAGTGAAGCTTCCATTCTGCGTAAATGTGTAGGTATCCTTACCCCCATTATTTAAAATGGTGTAACTTTCCCCTTCTTCCGCTTTTAATGTAACCGTTACATCTTCACTTGTCCACTCTGTTGTTGAGTATTCAATATATGCTTTCGGCGCTTCTCTATCGATATTGGTTACAACAGCTTTTACGGTACCCGTATTTCCATAGGAATCCGCAAGTTCAAATTCAAATTCTCCATTTTCTACAAATGTATAATTTAAAGATTGATCGTTATTGACCACAT
This sequence comes from Ruminococcus sp., assembly GCA_020024635.1. GTDB lineage: Bacteria > Bacillota > Clostridia > Lachnospirales > Lachnospiraceae > JAHHTM01. Next base: position 2,999 of record JAHHTL010000034.1, read on the forward strand.
ACACATCATCAAATTCAAATCCTCCGATTGTTGCGATTACATTGCCATATGTCGGATCTGTTGTGGAATATGTAATAGTGCCTTGCAACTGTGCTTTTCGAATCCATTCCACCTTAGCAACCACCTCGTACAGATGGTCATTTTTATCTCGATATTTGAATGTATGTGTTCCATTTTCTTCAAACACAAAACTGGTTTCTCCTTCGATCATCTCACAACCTTCTGGTAATTGAATGGTTGCTACCACATTTTGATTTGTTTTGTCAGTTGTAGAATAGGATACTGTTGCAGATGGTAACACTTCTTTTGTCGTATCACGATAAAAATTCAGCATTTTCCCGCTAAAATATTTGTTCTCTTCTCCGGGTGTATTTCCCCAAGAATCTAGTCCTTTTATTTTTAAATATTTCGCTGGTTTTTCACAAGTCAAAGATATGGACTTTAATTTAGCCGAATTTTCTAATGAATCTTCCGCAACTTTTTCCCAATTGTCTTTATCCATACTTGTATACACTTCTACGGTTTTCCAACGTCCATTGGCAGAATGTGGCAAATACTCTAACGCAGAAATATACGTTGGTTCCTTAAATTCTACAACATATTCTTTTTCATCCTTAATGTCATATTTTGAATGCCACACTGTATTTGCATTTCCATCGATCAAGTTCTTTGCCCCTTGATCTGTATTGTTTTGCTCAGATGAAAATGAATCAAGAGAAACTTGATTTAGCGGTAAGTATGTTCTTGTCGGAGTATCGTCGTTTTTTGTAAATGTATAGGTATCCGCTTCACTCTGAATAGAGGTTGCATGACTTTTATAGCGTAACTGTACTGTTACATCCCCAACAAAACGCTCTTCTGTTTTTACTTTTAACTGATAATCTTTCCATGTCTTTCCTTTATCTGTACTATATTCCAAATGCTCTGTGGAACCTACAAATAAATTTTCCCAATCATTACAATAGATATTATTTGCTTTTGGACTTTTTCCTTTTACAAGGTCAATGGTATAATATGTCTCTATACCTACAAGTCCAACTTTAATATCATTTTTTTCTGTAAGCTTGTTTATTTCCTCTTCTGTAAGCTGTATTTCATGTTCCTTTGTTTCCTTCCAGTGATCTCCTCCATCAATACTGTATCGAACTTGTATGCTAGATTCATCATATTTTGAATCTAACACAATCTTCCCTGCCTTCTCTCCATCAAATGAAAAACTTGCCAAACGTGTCGTATCTTTATTTAACAGATGCTTAGCAACTGCGACACATATATTTGGCTGGGTACTTTCATTTTCTGTTGCTTTTTCCGCATCACTAAGGGAATCAAAACGAAGGATATCGAATTGTGCAACTTCCTGTGGATCTGTAATTTTCGGCTGAATCACACGGAGTAAATCTTCCATCGCTCTAGGATAATACTTTAACTCCTTCATGACTGTCTTTGCTAAATCCAAATAATCTGTACTTGTCAATGATTCGTTATCTAATTTTGTACTAACCAAACCTTCCCATGCATCTAAATTGATTTTCTGTGTTTGAATTCCTTTTTCATATAACGACTCTTTTTGCTTATTATCTGTGTAGCTATTTGCAAGTAAAACATACTGGTTTGCCTGAATATACTTCGTATAGTCTGCAATGGCATCGGATGCCATAACTGTATAACTCGATGGTTCATCCTTTGAATATTTCGATGCTCCCCATCCTAACAAGTAATTGTTATATTCACTGTGTGACAATGCCCATCCTGAAATATCATTTTGGATATTCCACATATACTTTTTGCTCTTTTCCGAATATTCCCATGTCACAGTCGCAGCATGTCCTGGCTGTCCAACTACAACAGAAGGACGTCCAAACACTTCTGCGAGATTTGCATATGTCTTGGCCAGACCGCCACACACAGCGCCCTCTTCAAAAACAATCCACATACGACGTATATTTTGCCCGTAATCCTGAAAATAGGAATCAAATTGATATTTTTTATTCCACTTATCATGATTATCTGATGCATAATATTTCTGATCCCCATATCCAAAAGAATTTTTATATTGAATATATGTATATGCATCTAAAAAATTCTTCTTTGGATCATTTAAATCTCTGATTTTCAATGCATAGTCCGCAAGCCATTTTAGTTCATCTTCATTCATTCTTGCATCTACAACCCATCGCATAAGCGGAACTGGTAACTCTCGGAACTGTTGGGAAGACCATTTGCTATTTTTTCCACTGCTTCCCGCATTATCCATCACTCCATTTTCTTGAGATAATTCCAAGTATGTCTCAAATCTCTTCAAAGGATCTTCTGTTTTATTTGGCTCCAGCCAGAAGCGAACGTTTTCTGGATAACTATATGCACTTGCAACACTGATGGCCAGTCTCAAATAAAAATCATTTTCCTTTCCATCCTCTAGCTTGTCTTTGTATTTTCCATAAATCTTAGAAAATGCAATCATGCTGTTTTCTCCGCTAGATCCATTTGCGGATATAAGCGGTCCTCCGTTTATAAAATAGGACATAGCCTTTGCGTTTGTGCGCAAAAATTCGATTGCTTCTTTGCATTCTTGGTTCGCATATAGCTTTTGCAACGTATAGTATCCAATTCTATTTACAAATTCTCTTTCATAAATCATGGAAAGTTGATTCGATAGATTGTATTCTGGTTCTTGCCGGCTTATGAGATTGTCGTATTCTCTTAATGTCTTAAAAGGTGTATTACTTTCACCACCGATATTATAATCTTCTGTTTTTAGTCTTGCATCCCCATATACAGCATGGTCTTGTCCTTGACTTCCATTATCATGCGCATAAAGTTTTAAATATTTTTTCCCTTTTACATCCAACTCGACAAATTCTGCATTCTGATTTCCTTTTAACACTTCAGACTGATATAAATCTTGCCATTCTTCACCATCATCCGAAACAGAGATGGTAAATTTAACTCCATTTCCTCCATCTCCTCTTCTGGCATCTACGCCTAAATAGGCAATAAATTTTGTCAATGTGTCAGAATAGGCTCCAATGTCATACACAACCGTTGACGTTGCATGTGCTCCGATTCCTTTATCTAGAACGATCTTTTCCCCGTCTACCATAAGATGAATCTTGTCGCCACTTGCGCTTCCGTCTATGATCAATGGCCCATAGCCTATATGTGTCTTATCCTTTATATAATCTAATTCAGATAAATATCGATATGACTGCTCCTGTTGTGCGTCTATAACCTGATTGTCTGGCTCTTGTGCATGCGCCACATTTTCTCTATAAGAACCCGCAAATAACATGGACGCACAGAGCATTCCTATCGCAATTTTCGTAAGTTTACGATTTCTCATGCATATTTCCCCTTCCTGATGACTTTTTCTTTCGTACAGAATAAAATATACACGAAAATCCCCACTTTTTCAAGATTCTTTTCTTCTTGATAAGTGGGGATTTTTCTTACTTTTTTAGTTAACACATACGAAAAATAGGGCTGACTTTTTTATAGATTAATAATACAACTAAGGAAGTAAGCACTGCTTTTAGAATGTTAAATGGTGCTACCGCAAAAACTACAAATGTAAATAAACTTGTAATATTGCTATTTACCGCTGTTCCCATATCTACTAATGCCTGAATTGGCATATTAAATGCTTTTGCATACGCTGGTAACAGTATAAATGCATTTAAAAAGCATCCCAAAACAGTCATGCAAACAGTTCCTGTGATCAATCCTAAAATAGCACTTTTCCGAGTCTTCCTATGTCGATAAATGATACCTGCCGGAACACAAAGGGCACACCCTACAAAAAAATTTGCTATCTCTCCGACTCCCGCTGTCATTGTTCCGTTGATCACGAAATTCATAAGAATCTTAACGAATTCTACCATAGCTCCTGCTATCGGCCCCATTGCAAAACATCCAATTAAAACTGGAATTTCACTAAAATCGATTTGATAAAAGGAAGGTGCAAATGGAAGTGGAATTTCAAACAGCATGAAAACTGTTGCTACTGCGGAAAGCATTCCAATTTGCGCAATGGTTCTAATTCCAATTTTAGAACCGTTTTGGGAAACGACGTTTGAATTTGTACTCATTTTTTTCTCTCCTATTCTGAAATAATGATTTCGAAAAGAAAGAAACTCTTCTTGGTATTTTGGCCATTTTCACAAAAAAATCCCCGAAAATAATTTTTCGGGGAATCTGCCAATTCTGCTAATTCATAACCACTTCTTCTCTCATCCAGACTTTACTGTCGGTACCGGAATTTCACCAGTTCAGCCATTATCTATATTGATAACAGGTCGCGGACTTTTACCGCCGGTTGGGAATCTCACCCTGCCCCGAAGAATTCTATCAATTCTTTAGTATTATAACTCTTTCTAGGATTTTAATCAAGACACTTTTTTATTTTGCATACCCTTTCAGAAATTTTTTCATTCTCAAATGCTCTGCTGTAAACACCTGTTGCGGCGTCCCCTCGACCTCGATCAAACCTTTTTCCATAAAAATAATACGGTCTGATATTTTCTTTGCAAACTCCATCTCGTGTGTCACAATTACCATTGTTATGTTTTTTTCTGCTAATGTTTGAATTACCTTTAATACTTCCGCTGTAAGTTCTGGATCAAGAGCAGACGTAGGTTCATCAAAAAATAAGATTTTCGGTTTCATGGCAAGTGCTCTGGCAATAGCTACCCTCTGTTTTTGCCCTCCAGAGAGTTGGTAAGGATATGCATGTTCTTTCTCGGATAACCCCATCTGTACAAGAAGTTCTTTTGCCTCCTGATATACCTCATCTTTTTCTCGTTTTTGAACACTAATCGGAGCGTCTACAATATTTTTCAAAACCGTATAGTGTGGAAAAAGATTAAAATTTTGAAACACGAGACCAAACATGGAACTCCATTCTTTTTTATTTTTTTTCCCTTTCCCTCTATCTCTTCCATTTTCTCTAAATGACACCTGTTCCCCTAAATATAAAATCTCCCCTCCATCTATTTTTTCCAACATACAAGCGCATCTTAATAAGGTGGATTTCCCAGAGCCTGACGGACCTATTATAGAAAGCACTTCTCCTTCTTTGACGGAAAAGGAAAGATCTTTTAAGACCTGCTGTCCATTAAATTCTTTTTGGATATGTTTCATTTCAAGTAAATTCATGACATCTACTCCTATCGATAATATGATAATTTCTTTTCTGTTTTTTCCATTGCAACCGCCACGATCAGATTAAAAATGTAATAAAAAATACCCGCCGCTACAAACGGAAGCATATTTCTTTGGGATGCCGCCATTGCCTTTGTCATCGTAAACATTTCCCCATACGCAATTGCAAAGGACAAGGAAGTATCTTTCACCAACGTGATAACCTCATTTGTCATAGATGGAAGAATTCTTTTGATGACTTGTGGAAAAATAATTTTAAAAAAAGTCTGCCCTTTTGAATACCCCAGTAGTTTTGCAGCTTCGTACTGACCTTCTTCTATGGATTCAATCCCTCCTCGATAGATTTCCGCGAAATATGCTGCATAGTTAATCGAGAAAGCTATCAAAACTGCGTATACTCGATAAGAATCTGTAATAGTGATACCAAATATAAAATAGGGACCAAAATATACAACTAACAGCTGTAACATCAGAGGGGTTCCTCGCATAATTGAAATATATCCTTTCATTCCCATACGAAGAATCCTACACTTACTCATTCTTCCAAAAGAAACAAGTAGACCAAGTGGAATGGAAAATACGAGTGTAAAGAAAAATATAAGGATGGATCTACCTATTCCTGGCATAAGTTGCATGATAATCTCTGTAAATGTCATTTTCTTTCCTCCACCCCTCTGTCTACTTTAACGTTGTAATATCACTTCCAAACCATTTTTGCGATATTTTTTCCATTGTTCCATCTTCCACCATTTCATATAGAACTTTTTCAACGTTCTCCTTTAATAATGAATTTCCTTTTAAAAATCCAATCGCATAAGCCTCACTTGAAATCTCTTCCTCAAGAATTTGAAACATCTCTTCTCTGGATTGAATCTGATATGCTGCTACCACCTCATCCATTGCAATTGCATCGACTGCTCCTTGTTCTAGATCCATCATTGCTGTATTATAGTCCGGAACTGTCTGCATTTTTTCAAAAGTAGAAACCAACTCTTTCTTTTCATTTAAAGCCGCTTCTGCTGAAGAGTCGGTCTGTACTTCAATAATTTTTCCTTGTAAATCTCCAAGTGTCTGAATATTAGAATCCTTCTTTACCACAAACACCTGTCTGTTGTTCAAATAAGGTTTGGAAAACGTGTAATCTTCTTCTCTTCCGGTCATTGTAAACCCGTTCCAAATACAATCGATCGTTCCCGAAGATAGCTCTAAATCTTTGGCATCCCAGCTTATTGGATTTGGCACAAACTCCAAATTTAATCGTGTTGCAACTTCTTTTGCCAACTCTAAATCAAATCCTGTAAATTCTCCATCTTCTCCAACAAATCCCATTGGTGGAAACTCTTGATCGAACCCTACTACAAATTTTCCTTCTGTATTGGTTCCATATTTCGTTTCTTGTTTCTGCATCTCTTTATTTCCACAACCTGTTAACACCCCTAATGACATAATAACTGTCATAATCATTGCAATCGACTTCTTTTTCATGGTAACTCCTCCTTTTTGTTTCGTTATGCTACCATGTTACCACACTAAAGTGTTTTTGCCAAGTATCTTTTTACAAAAAAAGAACCAGACACGATTGTCTGGTTCCACAATAAGTACGTTTTATTCTTCAATTGTCCATCCATTTTCTTTCAAGGACTCTCTTGACTGCTTAATTGAAATCATCTTTACAGGCTTATCGGAGTTGCTTTGAATTGGTAATAATCCACTTTCTGACATAGATTTGATTGTTTCTTCACTAAGATCAATTACAATTGTTTCCACAATTTTACTTTCTTCTTTCTTGTAAGAATAATCAACACCCTTCATTTCTTTGTAAGTGTCTTCCATTTTTTTAAGAGATTCATCCACTGCATCTAATGCTTCCTGTGGTAATTCTGCAACATCTAATGTACTGGTCTGTGTCAATCTTGTCGCTTTGTCTCCCTTTGCATCGAAAACCATCTCAACTGTATATCCTTGTTGTTCCTGTTTACAGCGCAAAACAGCCTTTTCTTCTTTCTGGCTTCCACAACCTGCCAATGAAGCTACCATCATACCTGATAATAAAATTGCACTAATTCTTTTGAACATTTTTTTCATTTACTGCTCCTCCTTTGTTTGGTATAATCCTGTATTTAATTATAAAACAAAATCTCACGAAAAACAATCATAAAGTTTTATTTATTCCACGCATGGAAAGTTGAATTCTTTTCTTTTTTAAATCTACACTCATAACCTTGACGTCTACAATGTCACCTACACTTACTGCCTCCAAAGGATGTTTAATATATCGTTCTGTAATCTGAGAAATGTGTACCAAGCCATCCTGATGAACTCCGATATCTACAAATACCCCAAAATCTATAACATTTCGAACGGTTCCTTTCAAAATCATACCTTCTTTGAGATCTTTCATCTCCAAAACATCTGTACGAAGAATTGGTTTTGGCATTTCGTCTCTTGGGTCTCTGGCCGGTTTTTCTAGTTCTTTTACTACATCCTTTAGTGTAATTTCACCGATTCCAAGTTCTTCAGACAATTTCTTATAATCCTTGATCGAATGAGATAGCCCTTCTAACGTTCCACTTACAACATCAGACAGCTGAACGCCTTGAATTTCCAATAACTTTTCTACTGCGCTATAAGATTCCGGATGCACTGCTGTTGCGTCAAGTGGATTCTTTCCATCGGATATCCGCATAAATCCAGCACATTGCTCAAACGCTTTTGGTCCTAGTTTTGCCACTTTAAGAAGTTCTTTTCTACTTTGAAATTTTCCGTGCTCTTCTCGGTACGCAACGATATTTTTGGCAATCGTTGCACTAATACCTGAGATATAAGAAAGAAGAGGCGCAGATGCAGTATTTAGATCCACTCCAACTTTGTTCACACAATCTTCCACCACCCCTTCTAGGGATGCTCCTAACTTTTTCTGGTTCATATCATGCTGATACTGTCCGACCCCAATAGATTTTGGATCGATTTTTACCAGTTCTGCCAATGGATCTTGCAATCGTCTGGCAATGGATGCAGCACTTCTTTGTCCAACATCAAAATTCGGAAATTCCTCTGTAGCAAGTTTGCTTGCAGAATAAACCGACGCTCCTGCTTCATTTACAATAACATACTGCACTTTTTCTGGTATTTCCTTTAACAACTCTACAATGATCTGTTCTGACTCTCTTGACGCAGTCCCATTTCCTACAGAAATTATAGATATCTGATATTTTTTTATCCAATTCTTCAACTTTTCTTTCGCAGCATTTATTTTAGCCGGTGTCGTTGGTGCTGTCGGATAGATCACCGTTGTATCTAGCACTTTACCAGTTTCATCTACAACTGCAAGCTTACATCCTGTACGAAATGCCGGATCCCATCCAAGAACAACCTGTCCCTTAATCGGTGGCTGCATCAAAAGCTGCTGAAGATTTTTCCCAAAGACTTCAATTGCTCCATCTTCTGCTTTTTCTGTCAGATCATTTCGAATTTCACGTTCGATCGCAGGAGCAATCAGACGTTTATAACTATCTTCCACAGCCTCTTTTAAGACCTCTGTTGTATTAGCGTTTTCTCTATGGATTACTTTCTTTTTCAAATACGTTAAAATTTCTTCTTCCGGAGTTGCAATTTTTACCGTTAATACTTTTTCTTTTTCCCCACGATTTAGTGCAAGCACTCTGTGCCCCGCTAACTTATTTAAACGTTCTTCAAATTCATAATACATTTCGTAAACAGATTCTTGTTCCAGATCTTTTGCAACTGAAGTAATGGTTCCTTTTTGCATTGTGATTTTTCGGATCCAAGTTCTGTAGTCTGCCTCATCTGCAATCATTTCTGCAATAATGTCTTGCGCTCCTTCTATCGCTTCTTTGATGGATAACACGCCTTTTTCTTCTGATAAGTACTTCTGGGCTTCTTCTTCCAGCCCCACCTCACACTTTTGTTCAAAGATTTCCATTGCAAGCGGTTCTAACCCCTTTTCTTTTGCAATCGTTGCACGTGTTCTTCGTTTCGGTCGGTACGGTCTGTACAAATCTTCTACTAAAACGAGGGTTTCCGCTTCTAAAATTTGATTTTTTAATTCCGCCGTAAGTTTTCCTTGTTCTTCGATGCTAGAGATCACTTGTTCTTTTTTCTCTTCTAGATTTCGAAGATACAGCAATCTTTCATGCAGTTTACGAAGTTGTTCGTCATTTAAAGAACCCGTTGCCTCCTTTCGATATCGTGAAATAAACGGAATCGTGTTTCCTTCATCCACCAACTTGACCGCTGCATCAATTTGCCAACGCTTTACTTGTAACTCTTCTGTAAGTTTTTGATTAATATCCATGCTCACAACTCCTTTTTAGATCAAACACTCTTTGATATTCTGTACACACAAATTTTCTTCTTTTAAGAACTGATTTAAAAGTTCTTTCTCTTCTAATTTTGTACACCAGCACATTCCACACCCTGCCGCAATACTTCCTGGTACAGGAATCAAACGTCCTGGTATCTTCTTTTGTTTACACTTTTTTTCCATCTCCATAGCTTGTGTCGTGGAATGAAACGTAACAACAATATATGTTTCTTTTTCTCTCATTTTGTATTCCTCTCTACAATCTCTGCTACTGCCTCTATTGCTTCGTCTACTTCTGCCTCTGTATTGTAATGTGAAAAACTAAATCGAACAGCTCCTTGATTTTTCGTTCCCAACGCTTCATGAAGAAGGGGGGCACAATGTGCTCCAGATCTGGTTGCAATTTTATATTGAAAACTCAATTCATCACTGATTCTTGAAGAATCTATATTTCCAATGTTAAAGGTAACAATTGGGCAGCGAACTGTGGTTTCAAAATCTCCGTAAACCTTAATCTTTGGAATCTTATTGATCCCTAAGTAAAATTTACGCATCAATTGAAGTTCCTTTTCTCGAATCCTGTCGATTCCTATATTTTCCAAATAAGAAATGGCCGCACCAAGCCCTGCGATTCCATGTCCATTTAACGTTCCTGCCTCTAAAGAATCTGGCATTTGTTCGGGATGATGCTTGTTAAACGAATCCCTTCCACTTCCTCCACTTAAAAGAGGTTGTATGTTAATTCCCTCTTTTACATAGATTCCTCCTGTTCCTTGTGGTCCTAACAAGCTTTTATGACCAGTAAAACAAAGTACGTCAATCTTCATTTTCTGTACGTCAATGGGAAGTACACCTGCTGTTTGCGAACCATCTACTACAAATAAAATCCCATATTTTTTCGCAAGATTTCCAATCCTTTGTAAATCCAGCACATTTCCAGTCACATTGGATCCATGAGTACATACAATGGCTTTTGTATTTTCCTTAATGGCGCTTTCTATTTCTTCGTAGGAAATCCTTCCTTTTTCATCGCAATTGAGAATAGTTAATTCCATACCTTTCTCTTCCAAAACATACAATGGTCTTAAAACTGAATTGTGTTCGAGCACCGTTGTAATGACATGATCTTTTGCTTTAAATAACCCTCTTATGGCTATATTAAGACTTTCTGTAGCATTCATCGTAAATGCGATTCTAGATGGATTTTCGGCATGAAAAAAATCAGCCAGTTTCTCCCTTGTATCATAAATAACCCGCGCTGCATCCAAAGAAGCCTCGGTTACCCCTCTTCCAGCATTTCCGAAACTTTGCATCGCGTTTCCAACTGCCTCGATCACTTCTTTGGGCTTTTTCATTGATGTAGCTGCATTGTCCATATAGATCATTGCACAATCTCCTCCTGATAAACTTCTGCAACAGTCTCTAAGAGATGTTCTTCTACTTTTGATAAACATTCCCGCCTTTTATATACAAGATAGAGCATCCTTTTTCCTATTGCTTTTGGCAATGGAATATAAAGAAGTTTATTTTCAGCCACCTCTTCTGTTACAGCTAATTTTGACATCACAGAAATTCCACTTTTATTTCTTACTAATCTTTTGATCGTTTCTGGATTGTCTATTGATGCCACCACATTTACATGCTTCATCTCCAATCCCATTTCTTTTAAAAGCCGTTCCGTCTCGATTCTTGTTCCGGAACCTTCTTCTCGTAAAATAAAGGGTTCGTCAGCAATCCAGGAAAAGTCTTTGTGCTCTGCCTCTTTCATCCATTGTTTTTTTTGACGAAATTTCATCGTATTCGATGTGATCAAAACCATTTCATCTTCGTAAAACGGAACAAACTTACATTGTTTATGTTCCACTTTTGTACCGGCAAATCCTATTTTTGCACCCCCACTTACAATCTGTTCCACAACTCCGAGACTATCTGTTTCTCTAATCTTAACTGCTTCCTTTGGAAACTTTTTTTGAAATACACGAAGAATTTGTGGCAAAAGATAAGAAGCGGGAATACTTGATGAAGCAATGGGAAGAAAATGCGTTCCTTCTTTCCTTGTTTCTGAAAATAAATCTTTGATCTTGTTTTGGATCTCTAACATTTGTCTGGCATACCCATACAGACGATCTCCTTGCTCTGTCAGATGTACTTCCTTTGTGTTTCGATCAAACAGCCGAACTCCCATTTCTTTTTCCAAAGATGAGATATGTGCACTTACCGTTGGTTGCGATAGAAAAAGTTCATTTGCTGCTTTGGAAAAATTTTCATGTTCTGATACCGCCACAAACACTTCTATCTGCTTTAAATTCATAAATTTGATACCCTTTCACTTTCCGGTCCCGATTTGCGTGTCACCTTAATACGATCCATATATTCTAAAATTGGTTTCGCACTTTTTCTGCTTGTGGAAAACATATCTCGTATTTCTCCAATCGTGATTTTTCCATCTTGTTTTAATTTGTGTATCACTTTTTGAGTTGCTTGTTCCATATAAACTTGTAAGGTATACATCCCATCTGATACTTTCACAAGTTCTCCTTTGGTAACCATATCTGCCAAAATATCTTCTACGATACTCTCTTTTATTTCTCCAAACTTTATTTCGCTAATTCGTTTGAAATCATAAGCAGCAGGCTTTACAGCCCCCAAAATTTTTCTCCTTACTTGAAGATAGGTTTCATCCTTCTCAATCTCATAACCCGCCGGTGAAATAAATTCATCATGAACCTCTATCATTCCTTGCTCTGCCAATCGATCCATGTACATTGCAAACACGTTTGGTTTCACTTTTTTTAGAAACATACTATGGATTTGAGCTTTTGACATTCCTATTTTGTAAGGATTTTTCGCTACATAGTTTTCTAATGTGGTTTTGATTTTGTTTCTACACTTTAATTCCTCGGATCTATGCCATACATATCGATCTTTTTTCGTTGAATATTCACATACAAGTCCTTCTTTTACAAGGTTATCCACAGCTTTGGAAACTTCTTCTACAGATAGTGCGGATACTTTCGCTAATTCGGAGACGGAAACCATATTCTCCGAAACTTCTTTTACCTTCAATTCAATGACATCTTCTGCACTTCCTGCTTCTTTTTGTTTTAAACTTGCAATTACTTCTTCCTCAAAACGCTTTTTTTTCTCTGCATTTGGCTCTAATATGACGCCGCCTCCAATGGTTTCCATTGGAGAATAAAATCGAACAACAAAGCGATCGCCTCTTCGAAATGCCACTTCCTCCTCCATACGCAGTTGCACATACCCTGATTGTCCCGGTTTTAAAACCTCGTCCCCTAAAAGAACGGCACGACAAAGTACTTGGCTCGTTCCACTAAAAAAATGTAACCTTGTGTTATTTTTTAAAACACGCTCTGTGCTGTTTAGTAATTCAAGTTTTACATCTACAATTTTGGAATCTTTCATGCTATTTATTGGCGCCAGAGTACATCCTCTTTTCAATTCCTCTTTTTTGAGATTTGAAATATTAAGAGCCACTCTCTGCCCTGCATAACATTGTTCCACATTTTCTCCATGCACTTGAATGGATCTTATTTTACATTCTTTTCCATTTGGAAACATCTCCAAAGACTCTTCTTTGGAAAGCGTTCCACTTACCAGTGTACCGGTAACAATGGTTCCAAATCCCGATAAAGTAAAGACCCGATCTATTGGTAATCTTGGAATGGTTTCTGTATCTTTTTGTTCTACTACTTCTTCCGTCATTTTTTCAATCAGTTCAATCAGTTCGGCTATGCCTTCTCCTGTGGCTGCAGAAACTTTTGCCACTGGAGCATGCTCTAAAAATGATCCTTTTAATTCCTCTTTGATTTCCTCTTCTACAAGTTCTAGAAAGTCCGGATCAACCAGATCACATTTATTCAAAACAAGAATGCTATTCTTCACTCCAAGAAGTTGTAAAATATCCATATGCTCTCTTGTCTGTGGCATAATTCCCTCATCAGCCGCTACCACAAGAAGAACAAGATCCATCCCCACTACACCAGCAACCATGTTATTGATAAACTTTTCATGTCCCGGAACATCAATGATTCCCACACGGTCATTGTTTTTTAAATCAAAATAAGTGAATCCAAGATCAATGGTGATTCCTCTTCTTTTCTCTTCTTCAAACCGATCGGTATCTCGGCCCGTCAAAGCTTTGATCAATGTCGTTTTTCCATGATCAATATGTCCTGCCGTCCCTATTATAATATGTTTCATAAACTTATCTATCCACCTTAAAAATATGATTCTTTTTCAAACTGTTAACAAAATCCTCTATCATGGTATTGTCAAACGTCCGCATATCCAGTAAGAAATTCTCCTCCACCACTCTTCCTATAACAGGTATCGGAAGGTTCCGTAATCGCTTTGCAAAAAGCTCTGTGGAAATAAGACAGGGGTGTATAGAGACGGCCATGCTCTCAAGTTGTTCCATAGGAAGAGAACCCCCTCCTATTTGCGACATACATGTCTGGGTAGAAATAACCGCTGGAAACTCCTCCGCCAATAGTGTATCACATAGCATTTTTGCTGCTTCTTGCACTTTTTTTAGTGGTCTTGTTATCATTTCAAGCACTGGAATATTTTTGATTGCCGTTTCTTCGCACAAATACTCTTTTAGCACCGATTCTAATGCGCATGCTGTAAACTTGTCGATGCGAAGCGCTCTTGTTAACTGGTTTTTTTTCATCTGATCGATATATTTCTTTTTCCCTACAATGATTCCTGCCTGTGGTCCACCAAGCAATTTATCTCCACTAAAACAAACAACATCTGCTCCATTTTGAATAGACTCCTGAACGGTTGGCTCATGAGTGAGCCCGTATTTTTGAAGATCCAAAAGCACTCCACTTCCCAAATCTTCTATAATCGGAATCTGATATTTTTCTTTGAGTGTGGTTAATTCTTTTATTGACACACTCTTTGTAAATCCGAAAATTCTGTAATTACTTGTATGGACTTTCATAAAAACTTTGGTATCTTCTGTAACTGCATCTTCATAATCAAAAAGATGCGTCTTATTTGTTGTACCTATTTCTCTTAAAATCGCACCACTTTCTTTCATCACATCAGGAATTCTAAATTTGCCCCCGACTTCTACAAGCTCTCCTCTGGATACGATTGCTTCTCCTCCACTTGCCATTGTATTTAAAATTAACATCACTGCCGCCGCATTATTGTTTACTGCCATAGCTGCTTGTGCACCCGTAATCTTGCAAAGAAGACTTTCAAAATGCGAATACCGCTCTCCTCTTTCTCCTTTTTCTAAATCAAATTCGAGGTTCGAATATCCCGATGCAATTTCTAAAATTTTCTGCAGATGTGTAGTACTAAGTGGTGCACGTCCTAAATTTGTATGGAGAATAGTCCCTGTTCCATTTAACACTTTTCTTATATGAAACTGTTCTTTTTCCATTACTCTATGTTCAATTGCAACAGGAAGATTTTCCATTTGAATGAATACATCTTGTTCTTCCCCTCCACTTAAAATCTGCGCTCTGATTTGCTCCAATTCTTCTCGAATTGATTCAATCACTATTTGATATCCATGTCGGCTAATAAGCTCCTTACATGATTCTGTTTCTAACAAACTATCTACTTTGGGTATTTTACGGAATAAATTTTTTTCCATATTTTCTCACGTGATGTTATTGAAAACAAAAACATCACCTTTCCCTTTCTTTCATTCTATAACGATACTTTCTAGGAACGTATTTTAATACATTGTTCCTGTTTTGGAATTACTCTGCCTATCACACAGATGTCTGTATCCACCTTTTTTTCTTTGAGTTCCGCAAGAAATGCGTCTACTTCCTTTTCGGAAATGCTAAACAACAGTCCCCCTGACGTTTGCGGATCATATAACAGATCTTCGTATACTTCCTCCACTCCCTCAAAACATACGATTTTTTCGAAATGTTCTCTGTTTTTGTACGCACCTGCGGGAATCAATCCCATATTCGCATACTGCACGGCTTCTTCTATATAGGCCACAGAAGAAGCTTTTATCTCAAAGGATACTCCGCTTGCTATCGCCATCTCCGCACAATGTCCAATGAGTCCAAACCCCGTAATGTCTGTGCAGGCATGAATGTCATATGCCATAGATGCCTCTTTCGCATTTTTATTTAAAGAAGCCATAATTTTCTGGGTCTCCTGAATTGCTTTGTCTGAGGCAATCCCTGCTTTTACCGCTGTATTGACAATTCCGCAGCCAATTGGTTTGGTAAGCACTAGCACATCTCCTTGTTGACATCCATAATTTTTGTACATCTGATCCGGATGTACAAATCCAGAAACACAAAGACCATATTTGGGCTCATTATCCTGTATAGAATGTCCTCCTACTAAAACTGCCCCCGCTTCTTTTACCTTGTTCGCTCCACCTTTTAAAATTTCTCCAAGAATTTGCGGATCTAAACAGTTCGGAAAGCCAACAATGTTTAGTGCCACCTTTGGCTCTCCTCCCATCGCATATACATCACTTAAAGCATTGGCTGCTGCGATTTGCCCAAACATATAAGGGTCATCAACAATCGGGGTAAAAAAATCAACCGTCTGAATCATTGCTAAACTATCATTGATTTTATAAACTGCCGCATCATCTGCCGTTTCTATTCCTACAATTAGATTTTCATCTTCAAATTTGGGTAGCTTTCCCAGAACCTGAGAAAGGGTCGCCGGACCTATCTTCGCCGCTCATCCGGAGGTCTGCGCCATCTGGGTTAATAGAACTTTTTTATCCTTGTCCATTTTTATTTCCCTCTTTTCCTTTTCTCATATTTTTATTATGGCCGTATGACTTTATCTGCTTTTGACAAAATCTCTACGATCTGATACATATTCGTCACATTTCCCACTTCTAGTTGATCTTTCTTTTCATAAAAATCTAGACAGGTTCCACAGGTAAGAATCTCAACACCTTGCTCTTCCATCAAACGAAGATCTTCTATGCTTTCTGAACCCCTTGTCGTTAAGTAGGCTCCCCGATTATAAAACAGTATTGTTTCTGGAAGTTCCTCTAGCTGTGACAGTGCAAAAAGAAAGCCTTTCATGAGAATCCGTCCTAACTTCTTTTTTCCACTTCCCATTTTGTCAGATGCAATTGCCACAACCACTTTGGCTGCTTTTTCTTTTTGTACTTCCTGCATTTCTTTTTCACAACACTCTTTTTGTGTGGTTTGTTGATGATTTTGAATCACCAGTTGAATCTTTGTGTCATTTATCTTTTCTATCGTCACTTCTGCGCCAAGAGAAACCGCCATTTTCCTTACATTGTTCATAGCAACCTCATTATCAACTATAACCAGAAGTTCTTTGGCTCCTGATTGTTCCATTGCCTTTTTTGTTTTAATCACCGGAACTGGGCACACATCCCCTGTTGTATCAATTGTAATCATAAAAAACCTCCTTGTCTGTCAAATCAGTTATAGATATAGTCTATCATTAAATTTTATTTTCGTAAATATTTTTCCGTAAAACACGCTGTTTAACGCATTTATTCGGCAATGATATATAACTTTAAAGCAAAAAAGTGCCTGAAGATATTGAATTTAAATATATGTTTATGTATAATTGTCAAAGAATTATTTTTTTATGAAAGGAAATCTAAAGAATGAACAAAGAAAAAGAATTTCAGCCTTACATTCCGGCTGAAAAGGTTACCCCCGAATTAACGGTTACCTCTATTTTGATGGGAATATTGCTGGCAGTAATTTTTGGTGCTGCCAATGCATACTTAGGTCTTCGTGTTGGTATGACTGTTTCGGCATCTATTCCGGCTGCTGTGCTTGCAATGGGTGTAATTCGCGTTGTTATGCGTAAGAACTCCATTTTAGAAAGTAACATTGTACAGACCATTGGATCTGCCGGTGAATCTGTAGCCGCAGGTGCGATCTTTACTCTCCCTGCACTATTCCTCTGGGCAAAAGAAGGGAAGATGGAGACACCTGGCGTCTTACAAATCACCATCATCGCACTTCTTGGTGGGATTCTTGGTGTACTTTTTATGGTGCCTCTTC
This sequence comes from Ruminococcus sp., assembly GCA_020024635.1. Lineage (GTDB taxonomy): Bacteria > Bacillota > Clostridia > Lachnospirales > Lachnospiraceae > JAHHTM01. Next base: position 20,507 of record JAHHTL010000034.1, read on the forward strand.
GTAATGCTTTAATTGTAAAAGAACATGGGGTTCTCCCATATCCAGAAGGTACTGCTTGTGCAGAAGTTCTTCTCGCCGGAGAAGAAGGCGGTGCAAATGCTTCTTCTGTATTTGCAGGTATGGGGATTGCAGCTGCCTTTAAATTTGTAATTGATGGGTTAAAGGTTGTTCCAAGTGAAATTTCTTACACCTTTAAAAGTTTTTCTGGAACAATCGGTACGCAAATCTATCCCGCCGTATTTTCTGTTGGATACATTTGTGGTCCACGTATTTCTTCCTATATGTTTGCCGGTGGTCTCGTAAGTTGGATGGTTTTCATTCCAGCCATTGTATTATTTGGGGGAGACACCATACTTTATCCTGGAACAATTTCCATTCAGGAAATGTTTGCAAACGGTGGAGCTAGTGCAATTTGGGCAAATTACATCCGTTATATTGGAGCTGGTGCACTTGCTGCTGGTGGTATCATCAGTTTGATCAAATCCCTTCCTTTGATCATTCGTACCTTCCGTGATGCGATTGCAAGCTTGAAGGGAAATACAAACACCAATACAAGTAGAACTGGTCAAGACTTAAACATGGGATTCATCCTCGGCGGAATTCTTCTTTGTGTTGTAGCTATTTGGCTTGCTCCTCCAATCCCAGTCACATTTCTTGGAGCCCTATTAGTTGTTATTTTTGGTTTCTTCTTTGCAACGGTATCTTCTCGTATGGTTGGACTTGTAGGAAGTAGTAACAATCCAGTTTCTGGTATGGCTATTGCAACCCTGTTGTTTTCAACACTTATTTTAAAACTTTCTGGAGACACCGGAATCCATGGAATGCAAGGAGCCATTGCAATTGGTTCGATTATCTGTATCGTAGCTGCCATTGCCGGCGATACTTCTCAAGATTTAAAAACCGGATTTCTTCTTGGTGCAACACCTAAGAAACAGCAGATTGGTGAATTTATAGGTGTGATTTCAGCTGCCCTTGCAATTGGTGGTGTTTTATATCTTTTAAATGCTGCATATGGATTTGGTACAGAAGCACTTGCCGCTCCTCAAGCAATGTTGATGAAAATGATCATCGAAGGAGTTATGGAAAACAATCTTCCATGGGCGCTTGTTTTCATTGGAGTATGCCTAGCTGTTGTAATTGAAATTCTAGGAATTCCTGTTCTTCCATTTGCGATCGGTATTTACCTTCCAGTTCAGTTAAATGCATGTATCATGGTTGGTGGACTTGTCCGTCTTGCTTTCGAGAAGATGAAAACTGATGGATCAAAGAAAAGTGCCATCATCAACGATGGGGTTCTCTATTGTTCCGGAATGATTGCCGGAGAAGGTCTTGTTGGTATTGTTTTGGCCGTATTCGCAATTTTCCACATAAACGAAGTGATCGATCTTTCTAGTAAGATTCATTTATCACCACTTGTAACTTCCATCGGATCTTTCGTTATATTTGCGCTTATGATTCTTACTGTTTTAAAATTTTCTCTCTGGAAAAAGAGAAGTGATAAAAAACAATGATGAAAAAAAAGAAACACCCTGCCGCTGATCAGAATTTTCTAGAATTTATTCCGGAAAAAAATTCTCAATTAAGCTGGCATACTGACAACAAAGGAACCGTAACACTAGACATTGAAAATAAAGGCTTCTTCAATCGCCTTGCTCAAAAAGTTTTTTTGAAGCCAGAATATACCCATGTACATCTTGATGAACTTGGAAGTTTCATCTGGCCATTAATTGATGGAAAAAAAGACATCATTGCACTTGGGAAAGATGTCAAAGAGCATTTTGGCGAAAAAGCAGAGCCACTCTACCCAAGACTCGCAAAGTATTTTCAAATATTAGAAAGCTATCACTTTATTAAATTGAACAAGTAAGATTAACAAAAAAGTTCTAGGTGTCTCTCGCATCTAGAACTTTTTTATGCTATACTGTTCCCATGTAAATTTTTATCAGAGAGGATAGTATTATGTGGATTGCAGATCATTGGAAAGATTATAAAGTAATAGATTGTTCTTGTGGTGAGAAATTAGAAACTTGGGGAGACTACACGCTCATACGTCCTGACCCTCAAGTAATTTGGGACACACCAAAAGTGGAATCCGGATGGAAACAGCCAAATGGCCACTATCACCGTAGCAAAAGAGGTGGCGGTGAATGGGAATTTTTCGATCTTCCTCATCAGTGGCAGATTCATTATGGTTCCCTTACCTTTAACTTAAAACCTTTCAATTTTAAGCACACCGGACTTTTTCCGGAACAAGCGGTAAATTGGGACTGGTTCTCTGAAAAAATCAAACAGGCTGGGCGTCCCGTGAAAGTTCTCAATCTTTTTGCTTACACCGGAGGCGCTACACTTGCTGCCGCTGCTGCCGGTGCACAGGTAACGCATGTAGACGCATCAAAAGGGATGGTAAACTGGGCCAAAGAAAATGCCGTATCATCTGGACTAAAAGATGCACCAATTCGTTGGCTTGTGGATGACTGCGTAAAGTTTGTAGAGCGTGAAATCCGACGTGGAAATACTTACGATGCAATTATTATGGATCCTCCATCCTATGGACGTGGTCCAAAAGGAGAGATTTGGAAAATCGAGGATATGATCCATGACCTCATTAAACTATGCACGAAGATCTTAGCAAAAGATGCTATCTTTTTCCTAATCAATTCTTACACAACCGGACTTGCGCCAGCTGTGCTTACCTACATGCTTTCTACCGAATTAAAAGATTGGAACGGTCGTGTAGAATCTCAGGAAATTGGTCTTCCTGTTCAAAGCAACAATTTGGTACTTCCTTGTGGAGCTTCCGGACGTTGGGAACGAATTTAACTTTCTATACAAAAACAGGGCAAAGAGGTTTCATTCTCTTTCACCCTGTTTTTAGTTTGTATAGTTGTTTTTTCGAACCGATTTACAGTTCTGATTTTGAGTGTATTTTAATTTTTCCAAACACTTCTCCAATTGGTGCCTGAATCTTAAGTTCTGATGGTACTTTTTTTGCCGTATTTGATTGATTGATCACGACAAGATGCTTTCCATTAAAATAATCAACAAATCCTGCCGCCGGATACACAACCAAAGAGGTTCCACCAATGATCAGTGTATCTGCATTTGAAATTTCATCTATCACATCATGAATGACCTTTTGATCTAATGCTTCTTCATACAGCACAACATCAGGTTTTATCATTCCACCGCACTCACATTTTGGAATTCCAACGCTACTTTTCACATCTTTTGCATCATAGAATTTTCCACACTTTATACAATAATTTCTGTGAATACTCCCATGCAGTTCTAAAACATGTTGACTTCCTGCCAGTTGATGAAGACCATCAATATTCTGCGTGATCACCGCCTGAAGTTTCCCTACTTGTTCCATCTCTGCTAATTTTAAATGAGCTTTGTTTGGCTTAGCCTCAAGAAACATCATCTTTTCTTTGTAAAACTCGTAAAATATATCCGGATGTTTTAAAAAGAATGAATGACTTACCACCTCTTCTGGCGCATATTGATACGACTGGCAATAAATTCCGTCCGCACTCCGAAAATCAGGGATACCACTTTCTGTGGAAACACCTGCCCCACCGAAAAATACAATTCTTCTACTTTCATCAATTATTTTTTGCAGTTTTTCAATTTCTCTCTCATACATAAGATCTACTTCCTTCTTTGGATCAATCCGCTTCTATATTCCCTAGTTGAATTTGCTTTTCTACAATCTGTTTCATGTACTCCCAAATTTCTTTTGAGGTTTCTTCTATATGTTCATTTCTTTTATAAATTTGGGATTTCTTTACCTTATGTTCTTTCCAACTAACTCCTTTTGTTGCATCATTTAATAACATTGGTTGTAAATTGTCCAAGAGGTGTGCATATTTTGCATCTATCGTTTCATAAGCTTCAAATTCTTCCCAAAGATTTCTAAGCATTGTTCCTTGTTCCTTTGGAAGCATACCAAACAGTCGATCGGCGCATGCACTTTCCCTGTCTCGCTTTGTTTTTGCTCCTTCTTCATCGTAGGCATATGTATCTCCCGCATCAATTTCTACTAAATCATGGATTAATACCATCGTAATTACTTTTGCCACATCCGCTTCTGGTACATATTCTTTTAATATCACCGCCATAAGTGCAATGTGCCAAGAATGTTCTGCGTCATTCTCTTTCCGATTTCCCTCGGTTAAATATGATTGACGGAATATATTTTTCACTTTATCTATTTCGCAAATAAACTGTAACTGCTGCTCTAATCTTGTCATGGTTCTCCCTCTTT
>JAHHTL010000035.1 GCA_020024635.1 Ruminococcus sp.
GGAGAGCATCTGCCTTACAAGCAGAGGGTCATAGGTTCGAGTCCTATTGGTCCCATTTATGCCGCAGTGGCGGAACAGGCAGACGCACAGGACTTAAAATCCTGCGGGACTTATACTCCCGTACCGGTTCGATTCCGGTCTGCGGCATTAAGAGAAGATTTAAACGAAAGTTTAAATCTTTTTTTATGCAAAAAATTAGGGAATCTAAATGTTAGTAAACCGATTTGCTAAAAAATATATAATAAAATATTAAGCAATAATTAAAAAAATACTATCTCTCATCATGATATAATATAAATATAATTGTACGGGGAGGTAATATAATGAAAATTGATTTAAAGAAAATAAAACTGTCCGATTTCAAGGATGAGACAAATAAAAAGAAAATAATCATAGGCGGGATGATTCTTGGAATTCTACTACTTCTGATTATAAGTTTCAGTGTATTTTTTTATTTTAATAGAAAAGACGGAAAAACAAAAAATGTTGTATATGTGAATAGTGTGAAACAAATTATGAATCCAGGAGCAGACGCGGGAAGGGTGAATCGCTATGCAGGAGTAGTAGAGACACAAAAACAAGTGAATATTCAGCCAAGTCAGGATCGAACAGTTCGGGAGATCTTTGTGGAAGAAGGGCAGGAAGTTTCTATTGGCACCGTACTATTTGCATATGATATCGAAGAAGATCAAGATAAATTAAATAAAGCACAATTAGAATTAGAACGCATCGCGAATGACATCACAACGAAACAAAGTGCAATCGGAATTGCACAGCAGTCTGGCGATCAATTAGAAGTATTACAAGCTCAAACCGAATTAAAGCAAAGTGAATATGAAAAAAAGACGAAAGAAGTTGAAATTCAAAAAATAAAAGATTCCATTGAAAATGCCGAAGTGAAAAGTCAAATGAAGGGTATTGTAAAGTCTATAAAGAAAGTGGAAGAAAGCGCCATGGAAGCTCCAGGGGAAGATTCGGCCTTTATGACAATTATTGCAATGGGAGACTTTAGAATAAAAGGAAAGGTAAATGAGCAAAATATTTCTTCCATTATGCCTGGACAGCAGGTTCTTGTACATTCTAGAGTAGATCAGCAGATGATTTGGAAAGGAACCATGTCGGAAGTAGATATGCAGCGACCTGAAAATGGAAATGAAAACGGATTTATGGGGGATCCGTCAACACAGTCTAACTCCTATCCTTTTTATGTGAATCTAGAGTCATCGGAAGGATTGATGCTTGGACAACATGTATATATTGAGCCGGATTTTGGACAGACAAAAGAGCGTAAGGGAATATGGTTAGATGAATCTTTTGTCGTACAAGATGGAAAAACAGCATATGTATGGGCAGATAATGGACGTGGAAAATTGGAAAAACGAGAAGTTCAGATCGGAAAACGTGACGAAGAAATGTTTCAATGTGAAATCAAAAAAGGATTACGCGAAGATGATCTTATTACATTTCCGGAACCAGGCCTTAAAGAGGGGATGAAAACAGCAAAAGGAAAAAATAATGAGTTAGGCATGAGTAATCCTGAGATTCCTAAAGATCCAGAAAATGGAGGTAATCCGGAAAACCCAAATGAACAAGAAGGTTCAATGAATTCAGAAGAGAATAACAATACAGAAGTGGGGGATGAGTCATGATTCTTGAAATGCAAAATATTTATAAAGAATACATTCAAGGAAAGATGAGCATTCCAGTTTTAAAGGATATAAATTTTTCGATGGAAGAAGGGGAATATGTAGCAATTATGGGACCATCGGGTTCTGGAAAGACTACATTGATGAATTTAGTTGGGTGTTTAGATCAAGCTTCTGCAGGAACAATCTTTCTAGATGGACAGGATATTAGTAAATGCAGTGATAATGAAATGGCAGATTTAAGGCTTCAAAAAATCGGGTTTGTATTTCAAAATTTCCAATTGCTGCCAAAGCAGACTGCATTAGAGAATGTAGAACTTCCCCTCACTTATGCTGAAATTCCGAAAAATGAGCGCATAAAAAGAGCACGTCAGGCGTTAATAAGAGTGGGGCTTGAAGAACGAATCAATTTTTTCCCAAATCAGCTTTCCGGAGGACAAAAGCAGAGAGTTGCAATTGCACGCGCGCTTGTAAATAATCCTAAAATTCTTTTGGCAGATGAGCCAACAGGGGCTCTTGATAGCAAATCCGGAGAACAAGTGATGGAGCTATTTAAAACGCTAAATGAAGAGGGCGTTAGTGTTCTTATGATTACACATGATATAGAAATTGCATCTCATGCACAACGAATGATTGTGATCAAAGATGGAATGATCAAAGAGGAGGATTAGCCATGAAAAAGAAGGCCATGAAAAAGAAAGCAATCGCGGCTTTTACAGTAGCAGGAATTCTTCTTTTTAGTGGAGTTACAGTGTTTGCTGTAAAAAGCAGTAGTCAAAAAAAAGTGATAGTTGTTCCGGTAATGGAGTTAATGGATCAAGGTGGCGGAATGAATCCTATGAATTTGTCGGGAATGATTACTTCAGATGTGTCTCAACAGATTTACTTAAAAGATGGTCAGACAGTAAAAGAAATTTATGTAAAAGAAGGAGATACCGTGAAAGTAGGAGATAAACTGGTATCTTTTGATATGACTTTGGAAAATTTAAATTTGGAAATGAAACGTTTGGATCGACAAACGCTGGAATTAAACATAAAAAAAGCACAGCGTAGATTGGAGGAGCTAAAAAATTCTAATCCATCTGATCCCGGATCAGGACAAGAACCAGAACCCGAAGAACCAGTGCCGGGGCAACCTCAGAAGCCACAAGAAGTTCAGGCAGCAAAGGTTTTAGACGAGAGTTCAAAAGAATATATGGGAACCGGAACAGCGGATGATCCAAGTCATTATCTGGTAAGTCAGGAAGGAGTGATCAAAGGTTCCTTTTTAAATTCCAGAGCAAAGGACCAGAAATTCTTTGTGGTGGAGGTAAGGCAAGGGGATGTAAGTTCCGGAAAATTAATGCAGTATTGGGGACAGGTAACATATCCAGATGGATTCTTTGTTGATCCAAAGCAGGAATATAATTTGAACTTACGTGTCAAAGAAAACCAAGAAAAAGAAAAAGCAATCCCACCGTATGATATCTTAACCAGTAAGCAAGTTGAGGAAGGGGGATGGGTTTCAGGAGAAGGAACACAAAAAAACCCGTATGTATTTTTGGTAAAAAAAGCAGGAATTGTAGAAGGTAATTTCTTCAATAAAATGAAAGCATTAAAAGTCTATTTTCGGATTGAAGTTCGAAGAGATGATCAAAATAATGGAATTTTGCTACAGGCATGGGAGCAAAATGGAGAATTGTTAGATGATGTAGCAGATGCCGATCGGTTTTTCGTTCAGATGCAAAAAGAAATGAAAGAAGTTCCAGAAGAAACACCAAATCCGACGCCTCCTGAGAAGCCAGATCACATAGAGCAACCACAGACGCCGGTAGAGCCACACAAGGAAGAACCAGAAGTTCCAGATGTATCTGAAGATACAGGATTAGAAACACCAAATGAGGAACCTCCTGTAAATCAAGAAGAGAATGTTTCTCAGACTTCATTTGTTCAAAGTAAATGGGCATTTCATTCCAACAAAACACAAACTTCATTATGGAAGTATCAAACTGTTGCGGATGTTATGACAGGGTCAAACGAAGTAGCGGAGGCAGAAAATGAAATTCGTACATTGAAGCTCGATTTAAAAGAAGCAGATCTTGAACTAAAACAGATGGAGAGAGATTTGAATCGACAGGTTGTGAAAAGTACCGTCAACGGTGTAGTGAAAAAAGTTGGAAGTACAGAAAAACCAAGTCAAGATGGAAGTCCTATGATTTTTGTGGCAGGAAGTGAAGGACTTTATGTAAAAGGAAATGTGAGCGAAATGCAACTTGAACAGATCCAAAAAGGTACCATTTTAAATGGATACTCCTACGATAGCGGGGTGAATTTTACTGCAGAAGTGCAAGAAGTTTCTCCTTATCCTGCTCAGGGAGAAAATGGTGGACCGTCCAACACATCCGTATATCCTTTTACAGCGTACATTGAACAGGCAGAAGGACTGAAAAACTATAGCTGGGCGGATCTTTCATTGGACAGTTCACAAAATATGACTGGGGACACATTTATCATCGATAAAGCATTCGTTCGTTCAGAAAATGGAACCTACTATGTCATGATCGATAATGGAAAAGGAAAGTTAAAGAAACAACCGGTTACTGTATCAAAAATTGTATCTGGATATGCATATGAGATTACAGAGGGGCTTTCCATTGAGGACAAAATTACGTTCCCGTATGGAAAAAATGTGAAGCAAGGTGCAAAGACACAAAATGGGTCGCTAGAAGAATTGTATCGTTAAGGGGGGAAGAGAATGTTTGAAAATATCCGACTGGCAGTGAAAGGGATCTGGTCACATAGAATGCGTTCTTTTCTGACAATGCTTGGGATTATTATAGGAATTGCCTCCATTATATCCATTGTATCTACGATTAGAGGGACAAATGAGCAGATCAAAGAAAATCTAATTGGAGCGGGAAATAATAACGTGGATATAAAGTTATCGCAAGGAGACAGTGAATATTATATGGATCAGGGAAATCCAGAGGGGATTATGACCGTAACAGAGGACGTAAAAAAAGAAATTCGTAGTATGAAAGGTGTAGTGTCCGCAACCTTTTATAATAAAAGAAATTGGACAGAAGGAATTACCTATAAAAACACATCGTTGGACAATGGTGCAATTTATGGAGTGGATACAGAGTTTTTAAAAACAAAGGGATATGTGCTACAAGAAGGAAGAGGGTTTGTGGAAGAAGATTATAACCGATTTTCTAAGATTGTATTGTTGGATGATGTAGCTACACAAACATTGTTTCCAGGAGAAACAGCCATTGGAAAAATAATTGAAATTAAAGGGGAACCGTTTACTGTAGTAGGAACCATTCGAAAATCTGACATTTTTGAACCCGTGATTAATAGCATGGAAGATTACTATATGTACAATCAAAATTCCAATGGAATGCTTCTTGTTCCACAGGCAACATGGCCGATTATCTATAATTTTGATGAACCATGTGATGTAAGCGTAATGGCAGAAAATACAGATATTATGAGTACAATTGGAAAAAAAGTAGAAGATATTATGAATACCCTTGTGATTTCTTCTCCTACTTCAGAGGAAGGAGAAAAGGAAAATAGTCTTTCCTATCGGGCAGCAGATCTTCTGAAAACAGTGAAAGATTTGCAAAAAGTAAGTGAAAGTACCAACAAACAATTATTATGGATTGCAAGCATTTCACTTTTAGTGGGAGGAATCGGCGTCATGAATATTATGCTTGTATCTGTAACAGAACGAACAAGAGAGATTGGATTGAAAAAGGCAATCGGCGCTAGAAAAAAGAAAATTTTATGGCAGTTCCTGACAGAGGCAGCAGTATTGACAAGTGTGGGAGGAATCTTAGGGGTAATTGCTGGAATTATTATGTCACAGGTGATTGCAAAAATGTCACAGACTCCGGTAGCAATTAGTGTTCCAGCCAGCATCCTTGCCGTTGTATTTTCCATGGTGATTGGAATTGTCTTTGGGCTTCTTCCGTCAATAAAAGCAGCAAATCTAAATCCAATAGATGCACTTAGATACGAATAAAAAAGGTGGAAAGTTTGGTTCGCTAAACTTTCCACCTTTTGTGATGTAATTTTAATTTAAAGCCATAGTTTTGACTTGTTTTAATCCACGATTGACAGCAGGAATTGAAATAATGACGATAGTAATCACTGCTTCAAGGATAAGATAACTGTAATTGTATACAATTGGATAAACTGATTTTAAAGAAGCTGGGAAATTATCAGGCATATAACTCATCCAATACAAATATCCTCCAATTGTGTGGAAGAGACCTCTTGCAAAAACAGCACAAATATAACCTTTTAATAATCCGTGATTTTGTTTTGCAAAAAGTCCGGCAATTCCAAGTGCAGCAAAGGCAAAGAAATAATCACATCCTACTTGGAAAAATGAAAGAACATATGGCTCTTGAAGAAACTGGAGAATACCGTAAGCAAGTCCAACAAGTACGCCGGTACTTACCCCATACCAATTTGCAATCAGAACAATAAAAAGCATGCTACAAAGGGTTACACTTCCTCCCCAAGGTAGATTGTACAATTTGATGTAAGATGTTAAAAAGGCAAGTGCCATAGCCATAGCGGAAAAAACAAGTTGTCGTGTGGTCAGCTTCCCTTTTTCAGAATGTCTGGATGCAACAAGGATTGCAAGGACAAAAAGAATAATTCCCATAAGAATCAGAGAAACATATCCTGCACTTGTCAGTCCCCCATCTTTTGTAACTAGTAAATCAAACATAAAAAAACCTCCTCATTTTTGGATAAAAACAAGGAGATATCTTAAATATCATAAAATCATTTCTAACAGTTCCTACGCTGGCATGATCCAGATCAGGTTATGGGTCGAAGTTTCCAACTTCCTCTCAGCCTGTCTAACAGACTCCCCTTGTCATTATCTGTAATTTAATTCACTGAATTTATTATAACGCTATGTTAGAGTGGTGTCAATGAATTGTATAGTACATGTTTCATATCGTCAGGAAGCGGCGCGGTAAAATCCATCGGTTCTTTTGTGATGGGATGCAAAAAAGAAAGGTGGCAAGAGTGTAGCGCTTGTCGGTGAATCCACTGCATATCTGGATTATAAAGATAATCTCCGATTAATGGAAATCCAATATGTTTAAGATGGATTCGGATTTGGTGTGTCCGCCCTGTTTCCAACTGTAAACGAACAAGGGTATGGTTATTCCCATATGCTTCTGTTTGATAGTGAGTAATGGCAGTTTCTCCATTTTCAAAATCCACACATCGCTCAATGATCGATCCTTCTTTGCGGGAAAGAGGTGCACGAATTGTTCCGGAAGTGGGAGTTAACTTCCCACGGACAATTGCAAAATATTCTCGCTTTACCTCATGGCGTTTTGTCATTCCAGACAAAAGGTTGGAACTTAGCATATGTTTGGCAATGACCGTTAGCCCAGAAGTGTCCCGATCTAGACGATTGGTACAACGAAAGATAAAAGGAAGGTTCTGCTCTTTATAGTAGTATGCAAGTGCATTCGCCAAAGAATTTGTATAATGATCCATGGAAGGATGAATCGGCATACCGGCAGGTTTGTTTACGACGATGAGATCCTCATCTTCATAGACAATATCAAGAGGCATATAAACAGGTGGAATAAGTTTTGAACTCTGTGTTTCTTGAATATGAACAGTCAGAGTATCGCCGGTATGAAGGGAGTCATTTAAATGAAGCCAGATTCCATTTACTAAAATGCTATCCGGCATTTTTTTTAATTCGACCAGATTTTGTCTGGAATACCCCTGCCTTCTTAAAAATTGTTCAATCCGAAGATTGTCGTCGGATGCAGTGATTTTATATTCAAAGCGTCTATTCATAGTAAATTACTCCTTCACCTTTTGATTTATTGGCTTTTATTATAATAGCAATCCTAGAAATGAAACACAACAGTAAAATTTAGAACTTGAAAGTAAGAAGAATATTTGTTATTATAAAGAAGCTTTAGAAAAATCTAATGGGGGTAGATGGGTAACTGGTGTGCCTCCTGGTCTTCAAAACCAGTGTGGGGCGTTTGCTCGTCCTGGGTGGGTTCGATTCCCACATGCCTCCGCCAAGAAGAGTTTCTTCTATATTATATAGGAGATTTAGATAACAACCGAAAGAATCAAAAAAAGGTTTGAAATCAGAAAAATTATGGCGGATGAATTGTATAAAAAAAAATACAAAAAAATATAAAAAGCACTTGAAAAAAAATAAAACATCAGCTATAATAAAAAAGCTGTGGCATGATAGCTATGAAGCGTGAGGTTGCTGCCAGTGCAAAGGCACCGGGCAGGTTTTCCGTGGAGCGAATGTCAAGTTAGGAAACTGGCGACAAGTCACTGTACGAATCACAACTGATTACTGTTTATCATCGATAAAAGTATGAAACAACGTGTGAGTTTCTCACGACACACACGGGAGAGTGTACAGTCACCGCTTGTCGTACTGAGCAAAAGTACGAAAAGGAGGCGACTTTTTTTATGGCAAGTCAAGTAATGAGAATCACATTGAAAGCATATGATCACCAATTGGTAGATGCATCTGCGAAAAAAATCATCGAAACTGTAAAGAAGAACGGAACACAAGTGAGTGGTCCAGTACCACTTCCAACAAAGAAGGAAGTAGTTACAATTCTTAGAGCGGTACACAAATACAAAGACTCTAGAGAACAGTTCGAGCAGAGAACTCATAAGAGACTCATCGATATCGTTACACCAACACAGAAAACTGTTGATGCATTATCAAGATTAGAAATGCCAGCCGGTGTATTCATCGATATCAAAATGAAAAACAAATAAGAAACAGTATTCCTATAATTTAGGATGAGCACAAAAGTGCTCCGCTGTAAATCACAGGAGGTAATTATAATGAAGAAAGCTATTTTAGCTACAAAAGTCGGAATGACACAGATCTTCAACGAAGATGGAGTTTTAACTCCAGTAACTGTACTTCAGGCTGGACCATGTGTAGTAACACAGGTTAAAACAGTTGAGAATGACGGTTACAGCGCAGTTCAGGTAGGTTTTGTTGATAAGAATTCAAAAATCATCACAACTGATAAGAACGGTAAAAAAGAAATTGCACACAGAAACGGTCTTACAAAAGCTGAGCAGGGACACTTTGCAAAAGCTGGAGTTTCTGGAAAGAGATATGTAAAAGAATTCAAGTTAGAAAACGCTGAGGAATATACACTTGCTCAGGAAATCAAAGCTGATATCTTTGAAGCTGGAGACAAAATTGATGCAACAGCAATTTCAAAAGGTAAAGGTTTCCAGGGCGCAATCAAACGTCACAATCAGAGCAGAGGACCTATGACTCACGGTTCTAAGTTCCATCGTCACGCTGGTTCCAACGGTGCTGCATCTGACCCAAGTAAAGTATTCAAGGGCAAAAAGATGCCAGGTCAGATGGGTAACAAGAAGATTACAGTTCAGAATCTTGAAATTGTTAGAGTTGATGCAGAAAACAACTTGCTCTTAGTAAAAGGATCAGTTCCAGGACCTAAGAAATGCCTTGTAACAATTAAAGAAACTGTAAAGGCTAACTAGTCTGACTGAAGTAGAAAGGAGGAACACACAGATGGCAAACGTATCTGTTTATAATATCGAAGGTAAAGAAGTTGGTACAATCGATCTTAACGATGCTGTGTTTGGTGTTGAGATTAACGAACATCTTTTACACATGGCAGTTGTAAACCAACTTGCAAATAATCGTCAAGGAACACAGAAAGCGAAAACTCGCTCAGAAGTTTCTGGAGGCGGAAGAAAACCATGGAGACAAAAAGGAACAGGTCATGCAAGACAGGGATCCACAAGATCTCCACAGTGGACAGGCGGTGGAGTTGTATTTGCTCCAACACCAAGAAACTACACATTCAAGATGAACAAAAAAGAGAAACAAGCTGCTCTTAAAGGCGCTCTTACATCAAGAGTTGTAGAAAACAAATTCATCGTAATCGATGAACTTAAATTTGATGAAATCAAAACAAAGAATTTCCAGACTGTATTGAATAACCTGAACGTAAATAAAGCACTTGTTGTTTTAGAAGACGGGAACGTAAACGCTCAGTTATCAGCAAGAAATATTGCAAATATCAAAACAGCTAGAACAAATACAATCAACGTATTTGATATCTTAAAATACAACACAGTAATCACTACAAAAGCTGCTGTTGCAACTATCGAGGAGGTGTACGCATAATGGCAAATCTTAAATATTATGATGTAATCCTTAAACCAGTAGTTACTGAAAAATCTATGGAGCTTATGGCTGACAAGAAATATACTTTCTTAGTTCACCCAGAAGCAACAAAAAGTCAGGTAAAAGAAGCTGTTGAAAAAATGTTCAATGGAACAAAAGTTGCAAGTGTTAGTACAATGAATCTTGAAGGAAAGACAAAAAGACGTGGAATGACATTTGGTAAGACAGCTAAGACAAAAAAAGCAATTGTTAAGTTAACAGCTGACAGTGCTGATATCGAAATCTTCGAAGGATTATAAAATATAATCCGACGAAGAGAACGAAAACTATACGGTGCAAATCCGTGAAACAAATAATCAGATAGACGAAAGGAGAAAAAGTAATGGGAATTAAAACATACAACCCATATACACCTTCCAGAAGACAGATGACTGGCTCCGATTTCTCTGAAATTACAAAGAAAACTCCTGAGAAATCATTATTAAGTTCTAAAACTAGAAAAGCTGGTCGTAACAATCAGGGTAAAATCACAGTTAGACACCGCGGAGGCGGAGCTAAGAAACAATACAGAATCATCGATTTCAAGAGAAGAAAAGATGGTATTCCAGCAACTGTAATCGGTATCGAATACGATCCAAACAGATCTGCTAACATCGCACTTATCTGCTACGCAGATGGTGAAAAAACATACATCCTTGCTCCAGAAGGATTAAAGGATGGCATGACTGTTATGAACGGAGCAGATGCAGAAGTTAGAGTTGGTAACTGCTTACCATTATCTGCTATTCCAGTAGGTACAGAAATTCATAACATTGAGTTATATCCAGGAAAAGGCGGACAGCTTGTACGTTCAGCAGGAAACAGTGCACAGCTGATGGCAAAAGAAGGAAAATATGCTACACTTAGACTCCCATCCGGAGAAATGAGAATGGTTCCAATTATTTGTAGAGCTTCTATCGGTTCTGTAGGTAACGGAGATCACAGCCTTGTTAATATTGGTAAAGCCGGACGTACACGTCACTTAGGCTTTAGACCAACTGTTCGTGGTTCTGTTATGAACCCTAATGACCATCCACACGGTGGTGGTGAAGGTAAGACTGGAATCGGTCGTCCGGGTCCATGTACACCTTGGGGTAAACCAGCACTTGGTTACAAGACACGTAAGAAAAACAAATCTTCTAACAAGTTGATCGTAAGAAGAAGAGATGGAAAAGCAATCAAATAATATAGTTTACAAGGAGGTTAGAACCTATGGCTCGCTCACTTAAAAAAGGACCATTTGCAGACGAGAATTTACTGAAAAAAGTAGATGCTATGAATGCTGCAGGTGATAAATCAGTTATAAAAACTTGGTCACGTCGTTCTACAATCTTCCCATCATTCGTTGGACATACATTTGCTGTTCACGACGGAAGAAAACATGTGCCTGTATATGTTACAGAAGATATGGTTGGACATAAACTCGGAGAGTTTGTTGCAACAAGAACATACAGAGGACATGGAAAAGACGAGAAGAAGTCAAGACTTAGATAATCATAAGATATTCGAAAGGAGGGTTCATCCATGGCTAAAGGACATAGATCCCAAATCAAGAGAGAAAGAAATGAGCAAAGAGATACTAGACCATCAGCTAAGATTTCTTATGCAAGAGTATCTGTTCAGAAAGCTTGTTTCGTATTAGATGCCATCAGAGGTAAGGATGTACAGACAGCACTTGGTATTTTAGCTTACAATCCAAGATATGCTTCAAGTGTTATAGAAAAATTATTAAAATCAGCAATTGCAAATGCTGAAAACAACAATGGTATGAATGTTGAGAACCTTTATATTGAAGAATGCTACGCAAACAAAGGACCAACAATGAAGAGAATCAGACCAAGAGCACAGGGTAGAGCTTACAGAATCGAAAAGAGAATGAGCCACATTACAATCGTGCTTAATGAAAGATAATAAGGAGGACAATAATGGGACAGAAAGTTAATCCTCATGGCCTTAGAGTTGGTGTTATCAAAGACTGGGACTCTAAGTGGTATGCAGAAAAAGATTTTGCTGATAACTTAGTGGAAGACCATGAAATCAGAAAATTCCTTAAGAAGAAATTATACAGCGCAGGTGTTTCAAAAATTGAAATCGAAAGAGCATCTGATCGCGTTAAAATTATCATTTATACAGCTAAACCAGGTGTAGTAATTGGTAAAGGCGGTTCTGAAATCGAAAAAGTGAAAGCTGAATTAGCAAAATTCACAGATAAGAAATTAATCGTTGATATCAAAGAAATCAAAAGACCAGATAAAGATGCTCAGTTAGTAGCAGAAAACATTGCTCAGCAGCTTGAAAACCGTATTTCATTTAGACGTGCAATGAAATCTTGTATGTCAAGAACAATGAAAGCCGGAGCACTTGGTGTTAAGACATCTGTTTCAGGACGTCTTGGTGGAGCTGATATGGCTCGTACAGAGTTCTACAGCGAAGGAACAATTCCACTTCAGACACTTAGAGCTGATATTGATTATGGATTCGCAGAAGCTGACACAACATACGGAAAAGTCGGTGTAAAGGTTTGGATTTACAAAGGCGAAGTTCTTCCGACTAAAGCAGATAAGGAAGGGAGAGATAAATAATGTTAATGCCAAAGAGAGTTAAACGTCGTAAACAGTTCCGTGGTACCATGAAAGGGAAAGCCCTTAGAGGAAATAAAATTTCTTATGGTGAATTCGGACTTGTTGCAACAGAACCATGCTGGATTCGTTCTAATCAGATCGAAGCAGCCCGTGTTGCTATGACACGTTACATCAAACGTGGTGGTAAAGTTTGGATCAAAATTTTCCCAGATAAACCAGTTACTCATAAACCTCTTGAGGTTCGTATGGGTAAAGGTAAGGGTGCGCTTGAGTACTGGGTAGCAGTAGTGAAACCAGGCCGCGTAATGTTTGAAATTGCAGGAGTACCAGAGGAAACAGCTAGAGAGGCACTTCGACTTGCAATGCATAAGTTACCTTGCAAATGCAAAATCGTTTCTCGCGCAGACTTAGAAGGCGGTGATAACAGTGAAAATTAATACATTTGTAAACGAATTAAAAGGAAAATCTGTAGAAGAATTAAATGAAGAATTAGTAGCTGCTAAGAAGGAACTTTTCAATTTAAGATTCCAGAATGCAACTAATCAATTAGAGAATACAAGCAGAATTAAAGAAGTGAGAAAGAATATCGCTAGAATTCAGACAGTGATAACAGAAGCTTCTAAAGCTGAGTAGGAGGGCGTACTGTGGAAGAAAGAAATCTTAGAAAAACCCGTACAGGCAAGGTTGTTAGTAACAAAATGGACAAAACAATCGTTGTTGCAGTTCAAGACCACGTTAAGCACCCACTTTACAAAAAAATTGTAAAGAGAACTTATAAGTTGAAAGCTCATGATGAAATGAATCAGTGCAACGTTGGAGATACAGTAAAAGTTATGGAAACAAGACCATTATCTAAAGACAAGAGATGGAGACTTGTTGAGATCGTAGAGAAAGCGAAATAAATTTATCGCGCATTTAAAGGAGGTTTATCTGCATGATACAACAGGAAAGCAGACTTAAAGTAGCAGACAACACAGGTGCTAAAGAGTTATTATGCATCCGTGTGCTTGGCGGTTCTACAAGAAGATATGCCAACATCGGTGACGTTATCGTTGCATCTGTTAAAGATGCAACACCAGGCGGCGTTGTTAAAAAAGGTGATGTTGTAAAAGCTGTAGTTGTCCGTTCTGTAAAAGGCGCTCGTCGTAAAGACGGTTCTTATATCAGATTCGATGAAAATGCTGCTGTTATTATAAAAGACGATATGAACCCACGTGGAACACGTATTTTTGGACCAGTAGCCAGAGAGCTTAGAGACAAGAAATTTATGAAAATTGTTTCTTTAGCTCCGGAAGTACTGTAGGGAGGTGCTTTAAGAATGTCAACTATAAAAATTAAAAAAGGTGATACAGTAAGAGTAATTGCCGGAAAAGACAAAGATAAAGAAGGCAAAGTTATCGCTGTTAATAGTAAAGAAGGCAAAGTCTTGGTTGAGGGAGTAAATATGCTTACAAAGCATACAAAACCAAGCGCTGCTAACCAAAACGGTGGAATCGTTCATCAGGAAGGACCAATCGATATCTCTAATGTTATGTATGTACACAAAGGAGCTACTACAAGAATTGGTTTCAAAATGGATGGCGACAAAAAAGTTCGTGTTGCAAAAGCAACAGGCGAAATCATAATTGAAGATTAATCCAAGGAAGGAGGACCTTAAACTTTGAGTAGACTGAAAGAAACATACCAAAATGAGATCGTTGATGCAATGATCAAAAAATTCGGTTATAAAAATATAATGGAAGTACCAAAGCTCGATAAAGTTGTAATCAACATGGGTGTTGGTGAAGCAAAAGAAAATGCAAAAGTTTTAGAGTCAGCTGTAGCTGATCTTGAGAAGATTGCCGGACAGAAAGCAGTTCTTACAAGAGCAAAAAATTCTGTTGCGAACTTCAAAATCAGAGAGGGCATGGCAATCGGATGTAAAGTTACTTTAAGAGGAGAAAGAATGTATGAGTTCGTTGATCGTTTGATCAACCTTGCATTGCCTCGTGTACGTGACTTTAGAGGTGTAAATCCTAACGCATTTGACGGAAGAGGAAACTACGCTCTTGGTATCAAAGAGCAGTTGATTTTCCCTGAAATCGAGTACGATAAAGTAGATAAAGTTAGAGGTATGGATGTAATTTTTGTTACAACAGCAAAAACTGACGAAGAAGCTCGTGAATTATTGACTCAGTTCAATATGCCATTCACAAAATAAGGAGGAATTATTCATGGCTAAGACATCAATGAAAATCAAACAGCAACGTGAAGCAAAATTCTCCACTAGAGAATACAATCGTTGCAGAATTTGTGGTCGTCCACACGGCTACTTGAGAAAATATGGTATCTGCCGTGTATGCTTCCGTGAGTTGGCATATAAAGGACAGATCCCAGGTGTTAAAAAAGCAAGCTGGTAAGAAAATCAGCCGTTCATCTATAGATTAGGATGAACTTCTATATATATTATCGAAATAAGGAGGTCAATATTCAATGACAATGAGTGATCCAATCGCAGATATGCTTACAAGAATCCGTAATGCAAATACTGCTAAACATGATACAGTTGATGTACCTGCATCTAAGATGAAAATCGCGATTGCTGACATTCTTTTCAACGAGGGCTATATTGCAAAATATGATATCGTAGAAGACGGATGCTTTAAAACAATCCACATCACATTGAAATACGGTGCAGATAAGAATGAAAAAGTTATTTCAGGTATTAAAAGAATCTCTAAACCAGGTCTTCGTGTTTACGCAAACAGCGAAGAAATGCCAAAGGTTTTAGGTGGACTTGGAACAGCTATCATTTCTACAAACAAAGGGGTAATTACAGACAAAGAAGCTAGAAAACTTCACGTAGGTGGAGAGGTTCTTTGCTTCGTCTGGTAATCACAAATAGAAACTGAAAACAGAGAAGCATGTAAAAGGCTTCTCCGAGAATCTAAGTTATAGGAGGTACGGTATGTCACGTATAGGAAGACTGCCAATCGCTATCCCAGCAGGTGTTACTGTTGAGATCGCTGAAAACAATGTTGTGACTGTAACAGGTCCTAAGGGAACTCTTACAAAAGAGCTTCCAGTTGAAATGGAAATCAAAAAAGAAGGCGAAGAAGTCATCGTTACAAGACCAAGTGATTTAAAGAAAATGAAATCTTTACACGGTCTTACAAGAACTCTCATCTACAACATGGTTGTTGGTGTTACAGAAGGATACCAGAAAGTTCTTGAAATCAACGGTGTTGGTTACAGAGCTTCTAAAGCAGGAAACAAATTAACATTAAATTTAGGATACTCTCACCCAGTTGAAATGATCGATCCAGAAGGAATCGAATCTGTACTTGAAGGACAGAACAAAATCACTGTAAAAGGTATCGATAAAGAAAAAGTTGGCCAGTACGCAGCTGAAATCAGAGATAAGAGAAGACCAGAACCTTACAAAGGAAAAGGTGTTAAATATTCTGATGAAGTTATTAGACGTAAAGTTGGTAAGACTGGTAAAAAATAATTAAGGAGGGTGTGAAAATGGTTAGTAAAAAATCAAGAAGCGAAGTTCGTGTAAAAAAACACATGAAATTACGTAATCGTTTTAGCGGAACAGCTGAAAGACCACGTTTAGCAGTGTTTAGAAGTAATAATCACATGTATGCTCAGATTATTGACGACACAGTTGGAAATACGCTTGTTGCAGCTTCCACTCTCGAAAAAGATGTGAAAGCAGCATTAGAAAAAACAAACAATGTTGAAGCAGCAGCATACTTAGGAAAAGTAATCGCTGAGAGAGCAACAGCAAAAGGAATTACTGAGGTTGTTTTTGATAGAGGCGGATTTATTTATCAGGGTAAAGTAAAAGCATTAGCAGACGCAGCAAGAGAAGCTGGACTGAATTTTTAGGAAGGGAGAACACATATGAGACAAGATCGTATTGATGCTAGTCAGCTTGAACTGACTGAAAGAGTGGTATCAATTAAACGTGTAACCAAAGTTGTTAAAGGTGGTCGTAACTTCAGATTCACAGCTTTAGTAGTTGTTGGTGATGGAAAAGGCCATGTTGGTGCAGGTTTAGGAAAGGCTACTGAAATTCCAGAAGCTATCCGTAAAGGAAAAGAAGATGCAGCTAAAAAGCTTATTAGCGTAGCATTAGATTCAAACGATAGTATTACACATGATACAATCGGTAAATTTGGAAGTGCTTCCGTATTATTGAAGAAAGCTCCAGATGGTACAGGAGTTATCGCCGGAGGACCGGCGCGTGCGGTAATCGAGCTTGCAGGTATCAAGAACATCCGTACAAAATCTTTGGGATCTAACAATAAGCAGAACGTAGTTCTTGCAACAATTGAAGGTCTTAAAGGAGTAAAAACTCCAGAAGAAGTTGCAAAACTTCGTGGTAAATCAGTAGAAGAGATCGTAGGCTAATAAGATAGAGCAAGAGGCTTCCCTCTAGATAGAGGAGGAAGCCGGCTTTATCCTACAGGAGGTAAATAAAATGGCAAATTTAAAAATTACACTAGTAAAGTCTACAATCGGTGCAGTACCAAAGCACAAAAAAACGGTTGAAGCTTTAGGTCTTAGAAAGCTCAACAAAACAGTTGTATTACCAGATAATGCAGCTACAAGAGGAATGGTACAGCAGGTTAGACATTTAGTGAAAGTTGAAGAAGAAGCATAAATAAAAAGATAAGGAGGTAAGATCATGGACTTATCTAATTTGAGACCAGCAGATGGCTCTAGACAAAGTGATAATTTCAGAAGGGGCCGTGGACACGGTTCTGGAAATGGTAAGACAGCCGGTAAGGGACATAAAGGTCAAAAAGCTCGTTCAGGAGCACCAAGACCAGGTTTCGAAGGTGGTCAGATGCCTTTATACAGAAGATTACCAAAAAGAGGATTTACATGTAGAAATTCAAAAGAAATCATTGGAATTAATGTAAGCCTTTTAGAGCAATTTGAGGATGGTTCAACTGTAACAGTTGAAACTCTTATCGAAAACGGTATTATCAAAAACCCTAGAGATGGAGTTAAGATTCTTGGTAATGGCGAATTAACAAAGAAACTTACAGTTCAGGCTAATGCATTTTCAGCATCAGCTGTAGAGAAAATTGAAGCGCTTGGTGGAAAAGCTGAGGTGATCTAATGTTCGAGACAGTACGCAGAGCATTTCGTATGGAAGAAATCAGAAAAAGACTATTCTATACCTTGATGATGCTTGTCGTTATCAGACTTGGTTCCGAATTACCTACCCCAGGTGTGGATCCAACCTACATTAAGAACTTTTTTGCGAACCAGACCGGAGACATCTTTAATTTCTTTGATGCCTTTACCGGTGGTTCGTTTACAGCGATGTCGGTGTTTGCACTTAGCATAACACCGTATATCACTTCTTCCATTATTATTCAACTTTTAACAATTGCTATTCCAAAATTGGAAGATATGCAAAAAGATGGAGAAGATGGTAGAAAAAAAATTGCGGCAATTACCCGTTATGTGACAGTAGCCCTTGCATTGATCGAATCAATTGCAATGGCAGTAGGATTTGGTCGCCAAGGACTTCTTGTTGAATACGGATTCGTAAATGTTGCGATTGTAGTATGTACACTTACAGCAGGTTCTGCTTTCCTTATGTGGATCGGTGAACGTATTACAGAAAAAGGAGTTGGAAATGGTATTTCCATTGTACTTCTTATTAATATTATTTCCCGAGTGCCAAACGACTTTGTTGTACTGTATAATCAGTTCGTGAAAGGAAAAACTTTGGCAAAAGGAATTCTGTCAGCCTTAATTGTTCTTGCAGTGATTCTTGTAGTAGTTGTATTCGTAATTATACTTCAAGGTGGCGAGAGAAGAATTGCGGTTCAGTATTCTAAAAAAATACAGGGAAGAAAAACATACGGCGGACAATCAACACATATTCCGCTGAAAGTAAATACAGCAGGTGTTATTCCGGTTATCTTTGCATCCTCACTGATGCAGTTCCCAATCTTGATTGCTTCATTCTTAGGAAAAGGCGAAGGAACGGGAATTGGAAGTCAGATCCTAAAGGCGATGAATTCAAATAACTGGTGTAACCCGGATAATTTAGTCTATTCAATTGGGCTGCTTGTATACATTGCATTGACAATCTTCTTTGCATATTTCTATACATCTATTACATTTAATCCACTTGAGATTGCAAACAATATGAAGAAAAGTGGAGGATTTATTCCAGGAATCAGACCAGGAAAACCAACCGTTGAATATTTACAGAAAATATTGAATTATGTTATCTTTATAGGTGCATGCGGTTTGGTCATTGTACAGGTCATTCCATTCTTCTTTAATGGTGTATTTAATGCAAATGTTTCATTTGGTGGAACATCACTGATTATTATCATTGGTGTTGTACTTGAGACAATCAAACAGATTGAGTCACGAATGCTTGTACGAAATTATACAGGATTTCTGAATAGTAAAGGCAGTTCCAAGAAGAACGGTTTCCTAGGTTATTAATCAAATATTTAGCTCGCCTGGTATTTCAAAACGAAGATATCGGGCGGGTTAAAATGCTATATGGATATAAATGTTTTTCAATATAAGTGGAGGATAAACATATGAAAATAATCATGTTAGGAGCGCCTGGAGCAGGAAAAGGCACACAGGCTAAAAAAATTGCAGCAAAATATGAAATTCCACATATTTCAACAGGTGATATTTTCAGAGCCAATATTAAAAATGGAACAGAACTTGGTAAAAAAGCAAAAACATATATGGATCAAGGATTACTTGTACCAGATGAACTGGTAGTTGATCTAGTAGTTGACAGAGTAAGTCAAGAAGATTGTACAAGAGGCTATGTACTTGATGGTTTCCCAAGAACCATTCCACAGGCAGACGCTCTTACCAAAGCGCTTGCTGCAATGGGACAAAAAATGGATTATGCAATCAATGTCGAGGTTCCAGATGAAAACATTGTTACTCGTATGTCCGGAAGAAGAGCATGTGTAGATTGTGGAGCCACATATCATCTGGAATATGCGCCTACAAAGCAGGAAAATATTTGCGATCACTGTGGTGGCAATCTCATTTTAAGAGATGATGACAAACCGGAAACAGTAAAAAAACGTCTTGGTGTTTATCATGAACAAACACAGCCTTTGATTGATTACTACACAAACGAAGGAATTTTAAGAGAAGTTGATGGTACCATCGACATCGAGGATGTATTTACTGAAATCGTAAAAATTCTTGGAGAATAAAATGCAGTTTATTCCGGGAATGTTGGTAAAATCAAAAAAAGGTCGTGATAAAGATCACATTTATGTAGTAATAAATGAAGATGCACGATTTATATATGTAGCAGATGGTTGTAAATGGACCATCTGCCACACGAAACGAAAAAATAAAAAACATCTGCAGATCATAAAAAAAATAGTATGTTCACCAGATGCAGATGACAAAGAAGTAAAAAAGTCTTGCTTGGCTATATAAGACCAGGTTTTCAGGAGGAATAAATAGTATGTCAAAAACTGACGTTATTGAGATTGAAGGCGTTGTAGTGGAAAAACTTCCAAACGCTATGTTTAAAGTAGAGCTTGAGAATGGACACATCGTACTTGCACACATCAGTGGAAAACTTCGTATGAATTTCATTAAAATTTTACCGGGAGACAAGGTTACATTAGAGATGTCACCATATGATCTAAGCAAAGGTAGAATTGTTTGGAGAGATAAATAAAAAGGTATTGACTTTATTTTCTTAATAGTGTTATAATATGAAATGGCTGTTTTTGGATAGGTGTGTCCAAAAAACAGTCTGTAACGTATTTATATGATAGCAAAGAATGGAAGGAGGATTTGACATGAAGGTTAGATCATCAGTAAAACCAATTTGCGAAAAATGCAAAGTTATTAAAAGAAAAGGAAGCGTCAGAATTATCTGCGAAAATCCAAAACACAAACAAAGACAGGGTTAATATACAATTAACAAGGTATGATTTGTGAATGAATTAGGCAACTAACAACAGAGCAAATATGCAATGTTGTTTAATATACAGTAGGAATACACCATGTATCTTTTATAAGGAAAGAATGAGCTGGTGAACTTTTGTATATTGCTTATAATACCCGACAGGTATAAGGAATCTTATGTCGGGAAAGGGGATGTTATGACACATTCCTGGATGTATTAGCGTTGGAGAGAAGCACCTTTCTTGATCCGATAATGCATCCCAGTTTGGGACAATATGATAACAGATTTGAAATGGAGGAAAGACACATGGCTCGTATTGCAGGTGTAGACTTACCAAGAGACAAACGTGTAGAAATCGGTTTAACTTATATCTACGGAATCGGTAGAACAAGTGCTAGCCGTATCTTAGCAGAGGCAGGAATCAATCCTGATACTCGTGTTAGAGACTTAACAACAGATGATGAGAAGAAAATCAATGAAGTGATCGATGCGACACAGCTCGTTGAAGGTGATCTTAGAAGAGAAATCCAACTCAACATCAAGAGATTGAAAGAAATCGGATGCTACCGTGGAATCCGTCATAGAAAAGGACTTCCAGTACGTGGACAGAAGACTAAAACAAATGCTAGAACATGCAAAGGTCCTAAGAGAACTGTTGCAAACAAAAAGAAATAATAATCGATAAATTTTAATCAAGTATTCAAGAAAGTAGGTTAGTTTAAATGGCTAAGAAAGTTACAAAAAAAGTGACAAAAAAACGTGTCAAGAAAAACGTTGAACGAGGACAAGCACACATTCAGTCATCTTTTAATAATACAATCGTTACATTAACAGATGCTCAGGGAAATGCTCTTTCATGGGCAAGTGCAGGCGGTCTTGGATTTAGAGGTTCAAGAAAATCTACTCCATATGCAGCACAGATGGCAGCTGAAACAGCAGCTAAAGCAGCATTACCACATGGTCTTAAAACAGTAGATGTATTCGTAAAGGGTCCAGGATCAGGAAGAGAAGCAGCTATCCGTGCATTGCAGGCATGCGGAATTGATGTAACAAGCATCAAAGACGTAACACCAGTACCACACAACGGATGTCGTCCACCAAAACGCAGAAGAGTGTAGTACGAAGTTTAGTTGAAATAGTCCGGATGGAAGATCCGTATAAGAGCGGGGAGAACCGCTGATAATTTTAGGAGGAAGCGAAATGGCAGTAAATAGAGTTCCAGTTCTTAAAAGATGCCGTTCATTAGGTATGGACCCAATCTATTTAGGAATTAACAAAAAATCTAATAGACAGTTAAAAAGAGCGAACAGAAAAATGAGCGAGTATGGCCTTCAGTTACGTGAAAAACAGAAAGCAAAATTTATCTATGGCGTTTTAGAAAAACCTTTCAGAAACTACTATGCAAAAGCAAAACAGATGGATGGTATGACAGGTGAAAACCTTATGATCATTCTTGAGTCAAGACTTGATAATGTATTATTCCGTATGGGATTTGCAAGAACAAGAAAAGAAGCAAGACAGATCGTTGACCACAAACACGTTTTAGTAAACGGAAAACAGGTTAATATTCCATCTTACCTTGTAAAAGCTGGAGATGTTGTAGAAATCAAAGAAAAACACAAAAACTGTGTAAGATACAAAGATATCGTAGAAGTAACAGCTGGAAACATGGTTCCAGAATGGCTTGACGTTGATGCTGAAAACTTGAAAGGTCTTGTAAAAGAACTTCCAGCAAGAGAAGCAATCGATGTTCCAGTTGATGAGATGTTAATCGTCGAGTTATACTCTAAATAATTAAGAGTATAGGAGCTAATAAAAGCTGGCTTTTAATATCGTACCCCTCGACATAATTTAACCCAAAGGAGGGTCTGTATAGTGTTTGATTTTAATAAACCTAATATTGAGATAACAGAAATTTCAGAAGATAAAAAATATGGAAGATTTGTTGTGGAGCCTCTGGAGAGAGGTTATGGAACAACACTTGGTAACTCCTTGAGAAGAATCATGCTTTCTTCTCTTCCAGGAGCTGCAATTAGTTCTGTAAAGATTGACGGTGTTCTTCACGAATTCAGTTCAATTCCAGGTGTGAAAGAAGATGTAACAGAGATTATCATGAATTTGAAATCACTTGCAATCAAAAACACATCTGCATCAGATGAAGTGAAAACTGCATACATTGAATTTGAAGGCGAAGGCGTTATTACAGGTGCTGATATACAGTGTGATCCAGATATCGAGATCATGAATCCAGAGCAGGTAATTGCTACAGTAAACGGTGGCAGTGACAGCAAACAATACATGGAATTTACTATCACAAAAGGTAGAGGATACGTAAGCGCTGATAAAAATAAAAACGATGAATTACCAATCGGAGTAATTCCAATCGATTCTATTTATACACCAGTAGAACGTGTTAATTTAACAGTTGAAAATACACGTGTTGGTCAGATTACAGATTATGACAAGCTTACGTTAGATGTATGGACAAATGGAACATTACTTCCAGACGAGGCAGTCAGCCTTGCTGCGAAAGTATTAAGCGAACATTTGAAACTCTTTATCGATTTATCGGAAGTTGCTCAGGCAGCAGAAGTTATGATTGAAAAAGAAGATGATGAAAAAGAAAAAGTACTGGAAATGAGCATTGATGAATTAGAACTATCAGTACGTTCATACAATTGCTTAAAGAGAGCCGGTATCAATACAGTAGAAGAACTTACAAACAAGACACCAGAAGATATGATGAAGGTGCGTAATCTTGGACGTAAGTCATTAGAAGAAGTATTGGCTAAGTTAAAAGAATTAGATCTTGAACTTAATCAGGGTGATGAGTAATCACGCGTTAATCTAATTATTATTTAAATTATCCAAACAGTAAGCCCGATGTGCATGTTTGGAGCATTTGATTAATAAGCCCGAAGATGCATAACCAAATGTCAAAAATGGAGGATTATAACAATGGCAAAATATAGAAAACTTGGCAGAACATCTAGCCAGAGAAAAGCCTTATTAAGAAACCAAGTAACTGCTTTACTTAACAATGGTAAAATCGTTACTACAGAAGCAAAAGCAAAAGAAATCCGTAAGATTGCAGAAAAATTAGTTGCTATGGCTGTAAGAGAAAAAGACAACTTTGAAGAAGTAAAAGTGATGGCTAAAGTTGCTCGTAAAGACAAAGATGGCAAGAGAGTAAAAGAAGTTGTTGATGGAAAGAAAGTTACAGTATACGATGAAGTTGAAAAGACAATCAAAAAAGATATGCCAAGCAGACTTCATGCAAGAAGAGAGATGTTGAAAGTTCTTTACCCAGTAAAAGAAGTTCCAACAGCTGCAGCTGGAAAGAAGAAAAATACAAAAGAAGTTGATTTAGTAGATAAATTATTCTCTGAAATCGCTCCAAAATACGTTGACCGTAAAGGTGGATACACACGTATCGTTAAAATTGGACAGCGTAAAGGTGACGGTGCTTTAGAAGTACTGATCGAATTAGTATAATAGGACAGTTAAGAAGCCAC
>JAHHTL010000036.1 GCA_020024635.1 Ruminococcus sp.
CAACAGCAACTCATTTAATATATCATGTCGAGTTTCATTTGTCAAGAACTTTTTTATTTTTCTTTGTTATGATTTTTCATCTTCCTTCTCGAAGTCGATTGCTTCCGCATCCTTCCATGAAGTGTTTTTGATGTGTCGTTCACAACAGAACCTATCTTATCATGCATTTTTTAAATTGTCAATAATTTTCTTGTTTTTTATTTTATTTATACAATTTCGACAATTCATCTTCTCACACTACTTCTTTTCTATATACATATTGTACACTTGTGAACCACCCATTGTCTAAAGCCAATGGGCTTCCTGCTTCGCAGACCTCGTAACCTACTATCTCCACAGACGTTAATTCGAGCAGTCCCTGCCATTCCATTTTGCCTTACACTCTAACTGATATGTCGTATAACTTTTTATCAGATTTCAACCTGTAACTATAAAATTTATTCCTCTTCTTTACTTTCTAGATTATTTATGCTACTCTATTTTTCGTGAGGAAAATGAAGCTATGAGTAAATTATTAATACATTATAACTATATATCATTAAACTTGAAACAGGACAGATAATTTTATTATCTGTCCTGTTTGCTTTATTCCTTTACTATACTACAAAACTACAAAACTTACATTTTATTAAAAGGAGCTTTTATGAACGAATCAAAACTAAAAACCTTATTTTTTGTTCTATTAGGAAATACCATCAATGCTTTGGCGATCACAATGTTTGTTGTTCCCTCTGGAATGATTACTGGTGGTACTCCCGGTCTTGCTTTGTCTTTTAATCACTACTTACACATTCCTATTTCTATGTTTGTACTGATTTTTAACGTTTCCATGTTTATTTTAGGAGCCCTTATCTTAGGAAAACGCTTTGCCATGACAACCTTAGTCAGTACTTTTTTTTATCCGGTCATTCTTGGTGTTTTTGAAAACATTCCTGCATTTTCTCATGTTACAGATGACAAAATGCTTTCCACAATCTGTGGCGGTATTATGATTGGTTTTTCCATCGGTCTTGTTATTCGCTCTGGCGCTTCTACTGGCGGTATGGATATTCCCCCACTTATTTTGAATAAGAAATTTGGACTTCCTGTTTCTAAAACCCTTTATCTTTTTGACTCGATCATTTTGCTTTTACAAATGTTTTTCTCAGATGTTGAAAATGTAATTTATGGAATCGTTCTCGTTATGACCTATTCTATTATTTTGGATAAAGTACTTCTTATGGGTACCTCTCAGACCCAAGTTAAAATTATCAGCAAATGTTACAAAGAAATCAATCTTGCAATTCAGACAGAACTCGATCGTGGTTCAACATTGATTCGAGCAAATACCGGTTATCTTGGTGTGGATCAGCCTGTTATTTTGTCCATCATCTCAAACCGCGAACTTAATAAACTAAATTCTCTAGTAATGAGTATCGATCCAGAAGCATTTATAATCATTAGCCACGTAAACGAAGTAAAAGGTCGTGGTTTTACCCTGCAAAAATCAAAAAAGATTTTAAAATAAGGTGGCTGTTAAACAGCACCTTATTTTTTTACATAAGGTTCATCACATCATTCATGTTCCTTACTCCATATATTTTAATTCCCTTGATATCTTTTACCATTTCCTTAGAAACTTCCGGAAGAATGCACGATTCAAATCCTAATTTCTTCGCTTCTGATACCCGCTGTTCAGGCATACTTACCGCACGTATTTCACCGCTTAATCCAACTTCCCCAAACACAACTGTTTTTTCATCTACCGCACGATTCTTATAACTAGAAATGATAGCAACCACAATTCCAAGATCAATTGCAGGTTCATTCATTTTAATCCCACCTGCAATATTGACATATGCATCATACTCTGAAAGTGGAAGTCCAATCCGTTTTTCTAACACTGCCATAAGTAAGTTAACTCGATTGTAATCTGTCCCTGCTGCCGTTCTTCTTGGCATACCAAATCCACTTTTGCATATCAGCGCTTGTATTTCAATTAAAATCGGTCTCGTTCCTTCCATCGAACACGCCACTACAGATCCAGATGCATTGTGTGGTTTTCCGCTTAACATATACTCTGACGGATTCTCCACTTCCACAAGTCCAGTTTGTCGCATTTCAAATACTCCGATCTCATTTGTGGAACCAAATCGATTTTTTACTCCTCTCAAAAGTCGATAAGAAGCATGTCGGTCTCCTTCAAAATAGAGTACTGTATCTACCATATGTTCCAACACTCTTGGACCGGCCACTGTACCTTCTTTTGTAACATGACCTACTATGAAGATCGATATTCCTAACCCTTTCGCCAGCTGCATAAAAACATTTGTTGATTCTCGAACTTGAGATACACTTCCCGGTGCAGAAGATACGTCTTCACTAAACATCGTTTGAATAGAATCTATTACTACAAATCTAGGACGTTGCCTTTCAATTACCGCGCGAATTGTTTCTAAATTTGTTTCACAAAAAAGTTTTAATTGGTCTGTAAATGTTCCCATGCGATTGGCTCGCAGTTTAATCTGTGACAAAGACTCTTCGCCCGAAATATAGAGAACCGTTTCTTTTCTCGATAGATTCTGACAAACTTGTAATAAAAGTGTAGATTTTCCAATTCCAGGATCTCCACCTACGAGCACCAATGACCCCGGAACAATCCCACCTCCTAGTACACGATCTAGTTCTTTAATATCCGTTTGAATTCTTGTATGATCATCCGCCTCTACTTCAGTCAAAGAAACAATATCTGCCACTTTTCGGTTACTTACCGTACTGCTTCTTGTTACTGAAACCGGTTCTTCTACAAATGTATTCCACTCTTTACACGCTGGACATTGTCCCTGCCATTTTGATGACTCGTACCCGCAATTTTGACAGTAATACACATTTTTTTTATTTTTCGCCATAGTTATCCCCATTCTGCTCTGAAGTTTTCAACCTAACTGTTATTCCCCTACTATACAATTGAAAAAGAGGCGGTTTCGCTACCGCCCCCTTACTTTCTATTATTTTTGTACAAAGAGTACCTTAGCATTTTTCAACTTCTACTACCACACAATCTTCTAATCCAAGTTCTACGCTTACGCTTAACTTTCCACTTAAATTTGTAGACATATTCCCTGCTGATACTCCATTAAGGCGTACCTCGTATTCTTTTTCCGGCTCAAGTTCCAGAGTAAACTGCACGTCTTCTGGTGCTGATACTTTAAATTCTACCTTTGTATCTGTTACCTTAAAATTCTCCACTGCGCTTCCCGGAACAGACTCATATACAAATAGTCCATTCTTTTCTAACTTTGTAATTTCGTGAAATGTCTTAACTTTATAAATATCACCATCAAATTCAAAATTATCAAGTTTTGTTTTCGAACTTAACGAATAATCCCCAAAGCTAAGTGTTCCATCTTGTTCTGTGCGTAATAATTCTTTCACTATTGCCATTCTATGCTCCTCCTAAGTATTTCAGATTATTTTATCCGAAGTTAATGTGGTTTTATTATATAATACTTCCTGTTGATTTTCTACCGATTTGTAATCTTTGTGTAAAATTTAATTTCTTTTTTCGATAATCCTGCTTCGATTACATCCCCTTCTTTTATCTCTCCATTTAATATTGCTTCTGCAAGCTTATCTTCTAATTCTTTTTGTAGCGCTCTTCTTAAAGGTCTGGCGCCATATTTGGCATCTGTTCCCTTTTCGACAATATACTTTTTCGCTGAATCTCGCAATGTGAGCGTGATATTCATCTGCTCTTTTATTCGTTTTGTAAATACATTGCATAAAATACTCACAATCTGCTTCATATTAGCTGCATTTAACGCATGGAATACAATAATCTCATCAATTCTGTTGAGAAATTCTGGTCGAAAGGTCTGTTTCACTTCATCCATAACATTTTGTTTCATTCTTTTGTAATCGTCAGACGGCGTTTCTTTTGTTGCAAATCCTAATTTTTTGGGATCTACAATTGATTGCGCACCTGCATTGGACGTCATAATAATAACTGTATTACAAAAATCTACTTTTCTTCCCTGAGAGTCTGTAATATGTCCATCATCTAGCACTTGCAAAAGGATATTAAATACATCTGGATGCGCTTTTTCTATCTCATCAAACAAAAGCACCGAATACGGATGGGTCCGCACTTGATCACTTAATTGCCCTCCTTCTTCATGACCAACATACCCTGGAGGAGCCCCTATCATCTTAGAAACCGAATGCTTTTCCATATATTCCGACATATCTACTCGAATCATTGCCTCTTCATTTCCAAACAATGCTTCTGCCAACGCCTTTGAAAGCTCTGTCTTTCCCACCCCAGTAGGGCCAAGGAACAAAAAGGAGCCGATTGGTCTTTTGGGATCTTTTAAGCCGACTCTTCCACGTTTCACTGCACGGGCAACCGCACTGATTGCTTCTTCTTGACCTACTACTCTTTTGCGTAAAATTTGCTCTAATTTCTTTAAACGCTCTGTTTCACTTTCCGCAAGTTTTTGAACTGGGATTTTGGTCCATGCAGAAACCACTTCTGCAATCTCATTTTCACCAATCACAGGATGCTTTGATTCCGATTTTCTTTGGAATCTTTTTCGAAGCTCGCTTTGTTTCTTTTCTACGCTCTTTTGTTCCTCATGAAGCATAGAAGCTTTTTGATAATCATTGAAACGAATTGCTTCTTCTTTTTCATAGACAAGTTTTTTCCAGTCCGCTTCCAGTTTTTTTAGATTTTCTGGTGTCTTATATTCCTTCATACTTGCTTTGGAGCAAGCTTCATCCAAAACATCAATTGCTTTGTCTGGTAAATTCCGATCTGTAATATATCGCTTTGACAATTTAACAGCGCAGGAAAGGGCCTCTTTCGTAATCTCTACTTTGTGATGCTTTTCATATTTATCTACGATCCCTTCCAATATGCGCATGCATTGTTCTTCTGTAGGTTCTTCTACTGTAATTGGTTGAAATCTTCGTTCAAAAGCCGCGTCTTTTTCAATATGTTTTCGATATTCCGCAATAGTCGTGGCTCCAATCAATTGTATCTGACCACGTGCAAGTGCTGGTTTTAAAATACTAGAAGCGTCGATCGCTCCCTCTGCTCCACCGGCTCCAATGATGGTATGAAGTTCATCTAAAAAAAGAATCACATTTCCTTCTTCTTTTACTTCTTCCAATAATCCTTTCATACGTTCTTCAAATTCACCACGGTATTTTGACCCTGCGATCAGCAATGCCAAATCTAAACTATAGATTTTCTTTTCTTTCATGTTGGCTGGCACAACTCCACTTGCGATCCTTTGCGCCATTCCCTCTATAATCGCAGTTTTTCCCACTCCTGGTTCTCCAACAAGACAAGGATTATTCTTGGTACGTCTACTTAAAATCTGCATCAAGCGAACAATCTCTTCATCCCTTCCAACTATCGGATCCATCTCACCTAATCTTGCTTGCTCCGTAAGATCGGTACAATATTGTTCTAATGAACGAGCTCTACCATGTGCACTTTCCTTAATAGACTCTTGGTATTCTTTTACGTCCATCCCAGATGCAGTTACAATATCTGAAATGACTTTTTGTAAATTGATATTTAAAGTAATAAGAATCCTTGTTGCCACACAATCTAAATCATGTAGCATGGCAAGGAGTAAGTGCTCTGTCCCTATGGACTTTAGTTCAAGACGTTCTGCTTCGATGGCACTATTTTCTAGAAGTGAAAGCAAGCGTGGACTTTGCTTTGGCGTTTCTATTACTCTTTCCTCTAAGGCTGGGGCAACAAGTTCTTCTATCAATTTTTGTATTTGTTCGTCTTCCACCCCATTTTCAGCAAGAATCTGGCCTGCTACACCAGTATACTCTTTCCTAAGTGCCAGAAGAAGATGCTCCGTCCCTATATAGGGATGTTTCATTCTTTTTGCCATGGTTCCCGCATATTTTATAACGCGTTCTGCCTGTTTTGTGTATTTGTTCAGCATATATTCCTCCTGATCATTCTGTGATTTTTATTTTCTACTTTTAAATATATTCATCAAATATCTCATCTACAAGACCATGTACCTCTTCTCGTGAAATGCTCTTGCAGCATCCGGTTGCAAGTAATATTTTTAGCTTCTCTTTCATATCTTCTAAAGCTCTTATCTTATCA
Organism: Ruminococcus sp.; assembly: GCA_020024635.1. Taxonomy (GTDB): domain Bacteria; phylum Bacillota; class Clostridia; order Lachnospirales; family Lachnospiraceae; genus JAHHTM01. The sequence goes on from JAHHTL010000036.1 coordinate 6,119, forward strand.
ATATCCAGCTGGATTACCGCACCTTTTCTGCGATCTAGTTGAATAAACCCTTCTTGCTTCAATACGGCATATGCCTTATTCACAGTATGCATATTAACCCCGATCATATCTGCCATCTGGCGAACAGATGGAAGGGATTCTCCCTCATGAAGCATGGACGTGGCAATTCCCATAATGATTTGATTTCTAAGTTGAATATAGATTGCTTCATCACTATTAAAGTCAACTTCAATCAACATCCTATCACCCACCTTTATCTTTTGTCTGTTATATTTATGGTAGCACATCTAGATTGTCTTTTTCAAGTAATTCTCCCTATTATTTTAATCCGTTTAGAAGGTATTGGTAATCGTTCTCAAACCGTTCTAAAAGATCATAATTCCCATCGTGAAGACTCCAATCAAAAATCAATCCTCGTAAAAAGCGAAGGCAATATTGGGTGATTTCCTGTGGATCAAGTTCTTTTTTCATCACTGCTTCCTGGAAACATTCTTCTAAAATACAAGTAAGTGTTTTGTAATAAAGTCTCTGTGGTTCAAACGCTGAAACTGATGATTCTTCTATTACCAGTTTATAGTAAACCTTGATTAAAATACCTATTTCCTTTGCAACATATTCGATATAACTTTTTAAGATTATATGTAACTTTTCTTCTGGTTTTTTTCGTTTACACAATTCTTTGAAATCTTCATTGATCAATTTATCCATCTGATAATATGCCTCTACCGCAAGATCTTCTTTCGAATGAAAATGGTGATAAAAGGATCCGATTGAAATTCCTGCATAGGAACATATTTCTCGTATTGTAATTTTTTCGTATTCTTTTTCTTTGGATAAATGAAGAATCGCATCTAGTAAAGCTTCTTTCGTTGCTGCTGTACATTTGTATTCTCGTTTTTCCATTCAAATTTCCTTCCTTCCATTTTTCTTCTTAAGTATTATACACATTTTCTTCTTGACCAACAAGGTGAAAAATGATAGTATACTCTAAAAATAGAACAATGTTCTAATTTAGGAGGAATACTATGTTTACAAATAAAATAGCAATTATTACAGATACAAACAGTGGCATCTCATGTGAAGAAGCGTCTCGTATTGGCGTTTCCCTTGTACCAATGCCTTTTATTATTGATGGACGTACGTATTATGAAAATGTCGATCTTACACAAGAAGCATTTTTTGAAAAACTTGAAAAGGGATGTAACATTACAACTTCGCAGCCTTCTCCTAGTTCTCTAATTGATCTTTGGGAAGAATTGTTAGAAACACATGAAACGGTTCTTCACATTCCCATGACTTCTTCTTTAAGCGGATCTATGGCAAGTGCATGTATGCTTGCTAAAGATTATGATAATCGGGTCATTGTCGTAGATAATTTAAGAATCACTGTAACGTTGCGCCAAGCCATTTATGATGCCTTGAAATTGAAATCTCAAGGACTTTCTGCCATGGAAATAAAAACTAAATTAGAGTCTTGTTCTGGAGACGCTAATATTTATCTGTCCTTAGATACTCTTACCTATCTAAAAAAAGGGGGACGAATCACACCTGCTGTGGCAGCAATCGGCTCTCTCTTTCACATGAAACCTGTGCTTAGTTATAAGGCTGGTGTTCTTGCTCCTTATAAAAAGACTCGCGGGCAAAAAGCAGCATGGAAGGAAATGTTAAAGGCCGTGGAATATGATCTTACTCACCAGTTCAAAGGAAAGGATGTTTCCATATGTACTGCTTACTCTGGTTCGAAAGAACTAGGAGCGAACTGGCTAGAAGTGGTGCAAGCTTCCTTCCCTGATTTTGAAATTTTTCACACCGAACTTTCTTTAAGCATTGCGACGCACACAGGACCGGGTGTTTGCGGAATTAGCTGTATTTCTAAACTCTAAAAAAAGAGGAAATATATTGGAACGTCTCTTCCATGTATATTTCCTCTCTTTTTATTTTTTCATCTTTGGCTCAAAGATAAAAGAAGCCAAATATCCAAATATAAGTGCTGCGCTGATTCCTACTGCACTAGCTGTAAATCCTCCCATAAAGATTCCCAAAAATCCATTTTCATTTACTGCCTTTTTTACCCCTTGCCACAATACATTTCCAAACCCAAGTAAAGGGACACTCGCTCCAGCTCCGGCAAATTCTAGGATTGGTTCGTACAAATTGCAAAAGCCAAGTACTGCACCTGTACAGACCAATAAAACCATTACTCTTCCCGGCATTAATTTTGTTCGATCTAACAAACATTGAACAATTGCACAAATTAGTCCTCCAACGAGGAACGCTTTTATATACTCCATCTTTTCCTCCTTTTATGATCCCGCATTAACAATGTTCCAAAACAATTCCATGGGCAATCCCTGGAACACTTGCTCCTTCGTTATAGCTTACAGTAGACATAAGTGCTCCTGTCGGTACAAACAAAATCCGCTTCCATTCTCCTTTTTTAAGTTTTGGTAAAATGTATCCTGCAAGTGTAACTGCTGCACATCCGCATCCACTTCCTCCTGCATTTGTATCTTGACTCTTTTGATCGAAAATCATCATTCCACAATCTTTGTGTTTTTCTTGAATATCAATTCCTTTTTGAGCGAGCAGATCAATTAAAATTCTATGACCAATATATCCCAAATCTCCTGTTATAATTGTATCATAGTCTTCTACACTTCTTTCAAAATCTTTTAAATTCCAATAAATCGTATCTGCCGCCGCTGGAGCCATACAAGCCCCCATATTTTGAGAATCTTTTAATCCATAATCCACAATTTTTCCAACGGTAACTCCGCTGATTCTTACCTGACTTTTCTTTGTTCCTACGATAAATGCACCGCTGCCTGTTACTGTCCATTGGGATGCCAAAGGTCTTTGATTTGCATATCCTAGCGGAAATCGAAATTCTTTTTCCGCACTTCCAAAGTGGCTGGAGGTAACTGCAAGCGTACAGTTTCCATATCCTGCTGCTACGCTCATTGCGCTTAATGCCAAAGCTTCTCCTGAGGTGGAACAGGCGCCATATAATCCAAACATTGGTATTTGAAGCGCTTCTACCCCTAACGAAGTTGCAATTCCTTGTCGCAAAAGATCTCCTCCAAATAAATATCTTATATCTTCTGGTTTTAGATTCGCTTTTGACAGTGCAAGAACACACGCTTCTTTTTGCATATTACTTTCTGCCTCTTCCCAGGTATCAGCGCCAAACAAATCGTCTTGATTTGTTTTGTCAAACCATTTTGATAAGGGCCCTTGGGATTCTTTACTTCCTACTACACATCCACTACTTACAATATAGGGTGAATGTTCAAAACAGATGCTTTGACTTCCTTTTGCAAATTCCATTTTTCTCCCCTTTCTTACCAACTTAAGTTCCTTGTTTGCCAATTAGTATAAACTATTTTTTTTATTTTATTCCCCAAAAAATCCCTGATAAAAATGGACCAAGTGCCATTTTCATCAGGGATGATTTTTTAGTTCTAATTTTAAATTTCGCCGTTTAAAAATTTTTCTACAATTTTTGCCGCATCTTTTACACACTTTGCGCAACCTTCGGTCTTATTTCCTTGTTTTTCCTTTAATAATTCCCGGCAGTACAAGGAACAATGTTCCTCTTGAAACAACTCTGCAGATTTTCTAATTTTTGCATAGGTATCTTTTCTGGTCGCTTTAAGATCATTGATTCCGCTTTTACTATTGGCATAACTGATCGCCATAAACATTCCGGTAACGGCGCCACATGTATCTCCAAGTGCTCCCATCCCAGACCCAAATCCTTCTGCGATTTTAAATGCATCTTCTTCTTTCATTCCAAGTTCTTCACAAAATGTACAGACGACCGCCTGCGAACAATTGTATCCTGCTAGATATTTATTAACAGCACGATCACTTTTTGTTTCCATTTTATCCACCTCTATCGTATTTTCTCGTTTAAAACATCATTGATTACAAAGTTTCTGTCGCTTCTTCTCTTGATTTTCGCATCGTATGTTGTAATGTTGGACCCGCATCTTTTGCTGGGTAGCCAATTGGGAAAATGGCAATCAAATCGTATGCTTCCATTTGTGGATAGATTTCTTTTAACTTTGGTGCATTAAAATGCCCTACCCAAGTTGTCCCAAGTCCTAAATCCTGTACTTCTAGCATAATCTGTGTGCCCACAATCGCCCCATCTACATCCGCAAAATTTCTTTGATCGTATTTTCTTGTCCATGCGTCCTCTTCCTTACATCCAAGTACAAGAAATTGATCCGCATCGAAATGAAATCTTGTAATATTTCTCATGTTTTGTTTTGCTTCATCCGACTTCATAATCCATATTTTATAGGGTTGTTTATTCACTGCAGTTGGTGCGCATAATGCAGCGTCAATAATTTTATCTAATTTTTCTTTTTCAACTTTTTGATCCGAAAAATCCCTGCAGGAATATCGTTCTTTTGCTAATTGTAAAAATTCCATCCTTTTTCTCCTTATACAAACGTATCTTTCTTTTTTAAAGATTTTCCTATCGAAATCATTACTCCTAAAACAATCATCGATCCCGCAACTAAGCCAGCATATACTATGGGACTTTTTCCACTTAATGGCATCTTCGCAAGTTCTTCTGCTCGTTTTTCTCCTATTGTTTTTTCCTTCTTAGTTTGATTCGGCTCTTCTTTTACAGTCTCCACAGCTGATGAGGTCTCTTTAGCCAATACGCTTTTCACTTCCCAATGGGCACTTAACGTAAAAATCAAAAACATACAAAATACAACTTTTATAATGTTTTTCAAGTTCCTCTCTCCTTTGTATCCTCTTTTTAAGACTATTTTTTCCATTTATCGTGTAACCATTTTTCTGTTGTTTGGCATACCTTTTTTAAACTTCCGTCATCAAATGGAGAACGCAGTCCTACTGATTTCACAAGTTCTACAAAGGTAGCCATTCCACCTTGACGAACAAATTTCAGATAGGTTTGCCATGCATTGTCCCAATTTTCCAATGAAAGCGCCCATATTTGGAGTGCGATAATCTGTGCAAGACAGTAATCAATATAATAAAATGGATACTGGTATATATGAAGTTGACGCTGCCATCCAGCACCACGACCATAAAACGGCATTCCTTCATGGTCTACATATGGGCGATATATTTTTTCAAGACGTGCCCATGCTTGATTTCTCTCTTGTGGCGTCCAGTCCGGATTTTCGTATACCAAATGCTGAAAATGATCCACTTCACACCCATATGGAAGGAAGGTTACCGAATCTTCCGCATGATATAACTCATACTTTTCTGTCTCTTCTTCAAAGAAAAGATGGTGATATGGTGCTGTTAAAAATTCCATAGACATGGACTGGACTTCCGCCCCATCACTTGTCGGCCACAACACATCACTTACTGGCACATTCTGAGCCGCCTGTGCACAACCAAATGCATGTCCAACTTCGTGAGTAAGCACGTCCACATCCCCTGCGGTACCATTAAAGTTTGAAAAAACAAATGGGCAGTTGTAATCACTAAGATATGTGCAGTACCCTCCTGGCGCCTTTCCATCTTTTGCAATCACATCGAACAGATCCATGTCATACATTTCACGGATAAAGTCCGCCGTCTCCTTTGAAAGCTCTGTGTACATCTTTTTGCCGGCTGCCATAATCTGCTCTGGAGTGCCATGTGGCATAGCATTTCCATCTGGAAATACAAATGCATCATCGTAAAATTTAAAATCTTCAATCCCAATACGCTTTGCCTGCGTTTTCTTAATTTCTAAAACAACTGGCACTACGTCTTCTACAATCTGACGTCGGAAATTTTCCACTTCCAGTGGACCATAGCAATTTCGTGTATTCCGTAAATAACCTAATTCTACATAGTTTTCAAATCCAAGCATTTTTGCTTGTTGTGTACGATTCTTAACAAGTTTATCATAGATTTCATCAAATTCTTCCTGATGTTCATCAAAAAAATTTCCTTCTGCTTCATACGCTTTTTTACGGATAGATCTGTCCGCAGATTGTTTATAAAGTGTGAGTTTTGCAATCGTACAAACTTCCCCTTCAAAAGGAATCTGTGCAGATGCATATAGTTTTTGATATTGTGCAGTCAGCTGGTTTTCTTCCTGCATAAGAGGTACTAATTCCGGAGAAAAAGCTTTTAGTGCAATCTCTGTATTAACGAACCATGTTTTCCCATATTTCTCTTCCAGAGAAGTTCTAAATTTAGACTTCACAAGTACACGCTTGAATCCGTCCATTTTTTCAGATAAAAGGGGAGAGACTTCATCAAAGAATTGACGTTCTCCCTCATAAAATTCGTCTCTTGTATCAATAGTATTTCTGATATTGGCCAGTGTTGCCATAGTATCAAATGTTTTATTCTCTCGATCGATTTTTTCAATTACTTCAATCTGTTCTTCTACAGTAGAAGCGTTTTCAAATGTTTTGGTAAGCTCTGATAATGTGGCAAATAAACGTTCTTTATCTGGTCTTTCATACGGCATATCTTGAAATCTCATAACATTCTCTCCTTTTCTTCTATTAATTTCTCTACATCAGCTTCAGTATAACCCACAATATAAAATATGCTGCAAATAAAATCACAAATGCAATTCCTGCAATTTTTGCACTAAATGCAAATGCTGCTCTTCTAAGTGCTTTCATCTCTTCTTTTGTAAGTTCTGCTTTCTCTGGTGGGATAGTCCCTTCTCTGACTTCTTTTTTACGATGCGCTCCTTTTGCTTCTCTTTGTCCAAACGAAAACATCCGCATTCCGTCTAAATGGTCCATATCAGCAATTACATGATTATCATCTTTGAATTGCTTTTGATCTGATTTTTCCTGTTTTTTCATGTTAACCTTTCCTTTAATTGCTTTCCTATATTTGTTAAGCGTATCATATTTTTATAAAAAAAGAAATAAGAAGAAACTTTTTTATAAAAAACAACAGCCCATACATGATACAGGCTGCTGTTTTTGTTTTATTGATCGCAAAGATGACAGGCAACAAAATGTCCATTGCCGATATCACGATATTTAGGTTCTTCTGTTTTACAACGATCCATACAGTATTTACATCTTGTATGGAACTTGCATCCCTTTGGTGGATTCGCTGGAGATGGAATATCTCCTGACAGAATCACTCGATTCATTTTTACCTCTGGATCTGGAATAGGAACTGCACTGAACAAAGCTTTTGTGTATGGATGAACTGGATTTTTGAAAATCTCTTCCTTACTTCCCATTTCCACCATACTTCCTAAATACATAACTCCAACATCGTCAGAAATATGCTCCACGACAGAAAGGTCGTGTGAGATAAATAAATAGGATAGATTGTGTTCTTCCTGAAGTTCTTCCATCAAGTTGATAATTTGAGCTTGAATAGAAACATCAAGAGCTGATACTGGCTCATCACACACAATCAAACGTGGATTTAAAGCAAGCGCTCGGGCAATTCCGATACGCTGACGCTGTCCACCTGAAAATTCATGTGGATACCGATCGATTTGGTAGCGACGAAGTCCACAAATTTCCATAATTCCTTTTACATAATCTGTATAATCTTTTGGATCTACAATACCATGTGCACGTACCCCTTCTCCGATGATTTCACCAATCGGCATACGTGGACTTAATGAGCTGTATGGATCCTGAAAAATCATCTGAAGTTTCGGTCTTAAAGCTCTCATTTCTTTTTTATTTAATTTGAATATATCCTGACCATCGAACATTGCTGTTCCTTCTGTTGCTTCAATCAGTCTTAAAATTGTTCTTCCTGTTGTAGTTTTACCACATCCGGATTCTCCAACAATTCCCAGTGTCTTTCCTTCTTCAAGTTTAAAGGAAACGTCATCAACCGCTTTTACATAACCTTTGGTAGACTGCATAAGTCCTGACTTGATCGGAAAGTATTTTTTAAGATGCTGTACATCTAAAATTACTTTTGACATGATGTTTCGTTTCCTCCTTCATATAGCCAGCAAGATACACGGTGTGTTGGACTTACCTGAATCATTTCAGGATATTTTCCATCACATTTTTCTGTACATCTATCACAACGGCTCTTAAAATAACAATAATCTGGCATGTTAACCGGGTTTGGAACTTGTCCCGGAATAGAATATAGTTTATCGACTTTCTTACCAATAACTGGTTTACTGTTTAAAAGTCCGATTGTATATGGATGACGTGGATCTTTATAGATATCAGAAGCTGTTCCTTCTTCAATTACACGTCCTGCATACATAACAACGACATAATCTGCCATCTCTGCAACCACACCAAGATCGTGGGTGATCAACATGATACTTGCATTAATTTTATCTTTGATGCTACGCATCAAATCAAGAATCTGTGCCTGAATGGTAACATCCAGAGCCGTGGTCGGTTCATCTGCAATGATCAGTTTTGGCTCACAACAAAGAGCCATCGCAATCATTACTCTCTGACGCATACCACCTGAGAGTTCGTGTGGGTAACTGTCATATACCCCTTCTGCACGAGCGATCCCAACTGTTTCTAGCATTTTAATACTCTGAATACGAACATCCTTTTTTTCAAGTTCTGGCTTATGAAGGCTGATTGCTTCATCCAATTGATATCCAATGGTAAACACTGGATTCAAACTTGTCATTGGCTCCTGGAAAATCATTGCAATCTCTTTTCCACGAACCTTACACATTTCAGATGTTGGAAGTTTTGTAAGATCAACTACATCTCCATTTACTTTATGAAAACGGATTGCTCCATCTACAATCTGTCCCGCAGGACCTTGTACCAATCTCATAGTTGACATAGAAGTAACACTCTTTCCACATCCAGATTCTCCAACAATACCAACCGTCTTACCTGCTGGAATATTAATCGTTACTCCATCGACCGCTTTTACAACACCTGTATCTGTGTAAAACCATGTTTTCAGGCCATCTATTTCTAGAAGGTTGTCCTTATTTTTCATTTCTGTTTTGTATACAGATGGATCAGTACTTTTACTATTATATATTTTTTTCTGGTCGCGATACGCTTTATTTGCAACTTTATTGACTCTTTTAATTTCTTTTAAACGAGCCTTATTCTCCTTCGCTTCCATTCTTTTTTCTTCATTTCTACTCACAATAGAATCCTTACCTTTCTCTTAGATAGTTAGATCTCTAGTTGAAACTATCTTTTCATCTTAGGGTCAAACGCGTCTCGCAAACCGTCTCCAACAAAGTTGAATGCAAGAACTGTGATCAATATAAGAAGACCCGCTGGAACCCACATATTTAAATAATCAGTCATAATAATCGGATCATTTACAAGGTTTACGATTTTCCCCCATGAGGCGTATGGGTACGGAACTCCCATACCTAAAAAGCTAAGAGAACTCTCAAGCAGAATAACATCTCCAACGCCAAGGGTTGTAAACACGATAAGCTGTGGCATAACATTTGGAATCAGATGCTTAAAAATCTTACGACTTGTACTAAGACCAATCGCCTCTGTTGCAGTCATAAATTCCTGCTCACGAAGTGTAAGAATCTGCCCTCTTACCAAACGAGTTACACCTGCCCATCCAAGAAGACCTACCGATAGCATAAGGAATATGATTTTAAGTTGCTGCGGTGCTTTAATGGTTACAAGGATGGAACCTAAAATCATTAAAATTGGCATTGTAGGGATACAAAATACAACGTCTACAACACGCATAATGACCATATCAATTTTCTTGCCAAAATATCCTGAAATACCTCCAAGCACAACTCCAATCAAAAGTTCAATGCCTACAACAACAATTCCAATCATCAGCGAAATTCTTCCGCCGTACATAAGACGTGTCATAATATCGAACCCATCTTTATCTGTACCAAGCCAATGTGCTTTTGACATAGGCGCTTTGTTCATAAGTGATACTCCTGCCTGTGTTAAATCATAACCAGATGTATTACTTACTTCCTTACCATTATGTGTATAGAACATCTCGTATTCTCCATATGGAGAAATCATTGGTCCAAAAATTGAAAACAATAAAATTGTACCTAAAATCACCAAACCAACAATTGCAAGTTTATTTCGAAAAAAACGTTTTAAAATCAATCTCGTCGGAGATAAGATTGCCGCATTTCCTTCAAAACTAGTATCCTCCCTAAGTTCTGATTCTTTGAACTTCAGTGGATCCGCTTTTACATTCTTCATTTTCGGATTTCCTTTCTCACTCATATTATCTTAATTGTATCGTACACGTGGATCTACTACTGCATATAGTATATCAGAAATCAGTGTACCTAAAAGTGTCAGTATTGCAAGGAACATATTGAATCCCATAACAAGAGGAATATCTCCTTGTTTCAGACAGTTGTATGCTGTGTTTCCAATACCGTCAATCGCAAAGATTGTTTCTGTGATCATAGAACCTGAAAATAGACTTGGGAGCATTCCTCCAACCAATGTCACGACTGGAATCAACGTATTTCGAAAAGCATGTGTATAAATAACTTTATGCTCTGAAAGACCTTTTGCTCGAGCTGTACGGATATAATCTGCATTTAATACTTCTAGCATGTTTGTTCTTGTATAACGCATCAAGGCTCCTGTACTGATAACTGCAAGAACAATAACTGGCAATACATAATGCCAGCTTACGTCAAGAATATGTCGAAATCCTTCAAAATCTTCTCTAGCTGTTACCATACCGGAAAGTGGGAACCACTTCAATCCAATTGCAAAGAATCGCTGTAAGATCGCAGCAAGGAAGAACGATGGCATCGATATTCCCAACATTGCAAATGTCGTAAGCGTGTAATCTAACTTTGAATATTGTTTTGTCGCCGAAATAATACCTAATGGTATGGCTAACAAGATTTGGATCACAAATGCCATTGCAGAAAGCGCAAAAGAATTCCACATCTTGCTTCTAATAACATCTACAACAGGTTTATCATACACAAATGAATTTCCAAAATCCCCTGTAACTGCCTTTCCCATCCATTTTACATATCCTTCAACAATCCCCGTGTCCAAACCATAAACACGGCGCATATTTTCGCGCATCTCTTCGGTAATCTTAGGATTTCCGGCAGTTGCATTTTGAACATAATCACCTGGCATAAGTCTTACTAAGGAATACAGTATCACTGAAACACCGAATAAGACAAATATGCCAATCAGTAATCTTCGAATAACATATTGTTTCATAGTTAAGTTCTACCTTTCATATACTTCCAATTGGTATATATTCATAAAACATAATTTCTCTCGAAATTACAAAATTTTCATAGTTATATGATGGAAGTTCTCCATCTCTGTCTAAAATGCCATTCATTCTAGATTTTTGTAACATATTATTTATAAATAGCAAATACTGCCGTCGGATACACACTTATCTGTATTTCGTCCGACGGCAATATCCCTGCATTACTTCTTTTCAATTATTACGAATTATTTAACCATCTGAAGTTTTTCAATTTCTACATTCCATTTATAGAATGGAGTCTGATCTTTTGCAAGTGTCTCCACGTCGATATTTTTTGGATTGAAGATGTATAAGTTCTTTCTCTGGTATACTGGCATTTCAACCGCTTCATCCATAATAATATCTAATGCTTTGTGGTATAATGGCTTACGCTCTTCAATATCAAGTGTTGTACGAGCTTCCATCATAAGTTTATCAAGTTCTGCATTTTTAATGCGGTATGGGTTATCATTTGATTCAGAGTGATATAATTGGTACATATCTGGATCAATAGTTGCCTGCCATGCTGCAACCCACATATCTGCTGTATATGTATTCATCTTGTCAAACAATACGTCTGGTGCAACATCCTGAATAACAAGTTCTCCACCAAGAGATTCAAGGTCTGCTTTCATCTGTGTAATGATCGGACCTGATGGATGTGTTGCAAGATCCCCTACGTAAATTTCTACGCTAAGTTGTTTACCATTTTTAACAAGTTTTCCACCTTCTTGTGTGTAACCTGCTTTTTTGAAGTGTTCTAACGCTTCGTCTTTGCTGTAAGTATAGTATGGTTTTGCACCTTCTGGGTAAGCCCATGAAACGATAGACATTGGACGTTCGATAACAGTTGCCAAATCTCCATAGTATGCTTCGATTGCTGGCTCTCTGTTCATCAGACACATCAAACCTTTACGAACTTCTTTTTCTACTCTTTCAGCACTGATACCAATGTATCCATAACCAAGATTTTCAACTAATTCCTTGTGCATTCCTGCTTCATCAACTTTTTCTATCATTTCTTTAGAAGCACTTGGGTCAGAAACATCACAGTTACCAAGTTTTACGTTTTCAAGTTTTGTGCTTTCATCTACAACCTGGAATTTTAATTTTCCTATTTTTGGTGCACCTTTGTGGTATTTTGTATTTGCTTCAAGTGTAACAACGTTGTTTTCATATGATTTAAATACGAATGGTCCTGTTCCCATTGGCTCGCCATTCTTTTCTTTTACCTTACTAAGATCACCTTTTTTAAATTCTCCACCGTAGTATTTTGCTGGAACAAGTGGAAGTCCACCTAATTCCCAAACAGCAGTTGGATCAACACCATCAAGTGTAATCTTAACAGTCTTATCATCCACTTTTTCTACACCTGCAATATCAGGAACTTTGTTTCCGCCCTCTGCCATATTCTTGTCGATATAAGCTTTTTCAAGGGATTTTCTATAAAATTCTGGCAACAATGCAACGGTATCTGATTCGTAGAATTCTCCACCTGGCATTGCCTGTGAAAGTTCAATTCCATAACTTTCTACAAGACTTTGTGCTGCTGCTTTTACTACATCTTCTGATGCTTGTGATGGATCAAATGCTTCTACCTTACTGTCGATTTCAGCAAGTGCTGCTGCATAGTTAGGATCATCATAACGATATTCTTTCACTCCAACGATTGGAAGTGTTGCAGTGGAAGATTTTCCATCATAACTTGGATCACAGTAAACTTTTAGTGCGAAGATAATATCATCTGCTGTAGGTTCACTTCCATCAGAGAACTTTACACCATCATTGATCGTAAACTGATAAACAGTCTGTGTTGTACCATCTTCTTTTTTAATCACTTCTGGTGTCTCATATTTACAGACACCGTCAACTGGTTCTCCTGTACGATCGTTGTTAATTAAAGTTTCAACCACCATAGTAAACACATCTTTGTCATAAGCAGATGAAGTAAAGAATGGGTTAAACAATCCGTTAAACTCTGCTTCTCCAAGCACTAACGTTCCTGAAGGACCTTTGTCTTTCGATCCGCCACATGCTGTAAGCATTGAGCCTGCCAAAAGACATCCGGCAAGCAAAAGGCTAACCTTTTTTGTAATCTTCTTCATAATATAAACCTCCCTTAAATTTATGTATTAAACTATACTAAAAAACAAAAGAAAAATCAACTATTTTATCGCGTTAAAATGAAAAACTGTGTGATTTTACACTTTTTTTGAATAAAAAGGGGTTTTTTAAGCTATTTTTAAATCTAAATTCCTGTTTTTCCCAATTAAATCATACTTTTTTCTATGGTATCTCGAATCCTCTGCATCTTTTGATCTGTCGCACATATCACATCCGCACATTCTTTTAATTCCAACATTACCGATTCTGGATTTTCAATATTTTTTTTGTACTTTAACTTATGCTCCAAGCTAGCCCAAAAATCCATGGCTATGGTTCGAAACTGAACTTCAACTTTCATATGCTTTTTTTCTTTTGCCAAAAAGATCGGGATATCTAAAATAAGATGTAGACTTCTATATCCGTTTGGCTTTGGATGTTTGATATAATCTTTCTCTTGAAGTAATATAATATCATCCTGAGAGGTCAGCATTTTTGCAATGGAATAAATATCATCTTGAAAAGAGCAGATTACTCGAACTCCCGCAATGTCAAATAGATTCTTTTCAATGCTCTCAATCGTAACGTCATAGCCTTTTCTTTTTAACTTCTCGATAATACTCGCCGGTGTCTTAACCCGTGACTTAATGGCTTCAAAAGGATTTCTGTTATGCTGCATGGCAAATTCTTCATTTAACACATGAAGTTTTGTCTCAACCTCCATCAGTGCACATCGATACTTCATCATTAGTTGCATAAACGATTCCATTTCTTCCAAAAACATCGCCGGATGATCTATTCCTTTATTTTCCTCTTTCTCTTCTATTTCCATGTGTTTTTCATCCTTTCTTTTGCATTTATCTTGCTTTTTCATTTTACCAACCACCTATGTTTTTTGCAATTAGGAATATATTAATTATTTGTGTACATACTATCGATAATTCTTTTAATATAGGAGGTTTTTTCATGGATAAAATCACAAAAATGAAGCAAGAAAAAGAATATGAAGCATATGTAAAGGAAAAAACCCCAGTGCATAATGTTTATTTTAATATGTTAAAAGCTTTTGCAACTGGTGGTTCTATTTGTTTGATCGGACAGATTATTTTTCAAGTTTGTCAATCTCTTCATCTTCCAAAAGATGTTTGTTCTGCATGGACTTCCTTGTTACTTATTCTTCTAAGCGTTATTCTTACCGGCGTCAATCTCTATCCTACACTTGCTAAATGGGGCGGCGCCGGCGTTCTCGTTCCAATCACTGGATTTGCAAACTCCGTTGCTGCCCCCGCCATCGAATATAAAAAGGAAGGGCAAGTTTTTGGAATCGGTTGCAAAATTTTTACAATTGCAGGTCCTGTCATTTTATACGGAATCTTCACTTCTTGGGCACTTGGTCTTATTTATTGGATTTTTCTACTATTGTAATTCAAAAAATGGTTCCAGATTTTCTGATCTGAAACCATTTTCTTTACCATTGGTAAAACAAAATCAACAATGCTCCGATTCCTTTTCCTAATGCTATACTAACAATTACGAACCCTACGTACTTTACTACCTTTAGTCTTCTAGAAAAGATTGGATATACATTTAATATTTCTGCCAAGGCCATTGCCCAACAACCTACGAAGATTCCTGAAGCCAATCCTAATATTGTCAAAACCCCTGTCCCAAAATGGAATGTAATGGGAAATAAAGATAAAATGGTTCCCGTAATTCCTCCTGCTGCGATACAATCTTCATAAAACTTTATTTTCTCCCCTGTATGAGTTCTATCCGCAAAATCTGCAATCACACCAAGTTCAACAATAAATCCAAATAACCCACCTGCTGCCGTAAATCCGGAACTAATACCAAGAAGCATTAGTAGACTCTTTTGTATCCACATTCGCTTCCCTCCCTTTTCTTGAAGCATTTTCTACAATGGTTGTCTGAATGTCATCTTCATACAACCGCATTTGTACTTCCATGGGCGTGGGATCTTTTGATGAATTCTTTTTACCAAAGTGATTAAAAAAAACTAATATTCCAATCGTTAGTCCAATGGAATAGGAAATCTCCAATATTGTAAATCCCGGGGATGTTTTCCCTGTTAATAATGTATAAATATGTCCAAATAATTTATTAATGGAAATATCATTGTGAAATGCCATAATGGAAAATGCAGCCCCTACAAATGTGATAATAGAAACTAGAATGATTTTGAATGCATAGAGCATCGTTTTTGATTCAGTTTGTCCTTCATAGGTCACAATAAGATCCGTTTCTCCTAAATTTTGGACTTCCACTTTCGGATACATTTCATGGATCCCATGGATTACTTTTAGAATGGAAACTACTACTTTTGTCTGAGGCTTTCCTGATATTCTCATCAATTTCTGCGTCTTTAGTTTTGAAGCAATGGCTTTGTTACTGCATTCAATCTCCAAAATATCCCCTAGCGTTACAGTATGATTTTGTACTGCTACATTTCGTTCTCCTTTTATATAAACAGTATCATGCTCGACTGACATTTTGATCCTCCTCCATCTGTTTGATCAAATATCCTTTTTCTTCCGGTTTTCTTCCCCCTTTTATATAGCAGACGATCATTCCCGTAAGCAACACACCAAGCACAATAGTAATCACACACCAAACACTCTTTTTTTTATTCATAACCTTCCCCACCTTTCCTAAGTTGATTAAGGTTATTATTTGTTTTTTTTATTTTTTTATTCCACTTATCCCTAAATTTCTTAACCGGAGCAATATCTTTTTTTCCATTCTTGAAACTTGTACTTGAGAAATCCCAAGCTTCTTACCTACGACGCTTTGTGTTTCTTCGGCAAAATAGCGCAAATAAATCAATTTTCGTTCTTCTTGATCTAATGTATCAAGCAGTTGTTCCAAAAACATTTTGTCGACCACTTTTTCCACATATTCCTCTTTTTCTTCTACTTTATCCCCTAGACAAATAGGTTTTCCTTCTTTTTGGTATACTGGTGTATTTAAGGACTCTACCTCTATTCCTGCTTCCAAAGCCAGTGCAATTTCCTCTTTGTCTACCCCGATTTCCTTCGATAATTCTTCCAATGTTGGTTCCTTATGATTTGCAGCAATAAATGATTCTCTTGAACGAAATATTTTCAAAGAAAGTTCTTTTAGTGATCTGCTTACTTTTAACATCCCATCATCTCTTAAAAATCTTTTGATTTCTCCCGATATCATAGGAACCGCATAAGTGGAAAATTTCACTTCAAATGATGGATCGAATTTGTCAATCGCCTTTAAAAGCCCTATACTTCCAATTTGAAATAAATCCTCTGGATCGGTTCCTCTCCCGTAAAATCTTTTTACCACGCACCAGATCAATCCAACATTTTCCTCTACCAATTGTTCTCTCGCTTTTTTATCCCCTTTGTGTGATTTTTGAATTAAAGCGATTGTGTGGTCCATTCCTCTCTTCCTTTGCCTATCGTTTTCTGCATCCAGACTTTTGTTCCTTTGCCTGGTTTTGAAGATACTTTTAATTTGTCCATGAAGGCTTCCATAAATGAAAATCCCATTCCCGAACGTTCTAGTTGCGGTTTTGTTGTATACATAGGTGTCATGGCTTCTTGCACATTTGGAATCCCAACTCCTTGATCTGTCACTTCTATGGTAATTGTTTTCTCTTCAATTCTACAATGAATCTGAATTTTATGAATTTCATTTTCATATCCATGGATGACTGCATTTGTAACTGCCTCTGATACCGCTGTTTTTACATCTGCCACTTCTTCCACAGTTGGATTTAGCTGCGTTAGAAAAGCGGCAACTGAAACTCTTGCAAATCCCTCATTTTCCGAACAACTATCAAAAATAATTTCCATTTCATTTGTATGTTTCATAACTCATCCTCCTCATATATCTGAATTAATTTTGTCACACCTGACATTTTCAAAATTTTTTTCATTCTGCTATTTGTATGTACTGCCCAGACTTCTCCTCCGATCAATTTGATTATTTTATATCGTCCCATGATCACCCCAATTCCTGAACTATCCATAAAATCAGTGTCTAGGAAATCAAAAATTATATATTTAATGTGATTTTTATCGATAACAATATCTGCATTTCTTCGAATTTCCTCTGCATTATGATGATCTACCTCTTTAGGCAGATAAATGGTAAGGCAGTTTTCCTGAACTTGATACCGCATGATTGACCTCCAAATTTCTTCATTTTTTCCACTATTATTATGAAAAAAGGATATGTATCTCCATACATATCCTCTTCTTTGGTATCGTATTTTGGCCATTCAACCAACTTTATTCTTGCATACTGCCATCGTAATTCTCGTATCCGGTCATATCGAAACCTTCCTCTGTATATTCGCCCTGTGTATCATAAGTATCATAACTCTGTGTCTGAGTTTCTTGCGGCTGACTACT
>JAHHTL010000037.1 GCA_020024635.1 Ruminococcus sp.
TTTCAGATCGTAGACAAAGTTGGTGTTGGAGCGTTAGCTCCAATACCACTTTTCTTTTTGTGTAAAATCTATTATCAATGTTCGGGATAAATAGTTTATTTATGGAAATCAAATTTCCTTCTAATATCAATAAAAAAATATATGATCGTTTATGAAAATTATGAGTGTTTCATATTGTATTTGTAGATAATCAATATAAATATCAATGAAAGTAAGGGTTAAAACTTTTAATTGGTTATTATGACTAAAATAAAGATACGGATATTGTTGAAATAACACAAAAATGTTGAAACATGCATAAAAAACGAAAACGAACATATAACTTGATTGTAAAACAATTACAAAAGTGATAAACTAAGAGCATAAGAAACAAACGAACATTTATACAACGAAAGCTTTCAATTATATGAACGTTTCAGAAAAAAGAACAGAAATAACGAAAGGAGAAAAACTATGTTCAAAAAAAGTATCAAAAAGGGAATTGCATTAGCATTAGGTGCAACAATGATGTTCTCGCTTGTAGCATGTGGAGGAACAGATAAGTCTAAAGAGGCTAAAAAAAGTGAAAATATTGAAATTAGGCTCACATCAAGATGGGGTGGAGAAGAAACATTATCTCGATACTTTAATGAGAAGATTGAGGAATTTAATTCTTTGGGCAATGGAATTACAATTGTGGCGGATAATGTTACAGATGAGCAACAGTATTTCGATAAATTAAGTTCTCAATTCGGTGCAGGGACACAGCCAAATATATTTATTAACTATGGTGGCACAAGTATTAAAGATTATATCGAAAGTGAGATGCTTCTTGATCTTACTCCATATTTTGAAAAAGATACAGAGTGGAAAGATTCGTTTCTTCCATTGTTTGAAAAATGGGAATCTGGTGGAAAAACATATGGCGTTCCAGTTATGTTATACCAAATCTTACTTTACTATAACAATGATATCTTAACAGCAAATGGATTAGAAGTTCCTAAGACAATTGAAGAATTAGAAGCTGTATGTTCAAAGCTAGTTGAAGCGGGAGTGGTTCCTTTCCAGTTAGGTGAAGCAAGTAACTTTAGAGCAGGACATTTATTTAATAACCTTGCATATAAAGCATATGGCGGAGAAATTGCAGATAAACTGGCATCAAGAGAAATGAATTATGATTCCAAAGAAATAACAGAATTATATAAAATTATTCAGAAATGGAATGAGGCAGGCTTCTTTGGAGAAAATCCTGTAAGTGTTGATAATAATGGTGAAAAAGCAGCATTTCTTGGTGGAGACAGTGCATTTCGATATGATGGAGCATGGTTTGTAGATGAAATTAAAGCATCAGAAGTTTCTGATAAAGCAGGAGTAACAGCATTCCCGTACTTTGAAGGAAAAGAGCAGTTTAAAAACAATGTACAAGGCGGATCAGGACAGGGATTCTCCATTGTAGACAGCGGAAATCAGGAAATAAATGATGCGGCAGTAGAGGTTGTTAAATTCCTTACGTCAAAAGATTATTATGCAGGACTTGAAAAAGCAAATGGTGGTGGAATTTATCCAGTTAAATTTGAATCAGATCCGGAAACAAAAATTGATGATATGACGGTTAAAGTAAAAGAAATCATTGATCAGGCAGAAACATTTAAAGGTGACATTCAGGAAGTTGACCCTGAAACACATATGCTGAACACTGTTCGTTCGGCTTTACAGGGGTTATTTGTAGGAAATACTCCGGAACAATGTGGGAAAGAAATTGTAGAGTTAGAGGAAGAATAACCGAAGGCGTGGGTCAGTTAGTGGCCTTTTAAAGTAGGAGAGTATCATGAGAACAAATGAAAATATAAAATGGATGATGGATGGAAGATTCGGACTTTTTATTCACTGGGGACTTTATTGCATTAATGGAGTTTCGGAATGGAAAAGATCCTATGAAAGGCTTTCCATAGAAGATTACGAAACATATTTTGAAGAGTTTAATCCAGTTGACTATGATCCGAAAGAGTGGGCGAGAATGGCAAAGGCAGCAGGAATGAAATATGCAGTTCTCACAGTAAAACATCATGAAGGATTTTGTCTGTTTGATTCCAAATATACAGATTATAAATCAACTAATACAAAATGCAAAAGGGATCTGGCAAGAGAGTTTGCGGATGCATTTAGGGCGGAAGGTTTAAAAGTTGGATTTTATTATTCCTTATTTGACTGGCATCATCCGGATTACCATCACTATGGCGACCTTTATCATCCGATGAGGGATAATGAAGACTATAAAAATTACGAATATAATTTCGATCATTATCTTGAATACATGCATAACCAGATAAGAGAGTTATGTACGAATTATGGAAAGATAGATTTGCTTTGGTTTGATAATTCGTATGGTGACATGAAAGGGGAAAAATGGAAAGCGACAAAACTTGTAAATATGATTAGAGAATTACAGCCTGATATTGTAATAAATAACAGACTTGAATGTAATGCGGCAGCGAAAGGAAGTATCAGTACAGATCATCCTACAGTATATGCAGGAGATTTTGTTTCTCCCGAGCAGATTATTCCACCAGAAGGAATTCTTGATGATAATGGAAAGGATCTTCCGTGGGAAGCATGCTGTACTATGAATAATAGCTGGTGCTATACCCCAAATCCTTACAATTATAAAGATGCGAAGTGCATAATAAGAAAACTTGTAGAGTGTGTAAGCAAAGGGGGAAATCTACTCGTAAATATAGGACCAAATGCAAGGGGAAAATTTCCTAAGCCTGCAATAAAAGTTTTAAAAGATATGAGTGATTGGTTTGAGGACTATGGAGAATCTATATATGGATGTACAAAAGCATGTCTAGGAAAACCTGACTGGGGATATTATACGAGAAAAGATAAGATCGTATATGCACATCTTATGCAGCAGGAGATTGGACCAATCGCTTTGAATATTCCGACTTCCGCTATAAAAAAAATCAGAAGAGTTTCTGATGGGTCAGAAGTTAACATTGTAAGACCATGGGTTACGGAACTTTTCCCAGAATATACTTTCATCAATTTTTTTGAACCGATGCAGGGAACGTTTACGCTCGAAAATGAAATTGATACTGTGTTGAGAATTGAATTAAAATAGGGAAGATGCAATTATGATAAAAAAGAAGAAAAATCTGATGTGGTCAATATTATTTATAATGCCAGCATTATCATTATTAATTATGTTTTTGCTATATCCAGTATGTCAGGCGATATATTTGTCATTTCATAAATGGACAGGCATAGCAAGTGCAGCGCCTGTATTTGTTGGATTGGAAAATTATGTGAAGGTACTTAAATCACCTAATTTTTGGCTGGCAATGAGAAATTCATTTTTCTTTATGATTGGTGGGTTTGTTATTCTCATGCCACTTGCATTCTTGCTTGCAAAAATTATTACTTCCAAAATGAGAGGGGTAAGGTTTTTTAAGGTTTCTTATTATTTGCCGGTAATGCTTCCGGTAGCAGCGGTAGGACTTATATGGGGATATATGTTGCAGCCAGATTGGGGACTTGTCAATTCACTTCTTGAAAAGATCGGGCTTGGAAGCTTGGCGATCAACTGGCTGGGTGAGCGAACAGTAAACGTGATAAGCGTTGTGCTCGTAAATGAATGGATTTATGCAGGATTTAACATGCTTATTTTTGCGGCAGGTCTTGTTTCAATCCCTCAAGATGTTTATGAATCAGCGAAGATTGACGGAGCAAACAAATTAAAAACACTTGTTTATATTACATTACCACTAATGAAAGAGTCCTTTAAGGTATTTTCGGTATTATGTATATGTGGATGTCTGAAAACATTTGATCTAATATTTACGATGACAGGTGGAGGACCCAACCACTCATCAGAGGTTCCGGCAACACTTCTTTACATGGAAGCGTTTGGATCTAAGAACTTTGGTCGTGGTAATGCAATCGGGGTCATTATTCTAGTATTGGGACTGGTTCTTAGTCTTGGATTAAATAAGGCTATGAAGTCTGATGATTAGAGGGGGAGAGAGCAATGAAAAAAATTTCAAATCATTTGATTCAAATATTTGCTTGGCTATGGGCTTTGATTACCTTGTATCCTCTTATAGTTACAATCTTTTGTTCTTTTAAAGAAAATAATGAGATATATGGGAATATGTTTGCCTTACCGAAAGAATGGCATTTTAGTAATTATGTAGATGCACTGTTTTCAGCAAATATGTTTAGGGCAATCGGTAACTCTTTGTTTTTAGCTATCTGTACGACAATTCTTGTAGTAGTAGTGGGACTGCTGGCATCTTACGTGTTTGCTAGAATGAAATATAAGTTCCTTACACCGTGTTTTATGTTATTTATGCTTGGGGTAATGATACCGATACATACAACGATCATTCCGATATCTAAGATTGCTGCGGATATAGGAGGGTATGACAAGTTTTGGATGTTGATTCTTACATACACAACATTCCAGCTTCCACAGGCAATCTTTCTTATGACCGGTTATATTAGAGGGATAAGTCGTGAACTTGATGAGGCGGCAGTAATAGACGGATGCAACTTATGGCAGATAATTTTCAAGATTATTTTGCCAGTGTCAAAACCAATTATTGCGACTGTTTCCATTCTTTCTTTTGTGTTTTCATATAGCGAACTGGTATTTTCAGTAATATTACTTTCATCGCCAGAAAAATATCCAGTATCAAGAAGTCTTATGTACTTTAAGGGAGATTTCTCAGTAAGAATGGGACCTGTATTTGCATCTATTATACTTGCAGTATTGCCTCTTACTATCATATATCTTCTTTTCCATGAAAAAGTACAAGAAGGTATGCTGGCGGGTTCAATTAAAGGTTAGTATGTGTTGGAAAAATTGCCGTGGTCGATTATAATTTAAGATATATTAACTTGCATAGGAACGGACTCAATTATAAAAATTTGAAATAGGCGGTATGTGAAATGAAAAAAGAGAGAATTGTTGTTGAAGAAAGAAGAAATCGTATACTGGAGATATTAAGAAAAACTCCGAAAAAAAATGTAGAAGATCTTTCTTTGATGTTAAAGGTCTCAAAAGTGACAATAAGGAGGGATTTACAATATTTAGAAGATCACAATAAGGTGGCAAGGTTTTACGGAGGAGCAAAAGTAGTAGAACCTGCGAAAAGCGAAGGTTTGACGGAAGCTGAAGAACTGAAACTATATCGTGATCTTATTGCAAGATATGCAGCATCACTAGTTGAAGATGGAGATTCCATATTTGTTAATACAAGTTCAAACGCCCTTAAAATGCTTGATTATGTTAAGTGTAAAAATGTGACGGTTATTACAAATAATGGAGGCGTTATAGGAAAAGATTATCAAAGTGGACTTAATATTTTTCTTTCAGGTGGTGAAGTTAGATATCCGAAAAATGCACTTGTAGGAGACTTTGCAATTCGAAATTTACAGACCATATTTCCGAAAAAAGCTTTTGTGGGCTGTTCAGGGATTTCAGCTGTCTCAGGTCTTACAACAGAGATTGTAGGAGAGGTTGAAATCAATGCTTTGATGCTTAGAAACGCAACGAAAGCGGTATACGTTTTAGCAGACCATACAAAGATTGGAAAAAATAGTAGTTTCACCACTGCTATGATTGAGAAAGTTGGTCATCTTATTACAGATGAAAAGGCGCCTAAAAATTTACTTGATGAATTAAGACAGGCAGGCGTTGAAATACATTTGGTAAAAAAAGAAGATTGAAAATAAATGTAGTTCCTATATCTTAAATACTCTGGCAATCGTGAAAGGATTGTGTTGAATGAATATTTTGGTACTTGATGTAGGTACATCAGGTATGAAGGGCGTGCTTATGGACAATAAGGGAGAGAAACTTGTATCGACTTGCAGAAAATATAGTGTAACCTTTATGCAAGATGGACGAGTAGAACAAAACCCTTTTGATTGGAAAAAAGCTATGCTTGGAATACTAAAGGAAATTGTAGCCAAAGCAGAAACTATGAAAGTATCTGTAGATGCTATTTCGCTTACTTCACAAAGATCCTCTGTTGTAGCAGTTGACCATAATATGAATCCGTGGGGGAATGCTATTATGTGGCAGGATAAGCGAACGAAAGATATATGTCGTGAACTAGAAAAAGAAAATGATTTAATTTTTCAAAGATGCGGAGCAAAAGTAAATCCGTTATTTTCTGGAAGCAAAATGACATGGATAAGAGAAAATTGTCCAGAAATATATGAAAAAACTTATAAATTTCTTGTTATACCAGATTACCTTATTTATATCCTTACGGGGAAATTATGCACAGATTATACATATGGAAGCAGATCCCTACTTATGAACATTCATAAATGTGAATGGGATAAGGAACAGTTAAGGATGTTTCGGGTTGATGAAGAGAAACTATGTGATCTTGTGAAACCAGGGAGCATATGTGGCGAGACAACCTTTGAGATTGAAAAAGAAACGGGATGCAAAAAGGGAATTCCTGTCATTACTGCAGGAGGTGACCAACAGTGCGGTGCGATAGGCCAGGGGGTTGTAAAAGAGGGATGTTTATCGGTTACAGTAGGTACAGGGGGATTTTTGGTTACGGCTGTTAATAAGATTCCTGAAGATCTGAAGTCAGATGTTATCTGCAATATACACGCAGTGAAAGAAAGTTATATACTGGAATCTAATATTATTACATGTTGTTCAGCTCTTGATTGGTTTAAAAGAGAATTCTATGAAAATTGGTCATATGAAGAGATGAATGCAGAAGCGGAAAAATCTCCGGCAGGAGCAAATGGATGTCTATGTGTTCCCTATTTTCAAGGAAGATCAACACCAGACTGGAATAACGATGCGAAAGGGCTTTTTGCCAATATAACTCTAGGAACAAGAAAACGAGACATTCTTCGAAGTCTTTTAGAATCAATTGCTTATGAGATAGACAATGGAATCTGGATCATGAATGGATATAAAAATATAACAGAAATTAATGTTAACGGAGGACTTACAAACAGTGCTGTTTTCAATGAAATACAATGTAATGTTTATGGGAGAAAAATACTGAAAAGAGGAGATTCGGATTCGACAGTAAGAGGTGCATATATGGTCGCAGCTGTTACATTAGGTCTGTATGACACGGTTGAAGATGCATTTGAAGCACTAGATAAAGATCATGAGATTAAAGAATACATCCCCAAAGATCATACTGTAAGAAAGTACGAAGCGTGTAGACAAAAAATGAATGAAATATATGAACAAGTTTACCGGTAGAGAGGAAATTAAATGTATAGTATTAAAAAAAATCCTATAGGAATTTATGAAAAAGCATTACCAAATGATTTCTCTTGGAGAGAGAAGTTTGAAGCGGCGAAAAAAGCTGGTTTTGATTATATGGAGATATCGATAGATGAATCGGATGAAAGACTCTCAAGGCTGGATTGGTCGGATGATGAAATAGAAACGATCAAAAATCTTATGAAGGAATATGATATTTCCTTTCCTACAATGTGTCTTAGTGGACATAGAAGATATCCTTTTGGAAGCAAAAATCCTGAAATCCGAAATCAGGCAATGAAAATAATGGAAAAAGCAATTATTTTATCTGTTAAATTAGGGGTTCGTTGCATACAGCTTGCTACATATGATGTATATTACGAGGAATCGGATGAAGAAACGAAAAGAAATTTCACAGAAGGATTAAGAAAAGCGGTTGATATGGCTTCAAGAGCAGGGGTAATACTTGCAATGGAAATTATGGATACGAAATTTGTTGGAACGATAGTACGAGCTTTACGTTATATTAAAAAAATACCTTCCCCCTATTTTAAGATATATCCGGATATGGGAAATTTAAGTAATTTCAGCAATGATGTTACAGAAGAATTAGAACTTGGATATTCGCAGATCACAGCAATACATGTAAAAGAAACGAAACCAGGAATTTTCAAAGAAGTTCCGTTTGGAGAAGGACAGGTGGATTTTACAGGAATATTTAAAAAGCTTAAAGAACTTGGGTATCCAGGCATGTTCCTTATTGAAATGTGGGCAGATAATTCAAAAAAATATTCCGTAGATGAAGCGGCAAAATCGATAAAAGATGCACTTGAATTTGTAAAAGATAAAATGCGAAAAGCGGAAATGGAGGTATGATTTATGGAGAAAAAAGTACTTTCAAAATTGGAAAAATGTTATTCAATAGCGCCTCTTTCCTACAAAGGAAAACAGCATATTTTAATTGCTGCTGAAAAAACAGACAGATGTATTATGTTTGATGCACAGGGGAATGAAAAGGCTACAGTCTGGAATGGACCGGGAGGTGTGATGTCTATGGTTCAGGTTCCGGATACAGACGGGCAGTTTCTTGCAACACATAAGTTTTATTCGCCCAATGATTCTAAAGAAGCGAAAATTGTATTAGCATATCCAGATCCAGACGGAAAATTTAATATCCGTACTCTTGTAGAACTTCCATTTGTACATAGGTTTGATATTTTAAAAACCCAAAATGCTAATTACCTTATTGCGTGTACATTAAAATCAGATCATCAATATAAAGAGGATTGGAGAACACCGGGAAAAGTATATGTAGCAAAACTACCAAGTAACCTTGTGGAGTTTACCAGACAAAATAGGCTTGAACTTGAAGTTTTAAAAGAGGGAATGCTAAGAAATCACGGATATTGTAAAGTAACAGAAGATGGAAAAGAATCCTCCCTTATTTGCTCTGAAAATGGTGTGTATCGGTTTTTTCCTCCAAATGATGAAAGCGAAAGTTGGAAGATAGAAAAACTTTTGAATGTACCATCAAGTGATGCTGTCCTTATTGATCTTGATCATGATGGAACAAAAGAACTTATAGTATTATCGCCATTTCATGGTGATCAGATAAGCATATATAAAAAGCAGAAAGAAGTTTATGAAAAAGTATATGACTATCCGGAGAAAACAGAATTTCTTCATGCAATATGGGCGTGTACACTGAAGGGAAAACCAACAGTAATATTAGGAAATAGGAAAGGGAAAAGGCAGCTGATGGCACTTACATGGAATGAAGAAAAGAATCAGTATTCCATGCAGATTCTTGATGAAAACTGTGGCCCTGCAAATGCATTTAAATATGAGGATCAGGGAAAGGAAATTGTTATTGCAACCAACAGAGAAATCAATGAGATTGCCATGTATACTTTTTAAAAATGGAGGCGTAAGATGTTTGAAGAATTAAAAAAACGAGTTTATGAAGCAAACATGCAGTTACCCAAATACGGACTTGTAACATTCACGTGGGGAAATGTAAGCGAAATCGATAAAGAAACCGGATATTTTGCAATAAAACCAAGCGGAGTACCATATGAGGAATTAACGCCGGAAGATATGGTAATTATGGATCTTAATGGCAATGTAATAGAAGGAAAATATAAACCCTCATCAGACACACCTACTCATATAGAGATATATAAGGCGTTTGATAAGATTGGGGGAATTGTTCATACGCATTCTCCATGGGCTACAAGCTGGGCGCAGTCAGGAAGAGGAATTCCATGCTATGGAACGACACACGCAGATTATATGTACGGAGAAATTCCGTGTGTACGAAATCTTGTAAAAGAAGAGATCGAAGAGGCGTATGAAAAAAATACAGGAGTACTTATAGCAGATTATTTTAAAGATAAAGATTACATAGCAATGCCTGCTGTTTTATGTAAGAATCATGGCCCTTTTACATGGGGAAAAGATGGCAATGAGGCAGTGCATCATGCGGTCGTACTTGAAGAAGTGGCAAAAATGGCAGTAAGAACAGAAGAAATTGAAGGACACGTGAAAGTGGCACCTCAGGAATTGCAAGATAAACATTACTTCAGAAAACATGGAGAAAAAGCATATTATGGTCAAAATTAAATTTGAGAGGGAAAAATATGAGTAGAATTAGTGAGATTACAAGAGAAAGCTGGATAATGAGTACATTTCCAGAATGGGGAACATGGCTTAATGAAGAGATAGAAGAGACAAAAGTTGAATCTGGTACGGTTGCAATGTGGTGGCTGGGATGCACAGGGGTATGGTTTAAAACCCCAGCAGGTTGCAATTTTACAATAGATCTCTGGTGCGGAAATGGAAAAAGAACACATGGAAACGGAAAGATGGCGGTTGGGCATCAGATGGCGAATATGAGCGGTGTGAGAAAAATGCAGCCAAATCTTCGTGCGGTACCTTTCGTATTGGATCCCTTTGCGGTTAAGCAGGTTGATGCGGTACTTGCAACACATTATCATCAGGATCACATGAGTGCAGAATATGCAGCACATGTAATCAACAGCAACATGACAACGAATGATGAGAAGGGGAATGAAGTTCCGGTTCCATTTATTGGACCGAAAAAATCAGTAGAACTTTGGCAGAAATGGGGGGTTCCTGCAGACCGATGTAGAATCGTTAAACCTGGTGATAGGATCAAAATGAAAGATGTGGAGATTGTAGTTCTTGATTCATTTGATAGAACGTGTCTTGTTACTACAGACGATACCTCTGAAAATAGAGAAGAACTTACAGGAATTTGCCCAACAGATATGGACGATAAAGCTGTGAACTATCTTATCAAGACCCCCGGAGGAAATATTTATCATAGTGGTGATTCGCACTATTCTATCTACTTTGCGAAACATGGAAAAGATCATGATATAGATGTTGCATTTGGATCATATGGAGAAAATCCGGTAGGAATTTCAGATAAGATGACCTCGTGCGATATTTTAAGAATGGCAGAGGCGTTAAGGTGTAATGTGGTAATTCCGATTCATTATGATGTATGGACAAACTTTATGGCAGATCCGGCAGAAATTGAAGTTTTGTATAATATGAAAAAAGACAGACTTGATTACAAATTCCATCCATTTTTCTGGGAAGTTGGAGGAAAATATGTATATCCTACCGATAAAGATAAAAAACATTATCATCACCCAAGAGGCTTTGAGGACTGTTTCGAAAATCCTCAGAATATACCATTTAGATCCTGCTTATAATATTTGACAGATTCCATAAAAAAGTGTCACAAACCTTGCAAGTACAAGGTGTGGCACTTTTTTGTTGCTGGATCTTGCTTTCGTTAGATTTTGTATTAGACCTTTCGTGGGTGATTTTACGAATGCACAAAACTTGACTCTGTACATTGCGCTTCAAAAAGATTTCAACTATAATGAAATCAAATTATTATAAATGAGGAGTTTACAAGGGTGGAAAGTTTCTATCATATTGTGGAAAAAAATCCAATCATCGCGGCGGTGAAGGATATGGATTCTTTAAAGAAAAGCTGTAAAATGGAAAATATACAGATTATATTTGTCCTTTTTGGAGATATCTGTTCCATCAAAGACATTGTGCGGATGATAAAATTACATGGGAAAATAGCCATGGTGCATATGGATCTGATTTCCGGGTTGAGTTCCAAGGAAGCTGCGGTTGACTTTATTCATGAACAAACTGAGGCGGATGGAATCATATCGACAAAATCATTTTTAGTAGAATATGCAAAAGAGTTGTCCATGTATACCGTACTTCGTTTTTTTGTGATGGACTCTCTAGCACTAAAATATATCAAGAATCTTGAAAATCAAGTAAAGATTATGCCTGACTTCATAGAAGTACTTCCGGGAGTGATGCCGAAAGTCATACAGAAGATCTGCAAGGAAAGTACCATTCCAATGATTGCAGGGGGATTGATTGAAGACAAGGAAGATGTGATGGGGGCGTTAAAGGCTGGCGCCGTAGCGGTATCCACCACAAATCAGAGTGTATGGGAATTGTGAAAGGAAGAGATTTTGAATCCATCCCCTTTCCCTAAGGAAAGGAAAATGCTATAATATTACCCGAGATATACGAATAATGAAAAGAGGTATACCATGAGTTTTTTAGAATTAGATATGTATGAAGTAGTACAACAAGAAGAACTATCTTCTCTTAAGACGAAAGGAGTTCTGTTAAGACATAAAAAAAGCGGGGCAAGAGTTCTTTTAATGCAGAATGATGATGAAAATAAAGTATTTACCATTGCATTTCGAACTCCACCGTCAGATAGCACAGGAGTGCCTCATATTATGGAGCATTCTGTTTTATGTGGATCCAAAAATTTTCCGGTCAAAGATCCATTCGTAGAACTTGTGAAGGGATCTTTAAATACTTTTTTAAATGCCATTACGTACCCAGATAAAACAATGTATCCCGTTGCAAGTTGTAATGATAAAGATTTTCAAAATTTAATGCATATATATTTGGACGCTGTCTTTTATCCAAACATTTATGAACATGAAGAAATCTTCAGACAAGAAGGATGGAGTTATAAATTAGACGAAGAGGATGGAAAGTTAGAATACAATGGAGTTGTATATAACGAGATGAAAGGCGCATTTTCTTCACCGGATGGAGTTCTAGATCGTGTCATTCAAAGCTCCTTGTTTCCGGATACCGCATATTCCTATGAATCAGGTGGGGATCCAGAGGTGATTCCAGAACTGACATATGAGCAATTCCTTGATTTCCATAGACGGTACTATCATCCATCCAATAGTTATATTTATCTGTATGGAAATATGGATATGAAAGAAAAACTGACTTGGTTAGATCAGGAATATTTAAGCAAATTCGATGGAAAAGAAATCGATTCAGAGATAAAAACGCAAAAGCCATTCCAGCAAATGAAAGAAATTGAAATTCCATATTCGATTTCTAATGATGAGTCGGAAGAGAACAATTCCTATTTATCCTACAACAAAGTAGTGGGGACAAGTTTGGATGAAAAGCTCTATTTTGCATTTGAAATATTGGAATATGCACTTTTGTCTGCGCCAGGGGCGCCGCTTAAGAAAGCGTTAATGGATGCGGGAATTGGAAAAGATATTTCTGGATATTATGACAATGGAATCAAACAACCTATTTTTTCCATTATTGCAAAAAATGCGAATGTTGATCAAAAAGATGGGTTTATCAAAGTAATAGAAGATACCCTTACGGATCTCGTGGAGAATGGAATTAACAAAAAGTCTTTGGAAGCAGGAATCAACTACCATGAATTTCGGTTCCGAGAGGCTGATTTTGGAAATTTCCCAAAAGGACTGATGTATGGGCTTCAGATTTTTGATAGTTGGCTGTACGACGAAGAAAAACCATTTATCCATATGCAGGCACTTCCAGTATTTGATTTCTTGAAAGAACAAATTAATACAGGATATTTTGAAGAGTTGATCCAAAAATATCTTCTCCATAATACACATGGTGCCATTGTTGTCGTGAAACCAGAAAAAGGTCGTTCTGCACGACTGGATAAGGAATTGGATGAGAAACTTCAGGCATACAAATGCCAATTATCCAACGAAGAAATTCACAAATTATACGAAAATACAAAGCAGTTGATTGCTTATCAGGAAAGCGAAGATTCTTTGGAAGATTTGGAAAAGATTCCGGTATTAGAGCGAAAAGATCTTTCCAAAGAACCAGCCGCCTTTTATAACGAAGAAGTGGATATGGATGGAGTGAAAACGGTCTTCCATGAAATTGACACCAATGGAATCGGATATGCAACATTGATGTTCGATTTATCGAATGTTTCGGAAGAACAATTGGTATATGCTGGAATCCTTCAAGCTGTTTTGGGGATTATTGACACAAATCATTATGAATATGGTGAATTGTTTAATGAAATCAATGTCCACACAGGAGGAATCGGAACTTCTATCGAACTTTATGCAGATGTGAATAAAGCAAGAGAAAAAGAGTTCCGTACTACCTTTGAAATCAAGGGAAAGGCATTGTATCCAAAGATGGATATTTTGCTTCAGATGATGGGTGAGATTCTTACACAATCCAAATTAGAGGATACAAAACGAATCAAAGAGATTATTTCAATGCTTGTGTCAAAATTACAAATGCATTTCCTATCTTCTGGTCACACGGCGGCAGCGCTTCGTGCCCTTTCCTATGAATCACCGTTGGCGAAGTTCAAGGACGATATTGAAGGAATTAGTTTTTATCATCATTTAAAAGAATTGGATGATCATTTTGAGGAATATCAAGATCAGATCGTGAAAGTGTTGAAAGAACTTGCAAATTCTGTCTTTTGTGTGGATAACCTCTTGGTAAGCTTTACGGCTTCTAAAGAAGGATTGGAGATGTTAAGACCATCTTTAAGGGAACTTTCCAATGCCCTTCCAAAAGAAACGAAGAAAGAGATTACACCATGTATTCTTCACTGTACAAAGAAAAATGAAGGATTTAAGACATCGTCTAAAGTGCAGTATGTTGCCAGAGTTGGAAACTTCTTAGATCGTGGAGAAGAATATCATGGGGCATTGCAAATTCTGAAAGTCATCTTAAGCTATGATTATTTGTGGCAAAACGTGCGTGTTAAAGGTGGCGCTTATGGATGTATGAGTAGTTTTAACCGTTTAGGAGAGGCTTATTTTATGTCCTATCGGGATCCAAATCTTGGCAAAACAAATGAAATATACGAAGGAGTTGTAGATTATCTAGAAAACTTTACCGTTTCTGAGCGAGATATGACGAAATATATTATTGGAACGATGAGCAATATTGATCGTCCGATGACTCCGTCGATTGCAGGAGATCGCTCTATGAATCTCTATATGAATCGTGTTTCTATGGATATGATTCGAAAAGAGCGGTTACAGATTTTAAATGCGACACAAGAAGATATTCGGGCATTGGCTAAGATTGTGAAAGCAGTACTTTGTGCGGATTTACTATGTGTAATAGGTGGAGAAGACAAAATAGAAGAAGAAAAAGAACTGTTCTTAGAAGTGAAACCATTATTTTAACAAAGGAGAATTCATGAATAATAATTTTAAATCAGGTTTTGTGACATTAATCGGACGTCCAAATGTAGGAAAGTCTACCCTTATGAATCAATTGATTGGGCAGAAAATCGCTATCACATCAAACAAACCACAGACCACAAGAAACAGAATCCAAACGGTTTTGACGACAGAAGAGGGACAAATTATATTTGTAGACACACCGGGAATCCATAAGGCAAAAAACAAGCTAGGGGAATACATGGTCAATGTAGCCGAGAAGACCTTAAATGAAGTGGATGTCGTATTGTGGCTTGTAGAACCGTCTACATTTATTGGAGCGGGAGAGCAGCATATCATAGAGAAGTTGAAAAAAGTAAAAACGCCAGTTGTTCTTGTAATCAACAAGATTGATATGGTAAAAAAAGAAGAAGTATTTGCTTTTATTGATGCATACAAAAATAAATGTGATTTTGCGGCAATCGTTCCGGTTTCCGCAAGAAATGGAGATAATACGGACGAACTTGTAAAAGTGATCATGCAATATCTTCCATATGGTCCGCAATTTTACGATGAAGATACCATTACAGATCAACCAGAGCGTCAGATTGTTGCAGAACTGATCAGAGAAAAAGCGCTTCACTGTCTTCAAGAAGAAATTCCCCACGGAATTGCGGTAGCTATCGACCGAATGAAGATGGAAAGAAGAGTAATGCATATTGATGCAACCATTATTTGTGAAAGAGATTCTCATAAAGGAATCATTATAGGAAAACAAGGTTCTATGTTGAAAAAAATAGGAAGTACTGCGCGCTATGAAATTGAAAGACTTTTGGATTGCAAGGTCAATTTGAAATTGTGGGTAAAAGTGCAGAAGAACTGGCGTGACAGTGATTTTCTGATGAAGAACTTTGGGTATAGGGACGAAGAAAGATAAAAGAAAGGTATACTGCCAGTAGGAATCGGAAAACCTAGTATTAGAACAGAAGAAGAGGTGATCTGATGAAAGAAAAATACTGGCAGCAGTTCGTATCTACAGGAAAAATAGAAGACTATTTAGGGTACAAAAATGTAAATCAAACAACACAATTTCAGAGAAAAACAAAAGATATAGGAGCAGATTGCAGTGAATCAGATAGTACTGACGGGGATGATTTTGTCGGCAACTCCCATTGGAGAGTATGACAGACGAATTGTAGTTTTGACAAAAGAACAAGGAAAAATATCTGCCTTTGCAAAAGGATCAAGAAGACCAAACAGCCATCTTGTAGGAGTTGTGAATCCATTTACATTTGGAAAATTTACGATTTACGAAGGGAGAAACTCGTATACTATTCAGTCTGTAGAAGTGGTAAACTATTTTTCAGAATTGAGAAATGATGTAGTAGGTGCGTATTACGGGTTTTATTTTTTGGAGTTTGCAAATTATTATACAAGAGAAAATAATGATGAAAGAAATATGCTGAAGTTATTATATCAGTCTATGCGTGCATTGACCAATCCACATATTCCAAATGGTCTTGTGCGCTGTGTCTTTGAATTAAAAACCTATTATATTATGGGAGAAGGACCAGAAGTGTTTCGATGCGTTGTCTGTGGAGACCAAGAACGAGCGAAAGTTTTTAGCGTCAATAAAGGTGGCCTTGTATGTGAGGAATGCAGTCATGGAATGCAAGATGGGATTCGTTTAGAGCAATCCACATTGTATTGCATGCAATATATAAAAAGTACAGAAATTGAAAAGTTATATACCTTTAATGTTACGGATAACGTGCGCGCTCAACTGATGAAAATTTTGGATCGATACCGTCAAATTTATGTGGATCATAGATTTAAATCGTTAGAAATATTGGAAACTTTGTCAGAATAAGGGATTTACTTGAAAAAAAACAGAAGAAACAGTATAATAGGTTACAATTGAGATGAATATAGAAATGAGAGGAATTGTTTATATGGCTGAAAAGACAATGGAGAAAATTGTGGCTCTTGCAAAATCACGTGGATTTGTATATCCGGGAAGTGAGATCTATGGAGGTCTTGCGAATACATGGGATTATGGAAATCTTGGGGTAGAGCTGAAGAATAATGTAAAAAAAGCATGGTGGCAGAAGTTTGTACAGGAATCTCCTTACAATGTTGGGGTTGACTGTGCGATCCTTATGAATCCACAGACATGGGTAGCGTCTGGACATTTAGGTGGATTTGCAGATCCGCTTATGGATTGTCGTGAGTGTCACGAGCGTTTCCGTGCGGACAAGTTGATTGAAGATTTTTGTGCAGAAAATAAAGTTGAACTTGAAGGCGCGGTGGATTCCTGGTCTCAGGAAAAAATGACAGCGTTTATCGAAGAACATAACATTCCATGTCCATCTTGTGGAAAGCATAATTTTACAGATATCCGTCAGTTCAATCTGATGTTCAAGACATTTCAGGGTGTGACAGAAGATGCGAAAAATACCGTATACTTACGACCAGAGACAGCACAGGGAATTTTTGTAAACTTTAAGAACGTTCAGAGAACTTCAAGAAAGAAAATTCCGTTTGGAATTGCACAGATTGGTAAATCATTCCGTAATGAGATTACACCAGGAAACTTTACATTCCGTACACGAGAATTTGAGCAGATGGAACTTGAATTTTTCTGTGAGCCAGGAACAGATCTAGAGTGGTTTGCATACTGGAAACAATTCTGTCTTGATTGGTTGCATTCTCTGGGACTAAAAGATGATGAAGTAAGATATCGTGACCATGATGCAGAAGAATTATGCTTCTACAGCAAGGCAACTACAGATTTTGAATTCCTATTCCCATTTGGCTGGGGAGAACTTTGGGGAATTGCAGATCGTACAGATTATGACCTTACACAGCATCAGAATGTTTCAAAACAGGATATGACATACTTTGATGATGAGAAGAAAGAGAAATACATTCCATATGTAATCGAACCATCCTTGGGAGCAGACCGTATGGTGCTTGCATTCCTTTGCAGCGCATACGATGAGGAGGAGTTAGAAGGCGGAGATACACGTACCGTGCTTCATTTCCATCCAGCCCTTGCACCGGTTAAGATTGGTGTACTACCACTGTCAAAGAAATTAAACGATGGTGCACAGAAAGTATGGGAAGACCTTTCTAAATGGTACAACTGTGAATTTGATGATCGTGGTAATATTGGAAAACGTTATCGTCGTCAGGACGAGATTGGAACGCCGTTTTGTGTAACCTATGATTTCGACTCTGAAGAAGATGGAGCAGTAACTGTACGAGATAGAGATACAATGCAACAGGAAAGAATTAAAATTGAAGATCTTAAAGCGTACTTCGAAGAAAAATTCAGATTCTAAAAGGATAGAGGTTTCGTATAATCAAGGGGAGAATCTTGTAAGAAAAGATTTCCCCTTTTTTAAAATAAATAGATACTAGGAGGATTAACAATGGAAAAGACATTATGGGAAGTGTATACAAAGGAACAGTTAGAAGAGCTTGAGAAAGTGACTTCTTCCTACAAAGATTTTCTAGATGCCGGAAAGACAGAACGAGAATGCGTTGCGGAGATTATCCGTCTTGCACAGGAACAAGGATATAAAGACTTAAGTACCTTAGAAACTGTACAACCAGGGGATAAGGTATATGTGCCTTGGATGGAGAAATCCATTGCACTTTTCAATGTGGGAGAAGAGGCTCTAGAAAATGGGATGAACATTTTAGGGGCACACATCGATTCCCCACGTATGGATTTGAAGCAAAATCCATTATACGAAGAGAGTGGATTTGCATATTTTGATACCCATTACTATGGAGGAATCAAAAAATATCAGTGGGTGACGCTTCCACTTGCAATTCACGGAGTAGTTGTAAAAAAAGATGGAACAAAAATGAACATTTCCATTGGTGAAAATGAAAACGATCCAGTCTTTACGGTTACAGATCTTTTGGTACATCTTTCTGCAAAACAGTTAGAAAAAAATGCATCTGTTGTTGTAGAAGGAGAAAATCTTGACCTTTTAGTTGGAAATAGACCACTTGAAGGCGAAGAAAAAGATGCAGTGGCAGCACAAATTTCTAAGCTATTAAAAGAAACTTACGGAATGGAAAAAGAAGACTTCATGTCAGCAGAACTAGAAGTTGTACCTGCTGGAAAGGCAAGAGATCTAGGATTTGACAGAAGTATGATCATGGCATATGGACAAGATGACAGAGTGTGCGCTTACACATCTTTGGCAGCCATGTTTGAGGTTCCTGATGTAAAACGTACTTCTTGCTGTATTCTTGTGGATAAAGAGGAAATTGGAAGTGTAGGAGCAACAGGAATGCACTCTCGTTTCTTTGAAAATGCAGTGGCAGAACTTCTTGACAAGTGCGGACAGTTTTCAGAATTAAAACTTCGTCGTACAATGGCAAACTCCACCATGATTTCATCGGACGTAAGCGCTGCATATGATCCAATGTACCCAGAAGTTTATGATAAGAAATCTTCCGCGTTCTTTGGCAAAGGAATTGTGATTAATAAACATACAGGATCAAGAGGAAAAAGCGGATCAAACGACGCAAATGCAGAGTATATTGCAAAGATCAGAAATGTGTTTGGAACACATGATGTTGCATTCCAGATGACAGAAATGGGCAAGATTGATGTAGGCGGTGGTGGAACAATCGCATACATTCTTGCACAGTTTGGAATGGAAGTTATCGACGGTGGGGTTGCATTGTTATGTATGCATGCTCCATGGGAAGTTTCAAGTAAAGCAGATGTATACGAAGCATACCGTGCATACTGTGCATTTTTAAAAGACATGAAATAGATACAAAAACAACAAAGAATGTAGAAAAGTCTGCAAAATGCTTGACTACATCCTACAAAACAATTAAAATAAAACGTGTGACTTAATGCAATAATAATGATAAATTAGGAGGTCATTAAACATGGCAAAATGGGTTTATATGTTCACAGAAGGTGACGCTACCATGAGAAATCTTCTCGGTGGTAAAGGAGCGAACCTTGCAGAAATGACAAACTTAGGTCTTCCAGTACCACAGGGCTTTACAATTACAACAGAAGCTTGTACACAGTACTACGAAGATGGTGAAAAGATCAATGACGAAATCATGGATCAGATCATGGATGCGATCGCAAAAATGGAAGTTGTTACAGGAAAGAAATTCGGTGACAAAGAGAATCCACTTCTCGTATCTGTTCGTTCAGGAGCACGTGCTTCTATGCCAGGTATGATGGATACAATCCTTAACCTAGGATTAAATGAGGAAGTAGTTGAAGTACTTTCTAAAAAATCAGGAAATCCACGTTGGGCATGGGATTGCTACAGAAGATTCATCCAGATGTATTCAGATGTAGTTATGGAAGTTGGTAAGAAATACTTTGAAGAACTTATCGACAAAATGAAAGAAGAAAAAGGAGTTACTCAGGACGTTGATTTAACAGCTGAGGACTTAAAAGAACTTGCAAGTCAGTTCAAAGAAGAA
Source organism: Ruminococcus sp. (assembly GCA_020024635.1). Classification (GTDB taxonomy): domain Bacteria; phylum Bacillota; class Clostridia; order Lachnospirales; family Lachnospiraceae; genus JAHHTM01. The sequence continues at coordinate 20,242 of JAHHTL010000037.1, forward strand.
TATAAAGAAAAAATCGGTGTTGAATTCCCAACTGATCCAAAAGAACAGCTTATGGGAGCTATCAAAGCTGTATTCCGTTCATGGGACAACCCAAGAGCAAATGTATACCGTCGTGATAACGATATCCCATATTCTTGGGGAACAGCTGTTAACGTACAGATGATGGCATTCGGTAACATGGGTGAGACATCTGGTACAGGTGTTGCATTTACACGTGACCCAGCTACAGGTGAGAAAAAACTTATGGGTGAGTTCCTTATGAACGCTCAAGGTGAAGACGTTGTTGCTGGTGTTCGTACACCACAAAAGATTGACCAGTTAAAAGAAGTGATGCCAGAAGTTTACGATCAGTTCGTAGGAATCTGCAACAAACTGGAAAATCACTACAGAGATATGCAGGATATGGAATTCACAATTGAAGATAAACACCTTTACATGTTACAGACACGTAATGGTAAGAGAACAGCTCCAGCTGCTCTTAAGATCGCTTGTGATTTAGTAGACGAAGGAATGATCACAGAAGAAAAGGCTGTTGCAATGATCGAGCCTAGAAACTTAGATACACTTCTTCACCCACAGTTTGATGCTGCTGCATTAAAAGCTGCGGTACCAGTAGGAAAAGCACTTGGTGCATCTCCAGGAGCTGCTTGTGGTAAAGTTGTATTTACAGCGGAAGACGCTAAAAACTGGGCTGCTAACGGTGAAAAAGTTGTTCTTGTTCGTTTGGAAACATCTCCAGAAGATATCGAAGGTATGAAAGCTGCTCAAGGTATCCTTACAGTTCGTGGTGGTATGACATCTCACGCTGCCGTTGTTGCACGTGGAATGGGTAGATGCTGCGTATCTGGATGTGGAGATATCACAATGGATGAAGCAAACAAGAAATTCACACTTGCTGGAAAAGAATACCACGAAGGAGATTTCATTTCTCTTGACGGATCAACAGGTAACATCTATGACGGAATCATCAAGACTGTAGACGCTACAATCGCTGGTGAATTCGGAAGAATCATGGGATGGGCTGACAAATACAGAACTCTGAAAGTTCGTACAAATGCTGATACACCAGCAGATGCTAAGAAAGCTCGTGAGCTTGGTGCAGAAGGTATCGGTCTTTGCCGTACAGAGCATATGTTCTTTGAAGGAGACAGAATCGATGCATTCCGTGAAATGATTTGTTCAGATACAGTAGAGGAAAGAGAAGCAGCACTTGCTAAGATCCTTCCTGTACAGCAGGCAGACTTCGAAGCTCTTTATGAAGCACTTGAAGGAAATCCAGTTACAATCCGTTTCTTGGATCCACCACTTCATGAGTTCGTTCCTACAACAGAAGAAGACATCAAGAAACTTGCAGATGCTCAAGGTAAAACTGTAGAGCAGATCAAAGCAATCATTGATTCTCTTCACGAATTCAACCCAATGATGGGACATCGTGGATGCCGTCTTGCAGTTACATATCCAGAAATTGCTAAGATGCAGACAAGAGCCGTTATCCGTGCAGCTATCAATGTACAGAAAGCACATGCTGACTGGACAATCTGCCCAGAAATCATGATTCCACTTGTTGGAGATATTAAAGAGCTTAAATACGTTAAGAAATTCGTAGTTGAAACAGCTGATGAAGAAATCGCAGCAGCTGGAATCGACCTTAAATACGAAGTTGGTACAATGATCGAAATCCCAAGAGCTGCTCTTACAGCTGATGAGATCGCTGCAGAGGCAGACTTCTTCTGCTTCGGTACAAACGACTTAACACAGATGACATTTGGTTTCTCTCGTGATGATGCTGGTAAGTTCTTAGATGCATACTATGACGCTAAGATCTTTGAAAACGATCCATTTGCTAAGATTGACCGCAGTGGTGTTGGTAAACTTATGGAAACAGCAATCAAACTTGGAAAACCAGTGAATCCAAAACTTCACATTGGTATCTGTGGAGAGCACGGTGGAGATCCATACTCAGTTGAGTTCTGTAATGAAATTGGACTTGATTATGTATCTTGCTCACCATTCCGTGTGCCAATCGCTAGACTTGCTGCTGCTCA
>JAHHTL010000038.1 GCA_020024635.1 Ruminococcus sp.
ACTATGTTATAACTCTCGTTATGATCTACAACAGCACCTGTTACGACAATTTCGTATTCACCAACCGTGTTTGTGTCTTTAGCCTGAACAGAAAGTATTGGCTTCTCTATAAAATTATCATTTCCTACAAATCCAGTAACACTATATGTTAATTCTGGCATTGGACTACCTTTGATAACATTTAGCTTATGATCAGCTGAAATATTTAACACTTTTTTATTAATAATAATTTCAACTGAAGTACTTGCTTCATTGTAAATATGATCTCCAAGCTTTTTCGCTTTAATTGTTACAATACCTGCTTTATGGATGTTCGCCACTTTGCCATTTGAAATGCTAATGATATCAGGATTTGAGCTTTCAAAGATTACCTCTCCTCCTCCATTTCCTCCTGTCGTTTGAAGTTCAAAAGGCTCATCTCCATAGGTTTTCATCCCCACATTATGAATCTGCAAATCTGCTTGATTTTTCTTATCAAGTTCAACATTTATTTCTGAGCTTTGTGATGCGTTGTAATGATCATCACCATGATAAATTGCTTTGATCTTATAGCTTGCACTTTGAATATCATTCCAAGTATACGTCGCAGTTCCATTTTCGATCAAAACATCTTTGGCAAGCTCAAGTTTATTTTCTCCCGTAGTCACAAAGTCTACCGTCCCACTAACGTTATCCCCAGATCCATTCTTATCTAATTTCAAAGTAACTGTTAGATTTCTGGTATCTTTCTGTTCTTCAACGTTAGCAGTTAAATTTAGTGATGGCGTCGCTTTATTTACCTCAACGGCTACTTTATATGTTTTTCCTTCTATATCTTCATAATATTTTAAAGTATTTTCGTTAGGGATAAACTCTACCACATATCCATCATTTTTGACGGATGGAACAATATCGGCATTCTGCCACACAAAATTACCATATTCCTTGCTTCCACCATTTAGCTTGCTCTCTGAAAGCTTTTGGCCATAAACCAAAGCAGTTGATGTTGGATATGTTATTGTTGGTGCCAGTGCTTTTGAAATGTATATTTCTTTGGAAACGGTTGTACTTTGGTATTCACCATCGCCTAATTTTGTTGCTGTAATGGTTGCTTTTCCTACTCCAACGATAGTAGCCATGTTTTTCTCTATAGATATGATATCCGTATCATCACAGGTAACTATAACGTCTCCTGTACCACTACCACCTTCAACTTCTATTTGAAAACTTGGGTCATTGTATCTTTTCCCCTCTACCGGTTTTATGTAGAGTGGATCTTGCTCTTTCCCTTTAATTTCAATGATTTTAGGTTGACTTATTCCAACACTGTACGCATTTGTATTTGGTTTAAATTCTGCTACAACTTCATATCTGCCGACAGGAACATTCTTCCACTGAACTTCCGCTACACGTCTATTGCCTACACTTGTTAATGGAACATTCTCTTCTATGATTGTATTTCCGTATCTAAATGTAACAGTACCGTCTGCCACTCTACTATCACCAAGTCTAACGGAAGCCTTAAGTAAAACTGTCGTCGAACCATCAGAAGTTTTCATCTTTGAATCAAGTGTAACTGTGCTAGTTTGGGCATTGATGCGAAATTTTACCGTAGATTGCTCTGGATTTAATTTATATTTATTCGCATCTTTTCCTTGCAAAACTGCTTTTGCTGTATGTTCACCAAGTTCTCTACTAGCCCCTTGTATATATACGCTTACATCATGTCCTGGCTTTACATTTTTCAATGTAGCCTTAGGCACCTTTAAACTAGTATTATATTTAAATTCTGTTTCTCCCCATTCTACATCAATAGTCGTTTTATCTTCTGGCTTGATATTTACATAATCTTCCCACATTTCTTTTCCAGAATAGAGAACCTCAATACATTCTATAAAACTATTTCCAGTTTTATCCGTTCGTGTTGTAACAACTGGGTGTCCGTTGTTATTCACAACATCGTATCGAACCATTGAATAATCATCATGGTTATCTGAATCTGCGACATACACAGCACTAATCATCCCATTTAAGTCATATTCAACTCCCCAAATTGTAATTAGATGCGTGTTATGGCCCACATTTTCAACCAAAAGTAACATGTTCCCATCAATAAGTAGTTGTTTTAAATCGTTGCTTAATGCAGGATAATCATATTTGTAAAATAGTCTTCTATCTGTTAATCTATTTAGCCCAAAGACATCATAAAAATAACCGCCTAAACTATTCGGACCTTTTGTCAAAAGTTCCTCTCTTACTAGATCACTATCATTAACAGAACCATCCTGTTTTCCGTAATATCCATTTATAAATTGATCATGTAATATATCTGCCCAATATCCATCGGGTTTATTTGAAAATTGAGCAACAAAAGAATTATATACATTACTATTATCTTTATTCTTTACAGGCTCTCTAATCTTATCAAGTTTTTCACGTTTATCCTTCGCATAATTGGGTGTCATACTAAGGTATTTATCAATGTATGTACTGTTTGTATCAAGCCACCAATGCAGTGCGTTTGATGCTCCTGCCGCAAAACATAAGTTGCTGTCTTGTGTCCAACTTTTATCTATATCATACCACCCATTATTTTCTACATACTTCGCCTTGTACTCGATATATGTTTTACCAGAAATATTTTGTTCAATTCTTTCAAATTGGTTATTCGCTCCTCCCATTTGTGGTGGAGTAACCCCTAGCGTCCAAACAATTGTTTTTAGTTTTTGATCTTCTTGGTTAACATATTGTGTTACTTTGTTTCCATTTTTTGAAAAGTCTTTTTTTAATTTCTCAGATTTTTCTTTCTCTTCCGGTGATAAATGATTAAATTCATCCTCTATTTCTGCCGCTCCATCTTGAGAAAAATCTTCAAGTGCTGAAACACTGCGCACATTCAACTGCAATGCGATCATCATGGATAAACAAGTCAAAATTAATTTATTTAATTTTTTCATATCTAGAATTGACTACTCCTTTTATTTTCATTTGTTATGTACAAACCACTTCTATTGAAAATGGATGTTATTTATCTACAACTATATAAAAGGATAGCATATTATCTCATATATGTAAATATCGCACCATTCTATCGTTTTCAAATAGTATTATTTCGCCTGAAGTACAATTTCCCCTTTCTGAAGTCCTTCAGATTCTGCCCGTATTACAATATCACCACTTTCTTCATTTGACTGAATGAGCGCTAAAAGCAACCCTGAGAATGCATGTCTGGAAGATGCTTTGTCATTCTCCCTACACCCAGGATCTCCGTTCCCAAGTCCCAGAAGATGTCCTGCTCCAGTCACTTCAAAAACCACTTGATTTTCTGCGTTCGGTACCACAATTCCATTCTCATCTATGATAGAAACCTTTACGCATGAAACATCTGCACCATCTCCATCCAGTACACTCCGATCTGCCTCCAGTTTAATTGCAGTTGCCTTTCCTGCTGTTCGTTGCACATCTTCCACAACTTTTTCTCCATTTCTATATCCCACTGCAAGAAGTTCTCCCGGATGATATGCTACTTCAAATGGAATCCAATCATCTTCTAGCGTTTTTCTTCCAAGAGACTCTCCATTTAAAAACAATTCTGCTTCCTCACAATTTGTATAAAGGCGGATTTTCTTAATCTCTCCTTCTTTCTCCCATGTCCAATGTGGCATAATATGAATAAGTGGTGTTTCTTTTATCCTTGCTTCGTAATAAAAGCAATCATCTTTTGGAAATCCACAAGTATCCATAATCCCAAAGTTAGAACATACCTGATATTCCTTTAATGGTGTTGGTTCTCCACGATAATCAAAGCCGGTCCAAATGAAGAATCCTCCGGTCTTTGGATTCTCTTTGTAGAAATTCCATGTTTGCCATGGTCTTGCAGTTCCTCCAGCATTTGGTCCTCCTTCGCCGCCCATCATAACATAGCGGGTACCATAGCTAGAACAATGTCCCCTTTCTTTATTGTCTTCATAAATTCCTCTTGTTGTATACCAAGACGCACTTTCTGTGCTCAAAAACTTCATATCTGGATAACTCTCAGTCAAATTTTTAATCTGATTATTATTCAGAGCAGATTCTGCATAATTCATTCCAAACACATCATAAATTTCCATCCCATATTTTCCCGCCATCTCGCCGGATAAAAATGCTTCTGCTGAAAGGAACAGTCTGCTATCATCTAAATGCCGTGCAAACGGAATCATTTTATCAAGAATACGGAGGGCTTGATAACTTCCTGCAAAGATTTCCTCATTGGACATACTCCATGCAAACACAGAGGGATGATTTCGGGAACTTTTGATCAGTTCTTCTAAATCTTCCATACGATGTTTGGTTGTTTCTATAATTCGGTTCTCATTGATCACAAGTACACCCATGCGATCGCATGCATCCAATAACTCTAATGTTGCCGGATTGTGAGAAGAACGGAACGCATTAAATCCAATATCTCTGATCTTTTTGATTTTATAATTCTGAATAGCATCTGGTATTGCCGCGCCTACGCCAACAAAATCCTGATGAAAACAAGTTCCATAAAGAGGTGTTGGTTCTCCGTTCAATAGAAGCCCTTCTGTAGTATACGCAACACTACGGATTCCAAATGTTGTTTCATAATTATCAACGATTCTGTCTCCTTCAAACACTTCTGTGACAGCCGTATACAAATATGGATTTTTACATTCCCACAGATATGCCTCTTGCACTTCCATCGTGCATTTCTTTGTATCTTTCCCACAAGCCGAAATAGTTCCTGTTGTTCCAACTTGTCCAATTTCTTCTCCCATCGGATTTATAATGGTGGTGCAAACACGATAGGACTTTTCTACAAATGTCTCGTTGCATATGGTGGTCTCGATTTCGAGTATGGCATCTTTCCCTTTTACAATTGGCTTTACAAAAACCCCCCAGCGATCCACATGAGTATCTTCATATGTAGTAAGCCATGTATGACGGTAAATTCCGCCCCCTTCATACCACCATCCTTCACTTCCATTCGTTGTATCACAACGCACCAGAATAACGTTATCTCCTTCCTCATCCCCGTACTTTGTAAGTTCTGTTACATCAAACTGAAATCCTGTATATCCAGAATAGTGATCTCCAAGGAAACACCCATTGTACCAAAAAGAAGCATTTCTCGTGACACCGTCAAACTCCAATACTACTCGTTTTCCCAATGTGCTTTTTGGTACTTTAAATACTTTACGGTAATACGCAATACCATCCGGAATATATCCCTGTTCCCAATTCGTAGCCTCTTTTGTCACACCGATTTCTACTCTAAAATCGTGTGGTAAATCTACGCTCTTCCAATGTTTTGCAGACTTTGCTTTCTCTGGAAGATTTCCCATAAGCATGTTTGCTGCATCAATATCCCCCTTCACATCCTCTCCTGCCGGAAGGATATCCTGTAAAGCACGTAGCATATTTCCGGCACCTGCAAATGGTTCAAACAACTCGTCATCCACTGCATTCGTGATTCCCCCCACAATGCCACTCTTCGCATATGTCTTTGGTAATGGTCCTACTTCATCAATAATATACATCCAGTTTTTATCAAATTTTTGTTTTGTTCTCATTCTCTTTCTCCTTACACTTCAGATTGTCTTCGACGCTCTTCTAACTCTTTAACGATTCTTTCATGTTCTTTATCTGTAAATTTATTAAATAACATTGGCACAATTGAAAGACCACCAATAACTGCACAGAACAGTGTGAATGCGCCATGAATCATAGTCTGTGTTTCCGTTGTCACCTGATTCGGTACATAATCTGCAATTTCCAGTACCGCACCGATTACACCGGCACTCAAAGCCATCCCAATTTTAGCTGTCAGTGTCTGCGTGGAACTGATTAGCCCTTCCTGACGGTTTCCAAATTTCCATTCTGCATATTCAATTGTATTCGTCAACATTGTTGCAGAGACAACTGCTGACATTCCAAGAGGAATACTTGTCAATGCGTATAGGAACATAACAAGTGGCACATTCTCGAATCCTGCGAAGAAAAACACAATATCTACAACAATTCCAAATACTCTTGAACCAATAAATACCATATTGGAATCAAATCTCTTTGTAAACATTGGTGCGATAACTAAGCCCAAAAACATTCCGGGAAGGAATAAAATACTGAAAATCGGAATCAGATTTTCAGATCCGACACAGTCTTTTACATAATATATTACCATCCCTTGTTTCAACATCGTTCCAATGTTCGCAAGAAGCCCACAGCAAAGTAACAATAATAGCGGTCTATTTTGTGTAATTGCTTTTATCGAACTTTTTAAAGTAATTTTCTGATTTGGGACCGGCTGTACGTGTTCTCTGATATTCGCGAAACCAATCAAATAAAATCCTGCTCCAATGATTCCCACAACCAGTGCTGTCATCATATATCCTTTTTGCTTATCCCCCTGCCCTAATGCGTTGATCAGTGGAATCGCAACTACTCCAAGTACTGTCGTTGCAAGTGTGGTTGACATACGTGAATAACTGATGATTTTAGCTCTTTTTTGTACATCAGATGACATTGCTGCCGGCATTGTCCAATAGGGAACATCTACAGCTGTAAAAGCCATGCTCATCAAGACATATGTAATTCCTGCGTATGCAACTTTTAATGCTGGTGACAAATCTGGAGAACTAAAGTTCAGCACTAAAAAGATTACAATAACTGGTGACATAAATAACAACCAAGGTCGATAGCGCCCCCATTTTGTCCTTGTATGATCCGCAATGCTTCCCATCATCGGATCATTCACTCCATCCCAGATTCTAGTTAGCAGCATAATGATACTGGCGGCTCCGGCTGTAATTCCAAAAATATCTGTATAGAATACCATCATATAACTGCTCCACAAACCAAAAATAAGATTTTGTCCAAATCCCGCTATCGCATGTCCAAACATCTCTCTTTTTTTTACTTCACCTGCCACGACCTGTGACATTTCTGCGTGTCTCCCAATTAATTTCATAACGTTTCTCCTCCATTGTATCTGTTACTTCTTGTTTACTAAGATACAATAAAAGTGAAACAGATTCATTGCCCAAAACAAGACACTCTGCATACTTTTTTATCAAATTCAGACATTCTGGTTATGCACTTTTTTACACTCACCCGGAAGAATTCCAAATTCCTCCTTAAAAATCTCATAAAAATGACTAGCATTTCGAAATTCCATTTGTTCCATTACCGCAGACACACTCATCCCCTTCTCTTCCAACAATAACTTTGCCTGCTTGAGTAAAACCTTTTGACAATATCTTGTAATCGTAAGACCAGTAAACTTTTTAACCACTTTATTCAGATAATCACCACTGTAATTTAGCTCATTTGCCAAGCTCTGCCTTGTATACTTTCCGGGATTTTCTTCGATCAAAAGTTTTACTTTCTCAAATAACTGTTCTTCCACTGAGGAATTCATTGCTACATAACAGATTTGATACAATTCCGGATTCTGAAACACGCCAAATAGACGTTCCACTAATCCGCAAAAAATATGCATATATCCAGGTTTTTTTTCAATCAATTCTCTCGTCATGCGCTCAAACAATTCATATGTTTGCTGTATTCCCCGCTCTTCGTACTTTGGAGAAATGTAAAGATAGTCTTTTTTATAAAAAGTTTTTTGTTCCATGCTAGACATCAGAAAACGATAAATACTCCCACTGGTATACCGAGATGTTTCAGCCATCTCTCGAATATACTCTTTTGAAAGGCACAGATACACAACAAAAAAATCTTTTCCTGAAATTTCTCTATGTTTTGTATTTCGATTGATAAAACAGCCTTCTCCCTTTTTATACACATAGGTACTCGCTTCAATCTGCTGCTCTACGTCTCCTTCCAATACATACATCAATTCATAATAATCATGTTGGTGGATTTTTATCCCCCATTTTTCAGGGAAGATCACTTTCCCATCAGCATTGCTTCCTTCGCTTTCCTGCTTTGTTGTAAATTTTTTTCCATCAATAATTCCTCCAAAGCTTATATTCTGCTTCTCTTTATATTGTCCTCCTGACATCACATGAATGGCAAAAGGTGCTTTCAAATAGCGCATATGATCTGTCCTAAGCAGTTCTAATTGTCCATCTTTCTGTTTATTAGATATGATCTTAATCTCATCATTTAGTGCATACCAGGGAAATATAAACATACTACTCGCCTTCTTTTCTATACAAATTTTCAATAATATCGATGTCTCATTATCTTATATTTATATTAGAATATCAAGCATCTCTAAAAATTTCACCCAAATAGAACTGTCCTCTGTCAATGAAATAATTTTCTTATAAGTTTCCAATACATAAAAGAAGCCAACGTACTAATTGATTAGCACGTTGGCTCCTTTCATACTTTCACTGCTTAACAAATTTCTGCGCCTGCAGGCATCTCTTTTTCTGGAGTAACCAAGGCAAGATTTCCTTCTGCATCTTCTGCACAAAGAAGCATACCCTCTGATAATATTCCTGCAAGTTTTGCAGGTTTTAAATTCACAAGAACCATAACTTTCTTACCAACCATTTCTTCCGCTGTATAATGTCCTTTGATTCCTGAAACAATCTGTTTGATCTGGCTTCCAACTTTCACCTGAGAGCAAAGTAATTTTCTTGATTTCTTTACTTCTTCACAAGAAATAATTTCGCCAACTTGGAACTGCATTGCTCCAAACTGATCATATGTGATCTCTGGTTTTGCTTCTATATCAATCACATTTTCTTCTTTTTCTTCTTCAACCGGTGGATGAAGTTCTGCAACTTTTTGTAATACTTCCTCAAGATCTAATCTTTGGAAAAGAATTTCTGGTTTGTCTGTTACATGTCCTCCATTTAACTGTGCAAGAATTTTTTTGCTCGTAGATGGCATAAAGGATTCTAATAATTTTGCTCCTTCGGAAATACTTTGAATCAGATTGAAAAGTACAGTCTCCAGTCTGTCCTTTTTCTCTTCGTCCTTTGCAAGTACCCATGGCATAGTTTCGTCAATGTATTTATTGCAGCGTTTAAAGAGGTTGAAAATTTCTGTAATGGCATCTGCTACACGAAGACCATCCATTTTTGCTTCTACTGCTTTTGGTGTTGCTTCAACCACTGCTTTTAAGTCTTTATCCACTTCTTCTGCAACCCCTTTGTCTGTTACCACTCCACCAAAATATTTATTTGTCATGGATATGGTACGATTGACAAGGTTACCAAGTGTATTGGCAAGATCAGAATTTAATCGTTCCACTATAAGTTCCCAAGAGATAATTCCATCATTTTCAAACGGCATCTCATGAAGCACAAAATAGCGCACAGCATCCACCCCAAAGAAATCTACAAGTTCATCTGCATAAAGTACATTTCCCTTTGATTTACTCATTTTTCCATCTCCCTGCAATAACCAAGGATGTCCAAAAATTTGTTTTGGAAGTGGAAGATCCAATGCCATAAGGAAAATAGGCCAATAAATTGTATGGAAGCGAATAATATCTTTCCCGATCAGATGAAGGTCTGCTGGCCAGTTTTTCTGAAACTGCTCTGTATGTTCTCCATCACAGTCATATCCGATTCCTGTAATATAGTTTGTCAGTGCATCTAACCAAACGTATACCACATGCTTTGGATCAAAATCTACTGGAACTCCCCATTTGAATGAAGTTCTAGATACACAAAGATCTTGAAGTCCCGGAAGAAGGAAATTGTTCATCATTTCATTTTTACGAGATACTGGTTGAATAAACTCTGGATGTGTATTAATATGCTCAATCAAACGATCGGCATATTTACTCATTTTAAAGAAATACGCCTCCTCTTTTGCCGGTTGAACTTCACGACCACAATCTGGACATTTACCATCTACTAACTGAGATTCTGTAAAGAAGGATTCACAAGGAGTACAGTACAACCCTTCATAATGTCCTTTATAAATATCCCCTTGATCATACAATTTTTTGAATATTTTCTGAACTTGTTTTTCGTGATATTCATCCGTTGTACGAATAAATTTATCGTAAGATGTATCCATCATATCCCAGATATTTTTAATCTGTCTGGATATATCATCTACAAATTCTTTTGGTGAAACTCCTGCTTCTTCTGCCTTTAACTCAATTTTTTGACCATGCTCATCTGTACCTGTCTGGAAAAATACATCATATCCCTGACTTCTTTTGTATCTTGCAATTGCATCTGCAAGAACCGCCTCGTAAGTATTCCCAATATGAGGTTTTCCAGATGTATAAGCAATTGCGGTCGTAATATAATATTTTTGTTTTTCTGACATTACATTTCTCCTTTTCTCGTTTTTTAACACGTACTTTCATAACAAAAAAATCCCGTCTTCTTAATATAAGAAGACGGGCCTTAATCTCCGTGTTACCACCTCTTGTTTATCTTGCCCTCACAGACAAGACCTTAGTAAGTACCTTCTAGTACTCATCCGCTATAATGGGCGGGCCCATCGCAGCCTTGCAGAATCTCTGTTCGGTGCGCCACTTAGAAGCCATCTTCACTGAAATTCCATCTTTCCCTCTCAGCATGGATAGTAAAAATCTCTATGGGAATTCTCTGTAAAACTTTCTTTCAGTTACTCTCTTCATCATTGCGTTTTCGTGTTTATTCTAGTTAAAAGCGTATCACAGCACTTTAAGAATGTCAAGGTCATTCTCTTCGATCTGTGTCCACTGTTTCCACAAAAAATCCTTTTGTTTTTAACATTTCCTCAATCAAATTCAATGTTTCTTCACTATCTGCCACAACTTTATGATAGTGATAATTTGAAGTGATATTTTTTAAAGGACTTGATTTTCCTGTACGAATGTCTTCAAGAAATGTTTCTGCTTTTCTTCTTGAATTGATATTTAAAGTTGCCTCCATATGCCCATATACTTTATGATTAATCATGACATTTACAACTTTTCCACCTAAATCTAGGATGGAAAATAATTCATCTTCTAGTTCTTCATCTGTATGAGCAACTTTAAAAATCCGACTCACTTCATACGGCTCATTTAACAGATATCCTTTATTTGTGGAAATAATATCATATCCTGCTGCTCGAATCAGTGCAATATCCTGCACAATAATCTGTCGACTCACTTGAAACTTCTGTGCCAGTGATTTTCCTGAAATTGGAGTATTACGATTTTTCATTTCTGCAATAATCTCATTTCTTCTTTCTGGTCCAATCAGCATCTATTTCTTCTCCTTCCCATCTGTGTATACTACAATTTTTTAAATGGCATGCAAATTTTTTAAGGAAATATCCAAAATAGGTGCCGAATGTGTTAGTGCTCCACTGGATACATAGTCCACACCAAGGTCAATGATTCGTCCAATGTTCTCCTTTGTCACATTTCCAGAACATTCTGTCTGTGCTCTTCCGTCAATGATACGAATTGCCTCTTTCATTTCCTCTACGGTCATATTATCCAACATAATAATATCTGCGCCTGCCTCAACCGCTTCTCTTACCATATCTAGATTTTCTGTCTCCACCTCGATTTTTCTGACAAATGGAGCGTACTCTTTTGCCATTTGAACCGCTTTTGTGACACTTCCTGCCGCTCCAATATGATTGTCCTTTAACATAACCCCGTCAGATAAATTGTATCTGTGATTATAACCACCACCTGCACGAACCGCATATTTTTCAAAAATACGCATATTTGGAGTTGTTTTTCTTGTGTCTAATAGTTTTGTCTTACTTCCCTTTAAAAGTTCTGCCACACTATGGGTGTAAGTTGCAATTCCACTCATTCTTTGCAAATAGTTAAGCGCTACTCTCTCTCCCGATAAAAGAACACGGATATCTCCTATCACTTTCCCCATGCGTTGTTTGTTTTGAACCTGCTCTCCGTCTTTGCAATAAAATTCCACTTCTACTTCTGGATCTAACAATTCAAACACTCGTTTAAAAACATCCAATCCTGCAACAATCCCATCTTGTTTGCAGATTAATTCTACTTCCCCTTTTACATATTCTTTCATAACTGCATTGGTAGAAACATCTTCGCTTGAAATATCTTCTTGTAATGCAGATTGAATCAAATGATCTACTTGTAATGTCATGGTTATTCCATTCATGTTTTTTCTCCTTTTTTACATAGTATCGATTCTACCTAGTATTGTTCTTTTATTTTTTTCGCTGCACGTTTTGCAAAAACAAGACTTTCTAGAAGTGAATTACTTGCAAGACGGTTTTTACCATGGACACCATTACAGCTTGTTTCTCCTGCCGCAAATAAATGGTCCATAGATGTTTTACTATCAGAATCAACCCAAATGCCGCCCATGAAATAATGCTGTGCGGGTACCACCGGAATACATTCTTTTGTTACATCGTATCCTTCCTCCAAACAGCGTTCATAAATATTGGGAAAATGGTTTAATATTTCCTCTCGATCAATATGTTCCATGGACAACCATACATAGTTCGTTCCATCTTTCTTCATTTGTTCATGGATGGCATTTGCAACTACATCACGGGGAAGTAGTTCATTCACAAATCGTTCCATGTTTTTGTTATACAAAACAGCCCCTTCCCCTCGAACAGACTCTGAAATAAGAAATCGTCTTCCTGGTTTTTCTGAATACAATGTTGTTGGATGAATTTGAACATAATCAAGATGTTCCATCTTCACCCCATGTTTTTGCCCAATTCGAATGGCATCACCTGTTAAATGTGGAAAATTCGTGGAATGTTGATAATTTCCACCAATTCCTCCTGTTGCAAGAATTGTATTCTCTGCATAAATTTGCATTTCCGGTGCATCTTTCTTATTTTCTTTTGCAACCACCCCAAGACAACGATTGTCCTCCACAAGAAGATCCGTCATTGTTGTATATTCCATGATTTTTACGTTTGGAAGTTTCCGAACTTTGGCAAGCAATTTACTGGTAATTTCTTTTCCTGTAATGTCTTTATGATAGAGAATTCTTGGCTTTGAATGAGCCCCTTCTCTTGTATAGGTAAGCGCTCCATTTTCTTTTTCAAACTCCACACCATATCCCATTAAATCTTGAATCACATTCTGGGATTCTCGAATCATAATCTCTACGGATTCTTTTCGATTTTCGTAATGTCCCGCTTTCATCGTGTCTTCAAAGAAACTATCATAATCCTTCTCATCTCTTAAAACACAAATTCCCCCCTGTGCCAAAAAAGAATCACTGCTTTCGCAATCTTCCTTTGTAAGCATAAGGATGTTTCGGTCTGACGAAAGATTTAATGCTGAAAACAAACCTGCAACTCCTGTTCCAACTATTACAACATCTGTTTGTACTTTCATCCCTATCATCCTTTCTTATTTCGCATATTCAAGCATTTTTTCCAATGGTCTTTTTGAATTTTCTATGCGATCCTTTGAAACAATCATTTCATTTTCATATGTCTTTAAAACGTTTAAAACTTTTTCTAAAGTCACGGTCTTCATATCAGGGCATATTGGCTCTGTTTTTGGAAAATAAAATTTTTTCTCTGGATTTTGTCTTTCTAGTTCATAGCGAACTCCATTTTCCGTACAAATAATAAATTCCTGAACATCACTTTGGGTAGCATACTCGATAATCTGGCTTGTACTTCCAAGAAAATCAGACAGTTCTCTTATCTGTAAAGGACATTCTGGATGTGTCAGTACCAGTGCATTTGGATGCATTGCTTTTGCTTCTTTGACTTCATCCACTTGGATCATTTCATGAACCGGACAATATCCTTCATTGAAGATAAAATTCTTCTCTGGAATGTGATCTGCAACAAAACGTGCCAGATTTCGATCTGGAATAAAATAGATATTTTTATTTGGCAATGCCTTTATAATTTTTAGTGCATTGGCAGAAGTGACGCATATATCACAATATTCTTTTAATTCTGCTGTTGAATTAATATAACATACAACTGCAACATCATCGTATTCTTTGCGTACCTTTTCAATGGATGCTTTATCTGCCATATGTGCCATTGCGCAATCCGCTGCAATATCTGGCATCAAAACTGTTTTTTCTGGGTTTAATATTTTCGCACTTTCCCCCATAAATGACACACCACAAAAGACGATGGTTTGTTCTTTTAACCCTACAGCAACTTTACTAAGATAAAAGGAATCTCCTATGTAATCTGCGATCTCCTGAACCTGTGGAGACACATAATAATGTGCCAGTATAACCGCATTTTTTTCTTTTTTTAACGTATTGATTTCCTCAATAATAGACATTTCTTCACACCTTCCTCCGCCTTTGGCGGAATCAACTTTAGAATTATTCCTGACTAAATTCATGTAATTATACCACAGATGTTTACATGTGACAAGACAATGGAGTGAGAAGACTTCTCTTCTCACTCCACAATAAAACTTGTTTATTTTTTCTTTTTGTAAACAGCCCAGTTTTGTTCTCCGTCATCCCGTATTTTAATATATTTAAAACTTTGAATGTACTGTTTGAACTGAGAGTAACCATAGTCTCGAACTTTAAAATTTCCGAACTGATTTCGAATCATATTTCCAAGAGAACACAAGGAAACCCCTTGACCGCCAGCCTCTTTTACAACTTGGACAATGTACTCTTCTAACAGTTCTTGGGTACTTTGATCTTCATAAAGCGTAACCGTCATCTTTGTTCCATCTTGTTGTAATTTTAATTTAGAAAAACTTTCTAAAAACTTAGATAAAAGACTATATCCATAACGGCGAACGTCAAAATCCGGATAAAGTTTAACAAGTCTACTTCCTACCTCTCCAAGTCCTGTTTCTTTTCCATTGTTTTGATTCTCCGTAATAATTTTAATAACTGCTTCTTCAATCTGATCTTTGGATACCTCTTCTTTTCCAAGTACCGTATCTTCTAGAAGTAGTTCAAGTTCTGTAAAAATATCACAAGCTTGTCGAAATGCGGACGGTGTCTTTGCTTCTCCCATTCCAATGACGTGTTTTCCACTTTCCCGTAAACGACTTGCAAGTTTGGTAAAATCACTGTCACTTGATATTAGGCAAAATCCTTCCAATTCACTGGTATAGAGCATATCCATCGCATCTATGATCATGGCAGAATCGGTAGCATTTTTTCCATGTGTATAACTAAATTGTTGAATCGGTGTAATAGAATTTTGAAGTAGTACTTCCTTCCAACTGGAATTTTTGGAACTTGTCCAATCTCCGTAAATTCTTTTATATGTTACGTTTCCGTATTTTGACAACTCATTTAAAATGGGCTTTATATATTTGGCTGAAACATTGTCTGCATCGATCAATAATGCATATTTCTCATCCATGTTTTATATACCTCTCCCTCTAGATTTTTCCAATAAAAACATCCCTTTTCATAAATCATATAACTGTGTTCCGAGTTCTCTTTTGGTATGGAAACCGAACCTGGATTTATATAAATATAATGTTCTTTTTCTTCCCACGCCGGAATATGTGTATGTCCATTTAGAAGAATATCTCCTTGCTTTAGCATAGGTGGTTTTGCCGGATTATGGATATGTCCATGGGATGCAAAAATTTTCTGTCCATCTAACTCAAGAAAACAATATTCCGCAAGAATCGGAAATTGTAGCACCATCTGATCTACTTCTGTATCACAATTTCCTCGTACACATAGTAAATTTTCTTTTTGGGAATTTAGCATTTCAATCACCTGTTTTGGCGCATACCCTTTTGGCAAATCATTTCTTGGTCCATGATAGAGAAGATCTCCTAGTAACAGCATTCGATCGGCTTGTTCTTTTTCATATGCTTCTAACATCTTCTGGCAATAGTATGCAGAACCATGGATGTCTGACGCTATCATTAATTTCATTGATTGCCACTCTCCTTAGTCATTTCTCGTTGGAATAAATGCCGCCACTGCTGCAGCCACACCCGAGATTGGCATGGTCTGAAGCCAGATTTTCCCTGGTCCTGTAAGAACTGTATTAAACAATCCTTCTCCTCCAAAAAACTTATTTTTTAATCCTGGTACTTGACGAATATCCATCTGAATACTTGCTTCAAAACCTGCAACATTTCCGGTATCTACTATAATCTGCTGTCCGGGAGCCAAATCGTATTCTACAAGCTCACCATCTATTTCTACAAATGCCATTCCACTTCCAGAAAGTTTTTGCATGATAAAACCTTCTCCTCCAAAAAATCCTGCTCCTAACTTTTTCTTAAAGTGCATGGATAATTCTACCCCAGTCTCTGACGCCAAAAATGCATTTTTTTGAACAATCATCTCTCTTCCTGGTGTAATTTGCAAAGGAACAATTTTTCCCGGAAAGCTAGATCCAAATGCGATCATGCCATTTCCTCTTGCGGTATAGATATTTTGAAAAATGTTCTCCCCTGTAAACGCTCTTGAAAACATTTTTCCGATACCACCCCCTCTGGTTTCCATTTGCATATTTGGACTCATCCAAACCATGGATCCACTTTCTGTGATCATTGCCTCTCCATCTTGTAACTTACACTCTACGACCGGAAATGCTCCTCCTTTAATTTCGTATACCATACTTTTACTCTCCTTTTTCTTGAATTAAAAAACATTCTTCCTTTTATTCTTCCACAAGTTCCACAAATTCTTTCTTTTCAAATTCCTGGATAGAAATATGCTTTTTATTTGGATTTGCATACACAAATGTCTTGTCTACATTTTCCAAATAATTTTGTATTTTGTCATTGGTCGCACTGATAATTGCTTGGAACCCAAGTCCACGGATCAATGAAATACAACTTGCCACTTTTTCTGCATCCATTTTTGAAAATGCTTCATCCAATACTACAAGACGAATGGTTGGATTTCTACGAATGGTTGGAGAAAGATTAATCCGATAAATCTGTGCAAAACTAGCAAGTAAGGCAACATAAAGCGGGTTTTGTCCCTCTCCACCTGAATTCTTTTTGATCATTTTACTAAGCCCAATGGTCATATCTTTCTCACCACTGACAATCTGCTGCATATCAAACGAAAGATAGGTTCGATAATCTGCATATTTTTCCATATTTCTTTTGGCTTCTTCTAGTTCTTCCTTGGTCGCATTTTCGGATGGAATAAAGATTCCAATCAATTCATTCATTAATGCCCCATATTTATCTTCATGTTCCATGGTAAACATATCCATTTGATTTTCCATGGAATCGGAAAGTTGTGAAGGATCAATCTGAAGAGATTCATCCATAAACATCTTATAATATTTTCCATCAGCCCCTTTATTTTTTGTAATTACAAATTGGTATTTATCTTTTCCAAAATCCAATCTGCTGATGATACGATTCAATTCATCTTTTCTTTGATATGCCTCTCGAATGGCACTTCTGATTTTAAATATAAAATCATCTTTAAAATGTTCTACCGCAGATCTTGCCTGTACTTTGGCTGCCTCTTTGTATTTTTCCAAATCATCGCATTGCAAACTTTTCAATAAGGTTTCATATGGCTCATTTGTCTCAATTACCGCAGAAAATGTACGATTCAAATAATTTTGAAGATAACGACTTCTTTGATCTACCAGATTCTGGTAGCATTTTTTCTTTTTCTCTTCTAATTGAAGTGATTCTGTTATCTTTTGTTTCTTTAGATACTCATAATTTGTACTTTTTCTTGTTTCCATATAAGCTGCAAATTGCTCTTCATAAAAATGATTTTCTTCAAAGTTCTTTTCTTTCTCAGAAAGTATTTTTTCAAAGTTCAAATTTTCACTACTACATTTATGAATGGTTTCTTGATTGCTCCATATGGTTTTTGCAACCTGATCAATCTTAAGTTTGACCGCTTCTTTTTGTTGCATTAATTCTTTCTTTTGCGTTTCCAATAATGTGAGCGATTCTTCTTGAATCTTTCTCATTTTTTCTACAAGTTGTACTTTCCTCTTTTCTTTTTCTGGAAGTTCCTTTAAATCGGATAAGCACTCCATGTAATCTGATACCGGTTGTTGTAAAGATTCGAGTTTCAAAAGGTTCTTCAGTTGTTCCAATTCCTCTTGAAGTGGTTTGCGTTCTTGTTGAAGACTTTGGCATTTCTCATCCAACTGACGAATCCTTTTACGCATACTTGTCTCACCAATATACGCTCTTCGTGTATAATTTTCTGGATTAATATGACGCAAACTGAAACTATGATATAGCATACACTCTGGCGTAATCCCAATCTTACATTTACGAAGTTCTTCCATGCTTTCACATTTCATTACTTTTCCCAACATAAAATCAATATAGGCACGAACATAGTCTTCTTTTGTCTTAACTTCTTCGCAAAGAGCCCCTTCATAGACAGCAATCTCACCATTATTTGCAGACACTAAAATCTTTTCCGTATCTAAAATAGACACACGGCAATACTTTTTCTTCTCCATGTCTTTATAAAAATCCATGGCTGTTTTTACATACGCAGGCTCCACAACGAGCATTAACTTATTATTTCCCAAATATCCTTCGATTGCGTTGTGCCAACGTTCGTCTTTAATATCTAGAAGATCTGCCAGAATCTGCACATTTACAAACTTTCCATAATGCTCTGTGAGTTTTGTACGAAGCTCGTATCTTGCTTCCTCCAACTCTTTTGGATACGCTTTTCGTCCTTGCTTTAATTCCTTTAATTCTTCTCTTGCTTCCTGCTCTTCTTTTTTGATTTTTCGAACATTCGAATCCAGCTCTCTTCGCTCTTCTTCTAACTCTTCTTTAAGGTTGAACAAACTGCTTTTTAACTGTTCCAGATCTTCCTTGGAAATGCTTTGGTTTCTAAATTGATCAATTACCCAAATCGTCTGATTCGGTGTTACATCACTTTTCTTCCACTCTCCTAAATGGTCTGCGATTTTCTCCCATTTTACTTTACTATTTCCCAAACGCTCCAGTGTTTCATTCAAGTTCAAAAGTTCCGTCTCTAACGCCTCGTATCCACTGTTGTGGATGCGCAGCAACACTTCCTCATAAGCTTTTTCCAGTTGCTCTTCCTCTCCTTGAAGTTCCTGTTTGAATTGTTCTTGTCGTTCAATTTCTATCCTACGCTCTTTTATTTTATCCAAGAATTCTTGAATCCTTGCCTTAAGTTGTAACATCTCCAGTTTTTCAATTTGATAAGTACAACCTTCAACTTCTTCTTGTTTCTTTTGAAACAGCTCATATGCACTTTGAATCTCTTCTAACCACTTAATTTCTTCTAAGGTCTGCTCAATTCTGGCGCGCATACGTCCATACTGTGTGACACTCTCTTGAAGATCTTCGATCTGAATATCTTGCTCCATACAAATATATTCTTTTACAAAATCTTCCAGTTTAATATTCATACGAAATGGGATCGCGCGTTTGAACAGTCGTGGAAATTTTTCCATATCCAATCCACCAAGATATATGTCATACATCTGACGGCGAAATCGTTCATTGCTTGGACCACAATAGTACTGTTCCCCTGAAAAGTTTCTCTGCAAAAATTCTTTTACTTCTCCTGTAGAAAGACATCTTTTATCTCCTCGATACGCATTTTCAAGAAGCCCACCGGTATGCCAGAAGAAGAGACGATTAATTTCATTGGTCGCTGTTTCTACATCAAAGACCACCCCTATGCACTGTTTTTCTTTTGTATCCGTCTGCTCCAACTCTAAAACGATGGTGCTAGAAAAATTCTGATTTCTAAGGTACTGAGATTCGTTATTTTCACTAATGTTGACCATTCCTCGAAGATATTCGATCAAAGAACGATCGGAATCATCTGCCGCTGCCTTATTAAAAAATCCTCTTCCATCGGTATTTGCATATAGTACAATCTGCATGGCATCGATCACTGTAGACTTTCCACTTCCAGAATGTCCGGTAAAAAAGTTAATTCCCTGATTCAATGTCAAGATCTTTCGATCGATATAATGCCAATTATTCAGACATATTTTCGATATTGCTTTGAAGGCTTGATTCTTTTCCACGGTACTCCTCCTCGTTAAATGTATGTAATAATTCACTTACGTGATCTCCCGATACTACCGCATTGATACACGGATAAATCACCATGCGCATTTGTTCATCCATTTCTTCCATTGTATCAAGCGGTTCTACTATCTGACATTTTTTAAGCAAGGAAATCGTCCTTTTCATTTCTGTCGGTGATGGGAGCGCCCTTAAAACCCCAAAATCTCCTGCTTTTCCATTCATCGCTCCTAGCGTTGTAACCATATGACTGCTTGCGGATGCGGATGCCATTTGTTCATCATAAAGAAGTTTTAAAACTAAAATATAGATGGTTGCAAGCTTTGGAAGTTTCTCTCCCATTAAGGTTTCTCCCTGAATATAAATCAATCCCATATGTACATTTTCCTTTAGTTCAATGCCTGCAATTTCAAAATATCGCTTTAAAAATTCCAAATGTCTGCTACAAATTCTATACTCTTGTTGATACACCATTCTGCCAAGACGTCTGTCAAATTTTTGTTCCAAAAGAAAGGTTTGACGATATAACGTTTTTACGACTTCTATCAAATCTTCCTGCTCCTCTGGCATCAAGTTTTCGTAATATTCAATCATCTTATTGTATGTTCTCCTATTTTATTTTTTTACAAATTGAATGGCTGGATAACAATATCCATTCTTTTCAATCTGCGTTTCCTGTGTTTTAATTACCAAATACCGACTTTTTTTTCTTGTACTTAAATCATAGGCCAAAATTAATTTTTCAAAACTCTCCGCACTGTCTATCACAAGATTTCTTGTATCCATAACTTCATTTTCCATATGCTCTTCGATAAAATCTTCAATTTGTTTTTTACTAAACCTTGCTTGTACTTTATTTAATTTTAACACCGCTTCTCGCTCTAGATCCTCTTGTACCTCTTCTTTGGCCATATGGCTTATGAAATCCTTTTTCCCTTTTCTACGCTTATATAAAGACTTCTCTGAAAGAATCTCCACAAAGGAAAGATTCATTTTTTCTCCTATAGTAAGAACCATATTGTCTAGATCATCTGCTGCAGACATTTGGTTGAGCAATTGCACGACCAACCCTTTGGTATCTGTTTGTCCACTTAACAGGTAATTTAATCTTGTCACGGTAGCCCGTATATACTTCGTATGTTCCCGATCCATATTAGAAATACGATGCTCAATGTCATCAAATCCACGCTCGATCATATCAATTAGATCTAACACATCCTCTTTCGTATCTTTGACCGCTTTGGCTCGTTCCCGAATCTTTTCGATTAACTTCTCATCGTCTCTGATTTCCTTTAATATGTTTTTAATGTCTGTTTTATAACGGTAAAAATTATCCGAGGTCTTTAAGATATGGTATTTTTTTTGCACCATATCTTCTACAAACCCTTCTAGATGTTCACTCAATACGTCTCCATAGGATTCTTGATCTAAAAGCCGTGCAAAAAACTTATCCATATTGTGAAGCATATCTTGAAGAACTTTATTCAGTCTTCTTGTATTGACTAACGTTGTCCTCAACATCGAAATCCCCGCTCTAGGATCATGCTTAAACGAATACAGATTGGCATACACATTTTGTATATAAACTTCTGTTTCTTCGATATCTTCATTGGTAAGACGCTCAAATGCATCAATAAAAATAGCCGCATAATCTGGTATCACAATGTTTACAACCAGATTACTATAGTCTTCGATTTTTTTAAGCCAGCCTTTCTTTAAAAGCCAGTTTAAAATACGAGAAGAAGTGGTCTCTAAAAGGTCAAATTCATTTTCATCTTCTTCTCTTAAAAGTTCAAAATGCTCTCTTGCATTTTTATCACTTAACACCTGTATACATGCTTCTTTTGTGAGGAAATAATTATTATATTCATACTCCTCGTTGATCGCCAAAAGTGCTTCTATATAAGTCTCTCTGTTTACAGAACGAAACAAACTCCAAAAGCCATCTGGTATTTCAAAACGCATTTTCATAAACGATACCTCTACTTATACTCTCTTACGCACTTGCATTATAGAATTATTTTATCATACTGTATAA
>JAHHTL010000039.1 GCA_020024635.1 Ruminococcus sp.
TAAATTAATTCTCAAATCCCCGTAAGTTTTTCTTTCTTTAATTGTTTTATAGATGAAGGGATATTTTTGATGTATTTTTTAAACGATTGGAGAAAGAAAATGTACGAACCAGATGAAGAGTGCAGGGAAATGATAGCAAGAATTGGTAGATTGTGTAACCAAAGACACATCACCCAGCATGCATTGGCAAAAAAAGCGGGACTATCCACATCTACCATAAGCTATCTATTTAGCAAAAAAACAAAACCACAAGTGTATACAATTTTACAAATCTGCAAAGCACTTGATATTTCAATCTGTGAACTGTTTGAGCAAGATGCACAGAAGATAGAAAAAAGTTTTTCTTCTGAAGAGGAAAACTTTATTTGTAACTTTCGGAAACTATCAGATAAGAAGAAACTGTTTCTAAAAAGTTGTATGAATCTACTTTTGCAATCAGGAGATAAGAGCTTTTAAATGAAATATATTTAAGGAAGGATTTAAGTGCAATACTTAGGTCCTTTTCTAATAAAAGAGTATATTTTTTTCCGGAATGTAAATGTTAGAAATGTGTGAAATCGATTGTCCTTTTTCATGGGGAATGGTATAATTATCAAATGTTATAACAGAAGGTATAACGCTGATTTTCAAGTTCAATCAAGTAAAGGTAGGAAAAATTATGAAAAAAGTGAAAATGAAGTTATTGGCAGTTGTGGCGATTCTTCTTCTGGCAGCAGGGTATTATTACGTTGCATTGCCGGCGATCAATATCCATTCTACAGATTTTTGGATATTTCTTATGATTCTTATTGTCATTCTAGCGCTTGTTTATGTAAGAAAGAAGAGATTAAATCGATATGAGATGAAAGAGTCCAAGGGGCTAAAAGCAATTTTGGCACTCCTCGTTGTAGTAATTGCAGTATATGCAATTGGTTCGATTTTATCATCCCCAATTGTAAATGCAAAAAAATATCAGAAACTTTTGAAAGTTGAAGAAGGGGAGTTTACAAAAGACATTGAAGAACTTTCTTTTGATCAGATTCCATTGCTAGACAGAGATTCGGCAACAATTTTAGGAAATCGAAAGATGGGAAGTATGGTTGATATGGTATCTCAGTTTGAAGTAGATAATTTATACAGTCAGATTAACTTCAACAATCGACCGGTTCGTGTATCTCCACTTCGTTATGCAAATTTGATCAAATGGGTTACGAATATGCGTAGCGGTATTCCGGCATATATTAAGATTGATATGGCCACACAAAATACAGAGCTTGTGAAGTTAGAAAAAGGAATGAAATACACTACAAGCGATCATTTTAATAGAAACATCTATAGACATTTGCGGTTTAACTATCCAACCTATATTTTTGATGATATTAGTTTTGAAATCGATGAAAATAATGTGCCATATTGGATTTGTCCAGTGAAGAAGTTCAATATAGGGTTGTTTGGAGGTCAGACCGTAGGGCGTGTAGTTTTATGTAACGCCATTACCGGTGAAACAAAAGATTATAAAGTAGAAGACGTACCAGAATGGGTGGATCGCGTATATTCTGCAGATCTTCTTGTCGAATTGTATAACTATTATGGTAGTTTAAAACATGGATTTTTAAATAGTATTCTTGGACAAAAAGATTGCTTGAAGTCAACCACAGGTTATAACTTCCTTGCCATTGATGATGATGTGTGGCTCTATACAGGTGTGACATCTGTAACAGGTGACCAGTCTAATATTGGATTTGTTCTTATGAATCAACGTACAATGGAAACAAAATTCTATAAGATAGAAGGAGCAACGGAAGATTCCGCAATGTCTTCTGCGGAAGGACAGGTGCAAAACTTAAAATATCATGCAACATTTCCTCTTCTTCTTAATATTTCTGGGGAACCGACTTATTTCATTGCATTAAAAGATGATGCAGGTCTGGTAAAGAAATATGCTATGGTAAATGTTCAAAAATACCAGATTGTAGCTATTGGAAATTCCGTAAGCGAATGTGAGGAAGCGTATTCTAAGTTAATGTATCAAAGTGGAATCAAAGCAGAAGAGGAAGATACAAGAGAAATCGAAAAAGTTACTGCAAAGATTTCAAAAATTGCACAAGGTGTTATTGATGGAAATTCTCATTACTATATTATGTTGGAAGGAAGAGAGGATATCTTTGATGTCTCAGTGGTAGATTATATTGATATTATTCGATACAATGTAGGGGATGAGATCACAATTGAGTTTAAAACCGGAGAGGAAAGTAATCTGGTCCTTTCTCTAAACGGAACAGAAATAAAAATGGAAAAGGAAGACGTGCAAAAAGAGGATGAAAATCTCTTAGAAGAATAAGAAATGGAAGGCGACTTCTAAAAAATGGAAATAGGAGAACAGGATGAAAAAATTAATTTTGATAGCGTTGACCTTCATAATGCTTGTTTCCCTCACTGCGTGTGGAGACAAAAAAGATGCTACAGAATACGCATCAGCGGTGGATATACTGAAAAAAGTAGTAGACACAGGAAAAGAAATTGAGTTTCCATATATGGGGGGAGATTTTGATCATACAAAAGAGGATGAACCAGGTTCATTTGATATTGCAAAAAAAGAGGAACTATCAAATTTAGGATTGCCAGAAAGTGAACAAGACCATTTAGAAGAAGCGGCAAGCATGATGCATATGATGAATGCGAATATTTTTACAGGTGCTGTATACAAGATCAAAGAGGATGTTGATGCGGACACTTTTATAGAACATGTAGAAGAGGAATTGTCGGCACGGCAGTGGATGTGTGGTTCGCCTGAAAAAATGATAATCATAAAGATTTCCGATGAATATATTTTGACGGCATATGGAGAAGAAAAGATATTAGATGATTTTAAAAAGAAAGCCATAGAAGCACTTACCGATGCAAAAGTTAGTGTTGAGGCACCGATTGTATAAGTTCAAGAAGTAGGTAAAGGAAGAAGATGATTTTTTCAAGTATACTATTTATATACTATTTTTTACCAATCATACTTCTGGTATATATTATGACTCCAAAAAAGGGAAGGAATGCGATACTTTTTGTCAGCAGCCTTCTCTTTTATGCATGGGGAGAACCAAAGTATGTATGGTTAATGGTGTTTTCCATCTTTCAAGGGTATGGATTTGCACGAGTAATAGAAAAATATAGAGGAACAAAAAAAGCAAAACAAGCAATGATCTTATCGACGATACTAAGTGTAGGGACATTGATCTATTTTAAATATGTTGATTTCTTTATAGAAAATTTTCGAGCGGTAACGGGAATATCTCTTTCCCTTCTTAAAATCACGCTTCCAGTTGGAATTAGTTTTTATACATTTCAATTAATCAGTTATGTAGTAGACGTTTATAGAGGTGCACATGCACAAACCCGTTTTGTTCATTTGGGGGCCTATGTTGCAATGTTTCCACAGTTGATCGCAGGTCCGATTGTTCGATATGCAGATATTGAGCAACAGCTTACCAATAGAAGAAATAGCTTTGAACAGGCAGCAGAAGGAATTCGACGCTTTTGTATAGGACTTGCAAAGAAAGTGCTTCTTGCAAATCAATTTGGGGAATTTATTACCATCTTTAGAGAGTCATCGGATTTATCAGTAATGTATTACTGGATGTATATTTTGGCGTTTTCTCTTCAAATCTATTTTGATTTTTCTGGTTATAGTGATATGGCAATTGGTCTGGGAAAACTACTTGGTTTTCAGTTCTCAGAAAATTTTAATTACCCCTATATTTCCAAAAGTATTACAGAATTTTGGCGACGCTGGCATATTTCGTTGGGGACATGGTTTCGAGATTACGTTTACATTCCCCTTGGTGGAAACAAAGTTGGAAGAATAAGACATCTATGCAATATAGGAGTGGTGTGGATTCTTACAGGCTTTTGGCATGGAGCCTCGTGGAATTTTGCACTTTGGGGCTTGTATTTTGCATTTCTTCTTATTTTGGAAAAATATGTCTTGCGAAATTATTTGGAAAAGCATACGATTCTAGCGCATATTTATGTGATTTTCATCGTGTTGTGTAGTTTTGTGATTTTCAATGCGGATCAGGTACAAGTGTTAGGTTCTGATTTTAAAGGTCTGTTTGGAATTGGCTCTCTTCCATTTGCGTCTCAAGAAGCGCTGTACTATCTAAAAAGTAACCTTTTGCTGTTTATTGGAGGAATGATCGGGACGACACCATTGATGAAAAATTTGATTTGGAAAATGAAATCTATAACTAAAATAAACTTAATTGTAGATGTTATGGAAATAGTACTGGTAATTGGTACGATCATGATTGTAACCGCCTATCTTGTGGACGGATCTTATAATCCATTTTTGTATTTTAGATTTTAGAAGGAGAGGATATGAAAATCGAAGAAAAAAACAAATGGATCTGCGTTCTTTTTTCCATCATAATCGGAATTGGATTTTTCACAACGATGTTCTCTTCAAAAAAAGAGTTTTCTTTTACCGAAAGAAGAAAGTTGGCATCAAAACCGAACCTTTCCGTAGAAACTTATTTAGATGGAAGTTATATGAAAGCATTTGAATCATATACGGTTGATACATTTCCGTGGAGAGACACGTTTCGAAGATGGAAAGCTTTGTGGGAAAGGGAAATTCTTAATAAAAAAGATCATCATAACATTTATCAGGCACAAGGACATCTCGTTGCCATGGATTATCCCTACAATCCTTCTTCTGTAAAAAAGGCGGCCCGAAGATTTTCCTGGATAATAGAAGAATGTTTGGAGGAAGGAAACAACGTATATTATGCGGTTATCCCAGACAAGAATTATTTTTTGGCAAAACAAAGTGGGCATTTACTGTATGCGTATGAAGAACTTATATCAGAGATGAACCAAGAAATGAAAGGGGCACAGTATATCGATCTTTTTCCGACGATGACGATAGAGGATTTCTATAAAACGGACGTTCACTGGAAACAAGAGAAGATTGTAGATACAGCGGAAAAACTTTTGCATTCTATGCATGTTTCTAATGTTGCTAAATATGAAAAAAAGTACGTAAAAGAGCCTTTTTACGGAGTATATTACGGGCAGTCGGCATTCCCCTCTGATCCAGACTATATCCAGTATCTTGTTTCGGATAAAATGAAACATGTTCAAGTTTATGATATGCAGAATCAAAGGTCGATTCCTTTATATGATTTGAATAAGACAAAAGGAAAGGATCCTTATGAGATGTTTACAGGTGGATCTGTTTCTCTTGTCAAAATTGAAAATCCAAATGCGAATACACAGAGAAAGCTGATTCTCTTCCGAGATTCTTTTGGTAGTAGTATTGCTCCGCTTTTGCTTTCTGGATATGAGGAAATTACAATGGTGGATCTTCGATATTTGTCTCCGATGCAGTTAAAAAACTATATAGAATTTACGGATCAAGATGTTTTGTTTCTGTATAGTAGTTATGTTTTAAATCATAGTGAAACAATAAAATAATGAAAATATAAATAAAACCCAGAGAATTTGGATATACTGTAAGAAAACAATACGGAGGTATCTTCTGATGATGGGTTTTTTTATTGCCGTTGTATCAGGAATATTAATGAGTGTGCAAGGAATATTTAATACAAAAGTTACAAAAACAGCTGGAATGTGGGTAAGCAACGGTTGGGTACAGTTGTCCGCTTTTCTTGTGTGCGTTGTTGTATGGACGATGACAGGAAGGCAACCGTTAGGTCAGCTGTTCCGTGTTCAGCCAAGGTATATGCTTTTAGGGGGAGTGATCGGAGCTGGGATTACTTGGACAGTCATAAAGAGCATTGGTACGTTAGGACCGGCAAAAGCTGTCATGTTGATTGTGGTCGCTCAATTGCTCACTTCGTACATGATTGAAATTTTTGGCGTTTTTGGAGTGGAGAGAAGCCCGTTTTGCTGGAGAAAGATGATAGGTCTTCTTGTAGCGCTCTTTGGGGTTGTTTTGTTTCAATGGGAGTAAGAACTTGCGAGTTGTAATAAAAATGTAACATAAATGTAAAATACACTATTGTATTTTATTTCGTAATTCGTTACAATATTAGTATCCGTCGTTGAGGGGAAGAGTCCTGCCGGAAGGTGGGAATACAATGAAGGAAAAATTAACAAAAACATTGCTTTTATTATTTTTATGCATCAATTTGTGCGGTTGTCACAAGAGTAAATCGTTGGAAGTTCAACAGACAGAGCAAACGAAAGAAGTGCAGCCGCCAATAAAAGAAGAAAAAGAAACAAAGGAAACAAAAGAAACACCAAAGGTATGTGTGTATGTATGCGGCTCTGTGAATCATCCAGGAGTGTATATGCTAGAAGAAAGCGCCAGACTTTATGAAGCAATTGAAGCCGCTGGAGGAGTAAAGGAAGATGCAGCACAGGAAACCATGAATCAGGCAAGACAGGTAGAAGATGGAGAGCGTATTTATGTACCTTCTACGTTGGAGTTAGAAAATGGGACAGTAACTTTGGAGACAGGAATGCAAGAAAATAGCAATAGGGATGGTAAAATCGATATTAATACAGCTGGAAAAGAAGAACTGATGACTTTGCCAGGGATTGGACAGTCCAAGGCAGAACTTATTCTGTCCTATAGGGAAACGAAGGGCCGTTTTGGTAAGATTGAAGAACTGATGGAGATTGAAGGGATCAAGGAAGGCGTATTTAATAAAATAAAAGACAAAATAATTGTTGCCAAATAAGGTCAAAGAATGGACGACTGGCAAAGTAAGGGAATAGCAGCATGGGAAAAAAGAAAATATTAGTAGTTGATGATGAAAAATTAATCGTAAAGGGAATTCGATTTAGTTTGGAACAAGATGATATGGAAGTGGATTGTGCATACGATGGAGAAGAAGCACTGGAGTATGCCAAAAATTGTGAGTATGATTTGGTGCTTCTAGATGTAATGCTTCCTAAAATGGACGGTTTTGAAGTATGTCAGCATATTCGAGAGTTTTCTGATATGCCGGTTGTAATGTTGACTGCCAAAAGCGAGGATATGGATAAGATTTTAGGACTAGAATATGGAGCAGATGATTACATTACAAAACCGTTCAACATTTTGGAAGTAAAAGCACGCATTAAGGCTATTATGCGAAGGACATCAAAGCGAACGACTTCTACCACAAGCAAAACGATTGTAAAGGGAAATATGAAGATAGACTGTGACGGAAGAAGGGTATTTATTGGAGAGAAAGAGATTAATCTCACTGCAAAAGAGTTTGAGGTACTGGAACTTTTGGCTACAAACCCGAATAAAGTCTACAGTAGAGAGAATCTTCTTAAGCTGATCTGGGGAAAGGACAACTCAGGGGATGCAAGAACGGTGGATGTTCACATTCGTCGACTTCGTGAAAAAATAGAAGTTCGCCCAAGTGAACCAAAATACGTACATACAAAGTGGGGAGTTGGTTATTATTTCCAGGGATAAGTTCCATTTCAAAATCGAATATAAAATTTTTAGAAGTTTACGTTTTTTTATGATCGTTCTAGTTTTACTTATTTCTACGATTCCATGTATATTTGCATATAAAGGGATTATTAAAGCATATGAAACGAGAGCGGTCTCTATTAGAACTGCAGATATCCAAAGTCAGTGCACGATTTTAAGCAATCAATTAACCAGCTGCAATTATCTTTCGGACCAGTCTTCTGAGGTGGTCAATGCAAATTTGACCCAGCTTGCCAATATTTACAATGGTAGAGTCATGATCATTAATAGTGATCTTCAGGTGGTGAAAGATACATTTTCGATTGATGATGGGAAAACCATTGTCTCAGAAAATGTGGTAAAGTGCATGAAAGGAACAAACACAAATTTTTATGACAAAGAAAATAAATACATAGAAGTGACTTCTCCAATTATGATAGGGGATTCAAAAAAGATTTCTGGTGTGATGCTTGCAAGTGTGTCTACGGATTCTATTGAGGAAAGTTTAAGAATTCTCAATCAAAAAGGAAATATGATCTTAGGGTTGATTTTGATTCTTTTGATCGTTTTAAGTCTTTTTATTGCGCAGATTGTGGTAAAACCATTTCAACGAATCAAAGCATATATTGATAATGTTTCGGAAGGTTATGAAGAAGGAGATATGCACGTAGAAACATTTTCAGAAGCAGAAGAGATGGCAGAATCTGTCAATACAATGCTTGGGAGATTAAAACAACTAAATGATTCTAGGGAGGAGTTTGTTTCCAATGTCTCTCACGAACTTCGGACACCTCTTACTTCTATGAAAGTTCTTGCAGATTCTCTGGTGGCAATGGGGGAAGCTCCGGTAGAATTATATCAGGAATTTATGGCGGACATTGCAAAAGAAATTGATCGGGAAAATGACATTATCTCTGACCTTTTGTCACTTGTAAAAATGGATAGAAAAGCGCCAGATCTCAATATCCAAACAGTGAATATCAATGATTTGCTGGAGCTGATCTTAAAACGATTAAAGCCCATAGCAGAGAAGAAAAATATAGAAGTGGTATTGGAAAGTTTTCGACCGGTTACTGCAGAGATTGATGAAGTCAAACTTACATTGGCATTTTCCAATTTGGTAGAAAATGCAATTAAGTATAACAAACAAGATGGGTTTGTGCACGTTTCATTAAATGCAGATCATAAGTATTTTTATGTAAAAGTAGTAGATTCAGGCATTGGAATTCCAGAAGAAGATCAGGCAAGAATTTTTGAAAGATTTTACCGAGTAGATAAGTCTCATTCCAGAGAAATTGGCGGCACGGGACTTGGACTGGCAATCACAAGAAGTGCCATTGTAATTCATAGAGGTTCTATTAAGGTATATAGTAATGAAGAGGAAGGAACTACATTCACGGTAAGGATTCCTCTCGTCTATGTAATGTAAAGAAGGAGAATAGAGTGAAAAAATACAAAATACTTGCCGTTTTAGGGATGATTCTTTGTACCACTGTGTTACTGGCTTGTTCTAAGAGAACAGATATCAAAAATGATACTCCTTATATTTATGGATTAAATGCAGAGAGAACAGGGCTTAAAAAAATCAGTTACGAAATCAAAGAAAAAGATCCTTTAAAAGCAGCAAAAGCGATGCTAAAAGAAATGAAAACGCCGGCAACAGATATTAGTTATACCAATGCAATTCCTAAAAAAGTCAAGATTAACAAGTGTGAGTTGGAAGGACAGATTTTGCGGATTGACTTTAGTAAGGAGTATGAAAAGATTCAAGAGTTGGAAGAAAAGCTGGTTCAGGCGGCAGTGGTTCAATCACTGGTAAAAATCGAAGGGATTAGTGCACTTTGGATGACGGTAGACGGAAAAGAAATCTTAAATTCAGAAGGAAAGATTGCAGGATATCTGAATGAAGATGATTACGTACAAAATATGGACGAGTCCGTGAGTACCTACCAGACAGAGACACTTACCTTGTATTTTGCAAATGAAACTGGGGATAAGCTGGTTCCATGCGATTGTAGTGTGAAGTACAATAGCAATACCCCAAAAGAAAAGTTGATTGTTGAAAAATTATTAAAAGGTCCGAAAAAAGGAAGCGGAAAACCGACTTTAAATCCAGATACGGTTTTACTTGGTGTAACAACCAAAGATGGAATCTGCTATGTGAATTTTGATGAGCAGTTTTTAAACGCACAGGTGGATGTTAAACCAGAAGTTACGATTTATTCCATTGTAAATTCACTTGTGGATGGAACAGTGGCAAGTAAAGTTCAAATTACAGTAAATGGGGAAAAGAATGTAAAGTATAAACAGATGGTAGACCTTGCCAATCCTTTTCAAAGGGAAAGTGAATGGATTTTGGAAAGGGAAACATTATGAGAAAACGCCCACTTTGTTTTGTAGTGGTGGGGTTGATTTTTATTCAAGCTTTATTGACAAAGGGGCGCCTCATCGGATATGATC
This sequence comes from Ruminococcus sp., assembly GCA_020024635.1. GTDB lineage: Bacteria > Bacillota > Clostridia > Lachnospirales > Lachnospiraceae > JAHHTM01. The sequence continues at coordinate 9,869 of JAHHTL010000039.1, forward strand.
AGGCGTTTTCTTTTTTGTCAGAAGATGAAAATTATGTGGCAGAAGTGACAGGGATTGTCTATAAAAAGGAACAAAAACAAAAAAATCAAGTTGTATATTTAAAAGACAGTCAGATTATTCTAAATGACAAATCTATTCAACATTCTAAAATTCAGGTTCGAATCGAAACCAAAGATCATATTGAAATTGGAAATACAATAAAATGCAAAGGAAATGCCACAGGATTTCAATCGGCGAGAAATCCTGGAAATTTTAATGCAAAAAAATACTATGCAACAAGGGGGATTTATGTACAGCTAAAAGCAGAACAAATGGAAATTTTGGATAGAAAGGTTGATCCCATCAGGAACTCTCTTTTTAAGTTGCGTGTTGCATGGAAAAGTTTACTTTTTGATCAAATGGGAGAGCGTTATGGAAGCATTATGACTGCCATGTTAACAGGAGAGAAAAGTGAGTTGGACAAGGAAACAGCTAAGTTATATCAACAAGTTGGAGTGAGCCATATTCTTGCAATTTCCGGTCTACACATGTCTTTTATTGGTCTTGGAATGTATAAACTTTTGCGGAAATCAGGGCAATCTTTTGTAAGCGCGGGAACCGAAAGTTTTCTCGTTTTAGTAATCTACACGCTATTAACAGGCTGCGGTGTATCTTCCGTTAGGGCATTGATTATGTTTTTGATCCGGATGGTTGCAGAAATGACCGGGAGAGATTACGATCTGGCAACATCTATGGGGGTAACAGCTTTTGTAATGTGTTTATGGGAACCTTTGTATTTGCTAGATGAGGGCTTTCTATTATCTTATGCGGCTTTGTTTGGAATTGCTGTCATCGTTCCTTGTATGCAGGGTTATTTTCAACCGAAAAATAAAGTGACAAAGGCGATACTTTCTGGAATTGCTATCCAATTAAGTTTACTCCCCGTGTTGTTATATTTTTATGCTGAATTTTCGCTCTATGCAGTGTTGGTCAATAGTTTGATCTTGCCAGGAATGTCCCTTGTCCTTGGATCAGGGATTGCCGGCTCTTTGGTTGGGATTTTTTGGGAGGAAGGAGCAAGAGCTGTATTTGGAATATGTAAGTGTGTGCTTTGGTGGTATGAACTGTTGGGGCGCGGAGTACGAAATTTGCCAAAAAGCATTGTGATTACGGGACAACCAATGTTCATAGGTGTTTGTATTTATTACGGAATATTATGTATCTTTTGTTATGGAGTTATACAATCTATTGAATGTAAGATCAAATTAAAGAAAGGAAGAATTACAGCCATGCTCGTGATGGTTCTTTCTAGTGTACTGACAGTTTCTTGTGTGCTTCCACAAAGAGAGAACGGCCAACTTGTTGTTACAATGCTTGATGTGGGACAAGGAGATGGAATCTATATAAAAACACCAAGTGGACAAAATCTCTTTGTGGACGGAGGAAGTAGCAATGTTACAAACGTAGGAACACAAAGAATTGGAACGTTTCTAAAAAGTAAAGGGGTGAGAAAATTAGACTATGTCATGATTTCACATGGTGATTCGGATCACAAAAATGGGATCGAAGAACTGTTAGAAGAGCAACCATATGGAATTCAAATTTGTAACTTACTTTTGCCACCTAAAAGTGTGTGGGATGAAGGAATCGAAAAACTAGCCTTGCTTGCAAAATTGAACGGAACCTCTGTTCAGGAGTTTGAAGAAGGACAAAAAATGGAAGAGGGTTTATTTTGTATAGAGTGTCTGGCACCCGGAAAAGAGTATGGTGGGACAAGCGGAAATGAGGCGTCAATGGTTTTTGAACTTCGCTATCGGGCATTTCGGATGTTGTTTACAGGTGATTTGGAAGGGATTGGGGAAAAAGAACTTGAGCAGTCTGGAAAATTACACAAGTGTTCGGTACTAAAAGTAGCGCATCATGGATCAAAAAATTCTACCTCGGAACAGTTTATGGAAGAGGTAAAACCTTCTATAGCGTTGATATCATCTGGAATCAATAATCGATATGGACATCCAGACTATGAAACCTTACAACGATTGAAAAAATATGGGTGTCATATATTTCAGACACAGAAAAAAGGAGCCATTACATTGAAAACAGATGGACAGCGGATACAAATTTATGAAAATCTGGAATGAAAACATGGGAAATCTTTTGCAAAGCAAAGGATTATCATATATAATAGACTATTATGAAAAGTTTAAAACAAGATATTAAAACAGGACAATTTAAACAGGTTTATCTTTTATATGGACAAGAGAGTTATCTGAAGAAGCAATACAAAAATATGTTTATAAAAGCCATGATTCCGCCGGGTGATACTATGAATTATGCGTACTATGAAGGGAAGAACGTGAATATACCAGAAGTGATCGACTTAGCGGAAACGCTTCCATTTTTTGCGGAGCGAAGATTGCTTGTATTTGAGGATACTGGATTATTCAAAGCAAAAGGGGCAGAGTTGGCGGATTATATTAAGGAACTTCCAGAGACCACATATTTTATTTTTATAGAACAAGAGGTGGATCAAAGAAGTAAATTATTCAAAGCAGTCAAAGCCAAAGGCCATATTACGGAATTGAAGGTTCAAGATGGGGCCACCCTGAAAAAATGGATCCTTGGAAAAGTTGCCAAGGAGAAAAAAAAGATTAGCGAATCTTCCATTGAGTTCTTTTTAAACAAAGTCGGCACAGATATGGAGAAAATCGATGGCGAACTGGAAAAGTTATTTTCTTACACGTATGAAAGAGAGTTGATTACGGACAAGGATATTGACGAAATATGTACGACTCACATTTCAACAAATATTTTTGCGATGATTGATGCAGTAGCAAATAAAGAGCAAAGAAAAGCGTTGGATTTGTACTATGAACTTTTAGCGATGAAAGAACCACCGATGAAAATTCTTGCCTTGCTCGTGAAGCAGTATCATATGTTGTATGTAACAAAAAGTATGGTAAAAAAAGGCTTTCGGCAAAATGAAATTGCTGCAAAGATTGGTGTGCATCCATATGCAGTCAGCAAATACATGAATCAGTCTAGAAAGTTTTCATCAGCAGAGTTGCGCGTGATCATAGAAGAAGGGATTGATTTAGAAGAGCGAGTCAAGACAGGCAGATTAAAAGATATTCTTGCAGTCGAAATTTTTCTTATAAAAAATTCAGCTTCTGCAACGTAAGGGAAGTATGATTTTATGGAAAACTGTTGCCAGAATACGGCATTACATGATAGGATAACACTGTTTGATAGATATAGGAGGAATAAAAATTGTCAGGAATAGATCAAAGTAAGATAAGAAATTTTTGCATTATTGCACATATAGATCATGGAAAATCTACACTTGCTGATCGTATTATAGAGAAAACCGGGCTCTTGACCAGTAGAGAGATGCAGTCCCAGGTTCTGGATAATATGGACTTAGAGCGGGAGAGAGGAATTACGATCAAAGCACAGACAGTACGTACTGTGTATAAAGCAAAGGACGGAGAAGAGTACATTTTTAATCTCATTGACACACCGGGACATGTAGATTTTAACTATGAGGTTTCCAGAAGTCTGGCGGCATGTGACGGCGCTATTCTTGTAGTAGATGCGGCTCAGGGAGTAGAAGCCCAGACGCTTGCAAATGTGTATCTTGCGCTGGATCATGATTTGGATGTGATGCCTGTGATCAACAAAATCGATCTTCCAAGTGCAGATGCACCACGTGTGATTGAAGAAATCGAGGATGTTATTGGAATTGAGGCGGAGGATGCCCCTCTTATTTCCGCAAAGACCGGATTAAATGTAGACGATGTATTGGAGCAAATTGTAAAAAAGATTCCCGCACCCGTTGGGGATGAAAATGCACCATTGAAGGCATTGATTTTCGATTCTCTTTATGATTCCTACAAAGGCGTGATTGTCTTTTGTAGAATCAAAGAAGGAAAAGTAAAGAAAGGCACCAAAATCCGTATGATGGCTACCAACGCTCAGGCAGACGTAGTGGAAGTTGGTTATTTTGGGGCAGGCCAGTTTATACCATGCGACGAATTAAGCGCAGGTATGGTTGGTTACATTACTGCTAGTTTAAAAAATGTGAAAGATACACGAGTAGGAGACACAGTAACAGATGCACAGCGTCCATGTGATGAACCACTTCCGGGTTATAAAAAAGTGAATCCTATGGTGTACTGTGGATTATATCCGGCTGACGGAGCAAAATATCCAGATTTAAGAGATGCTTTGGAAAAACTTCAGCTAAATGATGCAGCCCTTCAGTTTGAGGCGGAAACATCTGTTGCACTTGGATTTGGATTTCGTTGTGGATTTTTGGGGTTGCTTCATTTGGAAATTATTCAAGAGCGTTTGGAGAGGGAATACAATTTGGATCTTGTAACAACTGCCCCAAGTGTTATTTATAAAGTACACAAGACAAATGGAGAAGTGATAGATCTTACAAATCCTACAAACCTACCAGATCCGGCAGAGATTGATTATATGGAAGAACCAATGGTAAAAGCGGAAATTATGGTAACGTCGGAGTACATTGGCGCCATTATGGAGTTATGTCAGGAACGTCGAGGGGAATATCAAGGTTTGGATTATATAGAAGCAAATCGAGCAGTTCTCCATTATCATCTCCCGTTGAATGAGATTATCTATGATTTCTTTGATGCTTTGAAATCGCGATCAAGAGGATATGCATCCTTTGATTATGAGATGTTAGGATATGTACGATCAGAACTTGTGAAATTGGACATTTTGATCAACAAAGAGGAAGTGGATGCCTTATCATTTATTGTTCATAGTGGTACGGCATATGAACGTGGAAGAAAAATGTGTGAAAAATTAAAAGAAGAAATACCAAGACAGCTTTTTGAAATTCCAATTCAGGCAGCAGTAGGAAGTAAGATTATTGCCAGAGAAACGGTACGAGCAATGAGAAAAGATGTTCTCGCAAAATGTTATGGTGGAGATATTTCACGTAAAAAGAAACTGTTGGAAAAACAGAAAGAAGGAAAGAAACGTATGCGTCAGGTGGGCAGCGTAGAAATTCCTCAAAAGGCATTCATGAGTGTATTGAAATTAGATGATAATTAAATGAAAGCTCCGGGGATTGAGTCCTCGGAGTTTTTTATAGAGAAGGAGAAAATTTTGAAAAAAAAATTGGAATTATATATTCATATCCCCTTTTGCATAAAAAAATGCGAATATTGTGATTTTTTGTCAGGACCGGCGGATGCCTCTAGGAGAACGCAATATGTGGAGTCTTTGATTGATGAGATCCATGCTATGGGGAGTCAATATAGCAAAGAGTATGATGTGTCGACTGTCTTTATAGGGGGTGGGACACCTTCTATATTAGAAGAAACACAGATGAAAGAGATTGGAGAGGCAATCCGTAATTCTTTTGATATAGTAAAGGATGCGGAGATTACGATGGAACTCAACCCTGGCACAGTGAATCTTTCAAAACTTTGTGCAATGAAAGAAGCAGGAGTGAATCGTTTGAGTATCGGACTTCAGTCTGCAAATGATGCAGAGTTAAAAATGTTAGGAAGGATCCATACATTTCAAACGTTCTTAGAAACGTATCAGATGGCCAGAAAAGTTGGATTTGACAATCTAAACGTGGATCTTATTTCTGCAATACCAGGGCAGACGTTGGAAAGTTGGAAAAAAACACTTCAAATAGTTGCATCTTTAAATCCAGAACACATTTCCGCATACAGTTTGATTATCGAAGAAGGAACTGCATTTTATGAAAAATATACAGTGGATGGGAAAAGAAAGCAAGAAGCTGTTTTAGCACTTCCAGATGAAGACACAGAACGAGAAATCTACCAAATGACAGAAACGTTTTTGAAAAAATATGGATACCACAGGTATGAAATTTCAAATTATGCAAAGAATGGATTTGAATGCAGACATAATCTTGGATATTGGGAGAGAAAAGACTATCTAGGAATTGGTTTGGGAGCAGCTTCTTTGATCGGAAAACAACGTTTTTCTAACACGCGAGACTATCTGCGTTATGTGGAACGTAAAAGTGTGTTAGAAATTCGTGAGGATCAGCAGGATTTAACTTTAGGTGATGAGATGGAAGAGTTTATGTTCCTTGGGCTACGAAAAATAAAAGGAATATCGATTTCAACATTTGAAAAAAACTTTCAAAGATCCATATGGGAGATTTATGGAAAACAACTAAGAAAATTTGAAGAAGAAAAATTGCTTGTGATCAATCAAGACACCATTTATCTGACAGAACAAGGGTTAGATGTATGCAATGCAATCTTCGTAGAGTTCTTAGATCCTCTTGGTTCAGCAGAATATTAAATAAATATGAACTACTCTGAAAAAATGCATAAAGAGTGTTGACAAAAGGAGAAGCTGGTGCTATCTTAATATACGTAAGGTGTTAGCACTCAAAAGAACGGAGTGCTAATAAAACTAAAAAGTATAGGAAAGGAAGGAGGGACCCATGGCAGTTGGCGAGGAACTTGGAGAAAGAAAGCTCACGATATTAAAGGCAATTATCCAAAATTATTTGGAAACAGGCGAGCCGGTTGGTTCCAGGACACTTTCTAAGTATACGGATTTAAAGTTAAGTTCTGCAACGATTCGAAATGAGATGGCAGATTTGGAAGAATTAGGATACATCTTTCAGCCACACACATCAGCAGGACGTATTCCTTCGGATAAAGGCTATCGATTTTATGTTGATATGTTAATGGAGGAAAAGGAGCAGGAACTAGAGGAAATCAAAAATATCATGCTCGATAAAACAGAGAAAGTAGATAAAGTACTACAAAAAGCAGCAAAAATGCTTGCTGTGAATACAAACTATGCTACGATGATCTCTGCTCCGATGAACAGCAAAAATACATTAAAATTTATTCAACTCTCTCAGGTGGATGAAGAACAAATAGTTGCTGTGATTGTAATGAATGGGAACATTATAAAAAATAAGATCATTCACGTCGGAGAAACATTAAGTAATGAAAATCTGTTGAAACTGAATATGCTTCTAAATACTACTTTGAATGGAATGGCAATTGATCAAATCAATCTTGGTCTGATCGCAAGATTGAAAGAAGAGGCCGGAATCCATAGTCAGGTGATTCGTCATGTTTTGGATGCCGTAGCAGAGATCATTCATGTTGATGATGACATGGAGATCTACACAAGTGGAGCTACTAATATTTTTAAATATCCAGAGCTAAGCGACAAACAAAGTGCACAAGAGATTATCAGTGCATTTGAGGAAAAGCAACAGTTGGCAGAGCTTGTTACAGAAACCCTATCAAGTGAAGAACATCAAGGGATTCAAGTTTACATTGGAGATGAAACTCCTGTAAAGACTATGAAAGACTGCAGTGTAGTTACTGCGACCTATGAATTAGGTGAAGGAATGAAAGGTACCATTGGTATCATCGGTCCGAAACGTATGGATTACGAACATGTTATGAAAACGTTGAAAACTCTTCAAGTAGAGCTTGAAGGAATAAATAAAAAAGAAAATCCGGAAGGATAGGAAGGTGAATATCTGGTGGAAGAAAAGATGAGTAACGAAGAAATGGTCAAAGAAGCAGTAGAAGAGGCAAAGGCAAGAGCCGCAGAAGAAGCTTTAAAGGATCAAGAAAATGAAGATACAACTACAGAAACTGACCAAGAAAGAACAGAAACAGAAGAGACTGTAGAAGAATCACAGGAAGAAGTAGAAAGTAATTCCAAAGAAAAAAAGAAATTTGGAAGAAAAAACAAGAAAGACAAAAAGGACGAGAAAATTGAAGAATTAACAGATCGATTGACTCGTCAGATGGCAGAGTTTGATAACTTTCGCAAACGTACAGAAAAAGAGAAATCTGCAATGTACGAGATAGGAGCGAAAGATATCATAGAAAAGATTCTCCCGGTAGTCGATAATTTCGAAAGAGGGCTGGCAGCTGTGCCAGAAGAGGAATCTGACAATCCATTCGCACAGGGGATGGAAAAAATTTACAAACAGCTGATGACTACATTGGAAGATATCGGTGTGAAACCAATCGAGGCAGTTGGAAATCCATTTAATCCAGATTTTCATAATGCAGTAATGCATGAGGATAATGAGGAATATGGAGAAAATACAATTACCGAAGAGTTTCAAAAAGGTTACACCTATCGAGACAGTGTGGTAAGACATAGTATGGTAAAGGTAGCAAACTAAATTTAAAATTATTTAGGAGGAATAAATCATGGGAAAAATAATAGGTATTGATTTAGGTACAACAAACAGTTGTGTTGCAGTTATGGAAGGTGGACAGCCAACAGTTATTGCAAATACAGAAGGTGCAAGAACAACACCATCTGTTGTAGCTTTCACAAAGAGTGGGGAACGTTTAGTAGGAGAGCCTGCGAAACGTCAAGCAGTAACAAACGCTGACAAAACAATCTCTTCAATCAAAAGAGAGATGGGTTCTGACTATAAAGTAACAATTGACGACAAAAAATATTCTCCACAGGAAATTTCAGCAATGATCCTTCAGAAACTGAAAGCAGATGCAGAAGGATACTTGGGAGAGAAAGTAACAGAAGCTGTTATTACAGTTCCTGCATATTTCAATGATGCTCAGCGTCAGGCAACAAAAGATGCTGGTAAGATTGCTGGACTTGATGTAAAACGTATCATCAACGAGCCTACAGCAGCAGCACTTGCATATGGTCTTGATAACGAAAAAGAACAAAAGATCATGGTATATGACCTTGGTGGTGGTACATTTGATGTATCAATCATTGAGATTGGTGATGGCGTTATCGAAGTGTTATCTACAGCAGGTAATAATAAACTTGGTGGAGATGATTTCGACCAGAAGATTACAGATTATATGCTTGCAGACTTTAAAGCAAAAGAAGGTGTAGATCTTTCTACAGATAAGATGGCTCTTCAAAGATTAAAAGAAGCAGCAGAAAAAGCAAAGAAAGAACTTTCTTCTGCAACAACAACAAATATCAACCTTCCATTTATCACAGCAACAAGTGATGGTCCAAAACATTTTGATATGAACCTTACAAGAGCAAAATTTGACGAACTTACAGTTGATCTTGTAAATAAAACAGCAGAACCAGTTAACCGTGCAATTTCAGATGCAGGTATTTCAGCATCAGAATTAGGTCAGGTATTGTTGGTTGGTGGATCTACTCGTATTCCAGCAGTTCAAGAAGCAGTTAAACGTCTTACAGGAAAAGAACCTAGTAAATCTCTTAACCCAGATGAATGTGTAGCACTTGGTGCATCTGTTCAGGGTGGTAAATTAGCCGGGGATGCAGGTGCAGGAGACATTCTTCTTCTTGATGTTACTCCACTTTCTTTGTCAATTGAGACAATGGGAGGGGTTGCTACAAGATTGATTGAGAGAAATACTACAATTCCTACAAAGAAGAGTCAGGTGTTCTCTACAGCAGCAGATAATCAGACAGCAGTAGATATCAATGTTGTACAGGGTGAAAGACAGTTTGCTAGAGATAACAAATCTCTTGGACAGTTTAGACTGGATGGAATTCCACCAGCTCCACGTGGAATCCCACAGATCGAAGTTACATTCGATATTGATGCAAATGGTATCGTGAATGTTTCTGCAAAAGATCTTGGAACAGGAAAAGAACAACATATCACAATTACAGCAGGTTCTAACATGTCTGACGATGATATCGATAAAGCAGTAAAAGAAGCAGCTGAATTTGAGGCACAAGATAAGAAACGTAAAGAAGCAATCGATGCTAGAAACGAAGCAGATGCAATGGTATTCCAGACAGAGAAAGCGGTAAAAGAAGTTGGAGATAAATTAGATGCAACAGATAAAGCAGCCGTAGAAGCGGATTGTCAAGCTTTAAAAGACCTTCTTGCAAAATCAACTCCAGAAGATACAACAGAGGCACAGGTTGCTGAGATTAATGCAGCGAAAGAAAAATTAATGGAAAGTGCTCAGAAACTTTTCACAAAGATGTATGAGCAAGCAGGAGCAGCTCAGGGAGCAAATCCACAGGCTGGTCCAACACCAGAGGCAGGTCCAGCCCCAGAAGGGTTCCAGGGAGATGACGTAGTAGACGGAGATTACAAAGAAGTCTAATATAAGTAGAATTCTACGGGGGCGAAAGGCTTCCGTAGAATTTCTTTGTTACATGAAAGAGGATATATGAAAGGGTAGAGTGTTATGGCAGAGTCAAAAAGAGATTATTACGAGGTACTCGGTGTAGGCCGGGATGCCAATGATTCTGAAATCAAAAAGGCATACCGTGCTTTAGCAAAAAAGTACCATCCGGATATGAATCCAGGAGATGCCGAAGCAGAGAAAAAATTTAAAGAGGCATCCGAAGCGTATGCGGTACTTAGTGATTCTGAAAAACGCCGCCAGTACGACCAGTTTGGACACGCAGCATTTGAAGGCGGAGCCGGCGGATCTGGTGGATTCGGTGGATTTGACTTTAACGGAGCTGATTTTAGCGATATATTCGGTGACATTTTTGGAGATTTGTTTGGCGGCGGAAGAAGAGGCGGTCGTCCAAATAATGGACCGATGAAAGGTGCAAATATCCGTAAAAGTATAAGAATTACGTTTGAAGAAGCCGTGTTTGGATGTGAAAAAGAACTGGAAGTAGTATTAAAAGATCCATGTGCATCTTGTAACGGTACAGGAGCAAAACCAGGCACGTCGCCAGAGACATGTCCAAAATGTGGTGGAAAAGGTCAAGTGGTATATACTTCACAGTCTTTCTTTGGCACAGTGCAAAATGTACAACAATGTCCAAATTGTGGTGGTACAGGAAAAGTAATTAAAGAAAAATGTTCTTCTTGTGGTGGCACAGGATTTACAGCAAGTAAAAAGCGTATTTCAGTCAGTGTTCCGGCAGGAATTGACAACGGACAGAGCATCCGCATCCGAGAAAAAGGAGAGCCGGGAGCGAATGGTGGACCAAGAGGAGATTTACTTGTAGAAGTTAATGTTTCAAAACATCCAACATTCCAAAGACAGGATATGCATATTTTCTCTACAGTGCCAATTAGTTTTGCTCAGGCGGCTTTGGGTGGAGATGTAAGAATCAAAACCGTAGATGGAGAAGTTCTTTACACAGTAAAACCTGGAACAAAGACGGATACAAAAGTTCGTTTGAAAGGAAAAGGGGTTCCATCACTTCGTAACGCACAAGTAAGAGGCGATCATTATGTTACGCTCGTAATTCAAACCCCAGAGCACTTAAGTGCAGAGGCAAAAGAAGCGCTTCGCGAATTCGACCGACTCTCTGGAAATTCTTTAAACCAAGGGAATGATCAAGAGAATGGAAAGAAGAAGAAAAAAGGCTTCATGGATAAAGTAAAAGAAGCTTTTGAAGATTAA
>JAHHTL010000004.1 GCA_020024635.1 Ruminococcus sp.
AATTGTAAATGTGTTGACAAAACAGGGGAAGATAGTGTATATTAATACTGTTGTGTAATTAATATACATCTGCTGCCATGGCTCAGTAGGTAGAGCGTCGCCTTGGTAAGGCGGAGGTCGGCGGTTCAAGTCCGCTTGGCAGCTTTGTTATCCCACACTTGTTCATAAGACAGGTAGTGGGATTTTTTATTAGATACAATGTAAGAAATGTAAAAATAAATGTTTTGGAGGGACGACAAATGCCATCATTTTTAAAAGATATTTCTAAGTTTTATGGCACTGGGGAGCTAAATCAAAAAGGAGAGTCCTTGAAGGAGTTTCTTGAAACTTATGATCCCTATAAATACAAGACACCTAGTTGTACGACAGATGCTGTTGTATTTTCCTATGAAAAAGATCAGAGGAGTCAGATAGAAGATTTGAAACTATTACTTGTAAAACGAAGCAATCATCCAAGTATTGGATATTGGGCGTTACCAGGTGGGTTCGTAAATATGGAAGAAAACCTTGAGGATGCAGCAAAAAGAGAACTGGAGGAAGAGACGGGAGTTCCTAATTTACCAATGGAACAGTTTGCGGTATATGGAAATTTTGATCGAGATCCTAGAACGAGAATTATTACGACTGCCTATATGGCCCTTGTAAAACGAGAAGAAGTAAAGGTGCAAGCAGGGGATGATGCGGCAGATGCTGCCTGGTTTCAGATTGGAATTCGCTTACTTTCAAAAGAAAGAAAAATGCATAGAATCGAAGAAGAATATGAATTGCATCTTTTTAATGCAGAAGTAGGAGTAGATACGAAAGCTAAAATTTTACACACGACTACAGAAGGTATGATTCGGGAGGAGAAGTTTATTGTAATAGATGCAGGTAAGATTGCATGTGATCATGGAGCAATCATAACGCAAGCAATCTTGCTTTTGAAAAATCGATTGTAAGAAAAAGGAATGGTGCCGAAAGGGAACCATTCCTTTTTCTTTAACATATTGGTTATTTGCGTTTCTTTTTCTTTTGTCCGGTAACAAAAAATACCATGGTAAGAAATAGCAAAGCAATAATCATCCAAACAACAAAGACCAATCCTCGACCTTTGAACATATCATAATATCCTTTCAAATATACGATCACAACAATCCATGGAAGAATGTTTGTCATATAAAAACGAAGTTTTTGTGGAAATTTTAGTCCTTGTCCACTATTTGCTTCTTGTATAAAATTCTTCCATCCCCATCCGTTTTTGTGGGTACAGAATAAAAGGTAAACGACAGAACCAAGAGGAAGAATATTGCTAGAAACAAGAAAATCTTCCAAATCCATAATATTTGTGCCGGCTCCTAGCGGTTGAAAGTTTGACCAGAGGTTAAATCCTAAAATACATGGAATGCTTAGTACAATAATCAATAAGATATTGATGCCGACAGATTTTGTTCGGCTAAAATGGAAAAGATCCATTCCAAAAGAAACCAAATTTTCAAACACACCTACGATAGTGGATAAAGCGGCAAAAAATAGGAATAAAAAGAATAAAGATCCCCAAATTCTTCCACCAGGCATCTGAGAAAAGATGTTTGGTAAAGTTATAAATACAAGTGGAGGTCCTGCAGTGGTTTCAACATGAAAAGAAAAACATGCGGGAATTACAATAAGTCCGGCAACAAAAGCTACAAAGGTATCTAAGATTACTATATTCACAGATTCTCCGGCTAGAGAACGAGATTTATCAAGATAGCTACCGAAAATGGCCATTCCTCCCATACCAATACTCAAGGTGAAAAATGCTTGACTCATGGCACCGAAAATAACATTTCCAATTCCGTTTTCGACCATTTTATGAAAATCAGGGATGAGATAAAAGCGTAGTCCTTCTTTTGCACCTGGTAAAGTAATAGAATGAATTGCCAAAACAATCATGATACAAAGCAGCGCAATCATGGTTACTTTCATGATTTTTTCTACCCCTTTTTGTAATCCGATGCAGCAAATTCCAAAGGCCAGCAAAACAACGAGGATAGTCCATAAGAGTAAAGTGCCAGGGGAGGAAAGCATAGCGGTAAATTTAGATTCCACTTGGGAGGGATTTACGTTTACAAATTCTCCAGTCATCATTCGATAACAGTAATAAAGCATCCATCCGCCTACCATAGAATAAAACATAACAAGAAGATAATTTCCGGCAATGGCAATCCAGCGCATATAATGCCAACGACTTCCTTCTGGTTCTAAGTGGTTGTAAGAAGTAGCAATGCTTTTCTGACTAGCACGGCCTACGCTGAATTCACAGACGATAATCGGCAATCCGATGATTACAAGAAAGACCAGATAGATCAGAATAAAGGCAGCTCCTCCAAATTTTCCCGTCATGTATGGGAATTTCCACACATTTCCCAATCCAATGGCACAACCTGCAGAAACCAGGATAAATCCAAGACGGGAAGCAAATTGTTCACGTTTCATAATAACCTCCTCTATATTCTGATTGCGGAATTAATTCTTTTCCGCTTTAAACCACTACAGTATAACACACTTTTCATAAAATGCAAATAAATTTTTTACAGTCCTTGAGAAACCATTCAATTTATGGTAATATTAGGAACATGATGTAAGAAAAAGGGAACTTTGAGGAGGAAACTATGGCAAACGAGACAGTTTCAAAGAATTTTATTGAACAGGAAATAGATAAAGACCTTGCAGAAGGCGTGTATGATCATGTATGCACCAGATTTCCGCCAGAGCCAAACGGCTATTTGCACATTGGCCATGCGAAATCCATACTTTTAAATTACGGACTTGCGCAAAAATATAATGGTACATTCCATATGCGTTTTGATGACACCAATCCGACAAAGGAGAAGATTGAATTTGTAGACTCAATCAAAGAAGATATAAAATGGCTTGGAGCAGATTGGAAAGATCATCTGTATTTTGCGTCAGATTATTTTGAGCAAATGTATGAGTACGCAGTAAAACTTATAAAAAAAGGAAAAGCATATGTGTGCGACTTGAGTGCGGATCAGATTCGTGAATATAGAGGAACTCTTACAGAGCCGGGGAAAAATAGCCCATATAGAAATCGTTCCGTGGAAGAAAATTTGGAACTGTTTCAAAATATGCGTGATGGAAAATATCAGGATGGAGAAAAGGTCCTTCGTGCAAAAATTGACATGGCTTCTCCAAACATTAACATGCGTGATCCGATTATCTACCGTGTTGCACGTATGACACATCACAATACAGGAGACAAGTGGTGCGTTTATCCAATGTATGATTTCGCACATCCGTTGGAAGATGCCATTGAAGGAATTACGCATTCTATTTGTACTTTGGAATTTGAAGATCACAGACCACTTTACGATTGGGTAGTTAGAGAGTGTGAATTTGAAAATCCACCAAGACAGATTGAATTTTCAAAATTGTATTTAACAAATGTTGTTACGGGAAAACGATATATTAAAAAGTTGGTGGAAGACGGCATTGTAGATGGGTGGGATGACCCACGTTTGGTTTCCATCGCAGCCCTTCGAAGAAGAGGATTTACGCCAGAGTCTATCAAGATGTTTATCGAAATGTGTGGGGTATCCAAAAGTCAAAGTTCGGTAGATTATGCAATGCTTGAGTACTGCATCCGAGAAGATTTAAAGATGAAAAAGCCTCGTATGATGGCAATTTTAGATCCAATCAAGCTTGTGATTGATAATTACCCTGAAGACCAGGTGGAATATTTAGAGGTTGCAAATAACCTTGAAAATGAAGAACTGGGAAGTAGAAAAGTTCCATTTTGTAGAGAACTTTACATCGAACGCGAGGATTTCATGGAAGAGCCACCAAAGAAATATTTCCGTTTATTCCCTGGAAATGAAGTGCGTTTGATGCATGCTTATTTTGTGAAATGTGAAAGCTTTGTAAAAGATGAAAACGGGAAAGTGATAGAAGTACACTGTACCTATGATCCAGAGACAAAGTGTGGAAGTGGATTCACAGGAAGAAAAGTAAAAGGAACGATTCACTGGGTACCGGCTCCATATGCACAGAAGGCAGAGGTAAGACTCTACGAGAATCTTGTGGATGAAGAAAAGGGAGTATACAATAAAGAGGATGGGTCTTTAAACTTAAATCCAAATTCTCTTACGATTTTAAAAGACTGTTACGTTGAACCAAGTTTTGCAGATGCAAGTGCGTATGACAGCTTCCAGTTTGTGAGAAATGGATATTTTTGTATTGATGCGAAAGATTCCGCACCAGATGCACTTGTATTTAATCGCATTGTTTCATTGAAAAGTTCATTTAAGCTTCCAAAATAGATCATAACGATGCAATAGGGGCAGTTCTTCTTTGTTAGAAGAGCTGCCTTTTCAATCAAGGGAAACAAAAGGAATAGGAGAAGTACAGTGAATGAAATAACGATTAGTTTGCATACAAAATCTAAAACTCCATTGTATGAACAGATCTATGAATACATAAAAAAAGATATTCAGTCTGGGAAAATTTCAAGTGGGGAAAAATTACCATCTACACGTGCCCTGGCAAAACATTTGGAAATTAGTCGCAGTACGGTAGAGCTTGCGTATGAGCAACTTTTATCCGAAGGATATGTAGAGGCAAAACCATGCAAAGGGTATTATGTATCGGTGCTAGATGGCCTGTATCAGATGAAGACTATTCCCAAAAGCCAAGAACATAAGGCTAGAAAAGAAAAAAAGATAGTATATGATTTTACACCCAATGGAGTGGATTTAAATAGTTTCCCTTATAGCGTATGGAGAAAGTTATCAAAAGAATGTCTGTTAGATGATCGGGCAGAAGTTTTCCGGTTAGGACATCCTCAAGGAGAGTATGAACTACGCAGTGCAATCTGTAATTACATTCATCAGGCAAGGGGGGTGAATTGCAGACCGGAACAAATGATTGTAGGAGCTGGAAATGATTACCTTCTTATGCTGCTTACAACTGTGCTAGGACAAAACCATAAAGTAGCTTTGGAAAATCCAAGTTATAAGCAGGCATATCGACTCTTTGAAAATTTATCCTATGATGTATGCACCGTCGATATGGATGAAAAGGGGATGAATATTCAAAAATTAAAGGAATCAAAAGCGAATATTGCCTTTGTGATGCCTTCTCATCAGTATCCGCTTGGGATTGTCATGCCAGTGCAAAGGAGAATGAGTCTACTTTCCTGGGCAGATGAAGAAGAAGGTCGTTATATTATCGAGGATGACTACGATAGTGAATTTCGT
The DNA here is from genome assembly GCA_020024635.1 of Ruminococcus sp. GTDB lineage: Bacteria > Bacillota > Clostridia > Lachnospirales > Lachnospiraceae > JAHHTM01. The sequence goes on from JAHHTL010000004.1 coordinate 5,235, forward strand.
TATAAGGGAAAACCAATTCCTGCACTACAAGGATATGATCATAATGACAAGGTGATTTACATAGGAACATTTTCCAAATCCATTGCCCCATCGATACGAATGAGTTATATGGTATTGCCAGAAGTTTTATTGAAAAAGTATAAAGCGAAAAGTGGATTTTTAAATTCAACAGTTTCCAAAGTGGATCAAATGATTTTGCAGAAATTTATTGAAGAAGGATATTATGAACGACATTTAAACAAAACACGTGCGCTTTATAAAAGTAGACATGATACCCTACTTGCATGTTTAAAAAACATGCAGGACAGATGTAAAATTTTTGGGGAAAATGCAGGGGTGCATTTACTTTTAGATTTTGGGGAGAACTTTACAGAAGAAGAACTCATTCAAAGGGCGGAGAAGGAAAGTATTAAAGTCTATGGGCTTTCAGAATATTATACAAAGAAAATGAATCATAAAAGTGGAATTATTCTCTTAGGATATGCAAATATGAGAGAAGAAAGCATTAAGCAAGCAGTAAATCTTCTTGATCAGGTATGGCAATAAAAGAAGAGGAGAGAAAGGAGAGGTTCATGTGATAGCAAAAAAAATGCAAGAAATGGTAAAAAATAGTTCTGCGATTCGTGCAATGTTTGAAGAAGGAACGAAGATGGCAAGTATGTATGGAGAGGACAAGGTCTATGATTTTAGCTTGGGTAATCCAAATGTTTGTGCTCCGCCGTCTGTAAAACAAGCCCTTCTAGAGTTGGTGACGACCGAAGATCCTAAAATTTTACATGGGTATAGCAACAGCAACAGTGGAGATCCTTATGTTCGAGATACGGTTGCCAATTCTTTGAATCGCAGATTTGGAACTACATTTCGTGGAAAAAATATTATTATGACAGTCGGGGCAGCAGGCGGGTTAAATGTCATTTTAAAAACAATCGTAGATCCTCATGATGAAGTGATTGTATTTTGCCCTTATTTTGGAGAATATCGATCTTATATCAGCAATTTTGAAGGCGTATTGGTAGAGGTAAACGCAGATACAAAGACCTTTCAACCGAACATATCTGAATTTGAGAAAAAAATTACGGCAAAAACCAAAGCGGTTATTATAAATACTCCCAATAACCCAACAGGGGTCGTTTATGGTGAACCTGTAATTGTTAAAATTACAGAGATTTTAAAACAAAAACAAGCGGAATTTGGCACAGAAATATATTTGATTTCTGATGAACCCTATAGAGAGATTGTCTATGATGGCTTAGAGGTTCCTTATCTAACAAAATTTTATGAGAACACAGTTGTCGCATATTCCTATAGCAAGTCTTTGTCTCTTCCAGGAGAGAGAATCGGATATCTTGTAGTTCCAGACGAAGTATCCCAAAGTGAACTTGTGCTAGCAGCGGCAAATGTGGCAAATCGGATACTTGGATTTGTAAATGCTCCTTCCTTGTTACAAAAAGTGGTGGCAAGATGTATCGACGAAAAAACAGATCTTGCATATTATGACAGGAATAGGCATACTCTCTATGAAGGACTAACCGGCTGTGGCTTTGAATGCGTAAAACCAGAAGGTGCATTTTATCTTTTTATGAAATCTCCTGTGCCAGATGAAAAAGCATTTTGCGAACATGCGAAAAAGTACCATATTCTTATGGTGCCAGGATCTTCGTTTTCCTGCCCTGGTTATGTGCGAATTGCGTACTGCGTATCATATGAAACGATTGTAAGATCGTTACCAGAATTTAAAAAGCTGGCCGAGGAATATTTCTGAAAATAAAAAGAAAATAGAAAAAACACTTGAAAATTTCAAAAGAATATGGTAAACCCTATATATAATATTAAAAAGAAAGGAAGCAGAATATGAAAAACTTATTTGTAACAGCAGCATATTTTTTCTATTACTTTTTCTTTATGGGATTTAAGGGAAGAGTTGGTTTTGCTGTACAAAAAAGTTTTAGATAATGCTTTTGAAAGATTATAGATAGACAAAAAGTATTGGAAAAGACTACACAGCTGACCGGCGGTGCAGTCTTTTTTGTATATGAAATCATTCAAGGCAAAATGGAACATATTCAGGAGGTAACACTATGATTACAGTTTTAAAGCAGGGCACGACACTAGAAGAAAGAGACCAGTTGATTCATTGGTTTGAAGAGCAAGGAGTAAAGGTACATGTTTCAGTGGGGGAATTCCAGACCATTTTAGGGTTGATTGGAGATACTTCTAACATTGACATGGAGATGTTAGAACTTCTCGATATTGTGGATAAAGTTGCTAGAATTACCGAACCATTCAAAAGTGCAAATCGAAAATTTCATCCAGAAGATTCCAAAATAAAAATCGGAAATACCGCTTGTGGAGCGGGTGCATTTGCGGTGATCGCAGGCCCTTGTTCTGTGGAAAATAAAGAGCAGATTGAAGAAGTGGCAAAAAGAGTGAAAGCAGCAGGAGCAACCATGCTACGTGGAGGAGCTTTTAAACCAAGAACTTCCCCTTATGATTTTCAAGGAATGAAAGCGGAAGGGATTGAACTTCTTTTAGAAGCAAAAAAAGCGACAGGACTTCCAATCGTCACCGAAATCATGAATGCAAATCACCTTCCATTATTTGAAGATGTTGACGTGATTCAAGTAGGAGCAAGAAATATGCAGAACTTTGAATTATTAAAAGAACTTGGGAAAACAAAGAAAACCATTCTTTTAAAGCGAGGTCTTGCAAACACGATCAAAGAATTCTTGATGAGTGCAGAATATATCATGGCGGGAGGAAATGAAAATGTTATTCTTTGCGAAAGAGGAATTCGAACCTTTGAAACATATACAAGGAATACTCTAGATTTGTCTGCTATTCCGGTACTTCATGAACTGACCCATCTTCCAGTAATCGTAGATCCAAGTCATGCGACAGGATATGCAAAATTGGTAAAGCCTATGTCTCTTGCTGCAGCAGCGTGTGGTGCAGATGGATTAATGATTGAGGTTCATAACCAGCCGTCAAAAGCACTTTGTGATGGAGCACAGTCATTGACACCAGATCAATTTGATGAGCTTATGAATCAAGTGCGAAAGGTAAGAGAGGTGCTACAATGAAGATTGGAATTGTTGGACTAGGATTAATTGGGGGTTCTTTAGCGAAGGCTTATAAGCGAGCGCAAAAACAAGTGCTTGGATTCGATAAAAATCATTTGACCACAGAACTTGCAATAATGGCAAAGGCGATCGATCAGGAATTGACAAATGAAAGGCTCAAAATTTGTAATGTAATCTTCCTTGCAATTTCGCCGAATCAGGCAGTAAAATGGATGGAGGAACATGGAAAAGAATTATCTTCAGACACGATCGTGATTGATTGCTGTGGCACGAAGAGAAGAGTATGTGAAGCAGGAGTTCGTTTATCGGCGAAATACGGATTTTTATATGTAGGTGGACACCCTATGGCTGGGTTGCAGTATGGGGGATTCAAAAACAGCAGGGAAACGTTGTTTGATGGAGCTTTATTTGCACTTGTCCCATCAGATCCAAATGACCTGTCTACTTTACAAAAAGCCAAAGAAATCATTTTACTGGCAGGATTTTCAAAAGTTACGTATACTACAGCAGAAAATCACGATAAGATCATTGCATTTACATCGCAGATGGCGCATGTAGTATCCAATGCTTTTATAAAAAGTGAAACAGCAAGAGAAGAGGGAACGAAAATTTCTGCAGGAAGTTATCGGGATTTTACAAGGGTCGCCTATTTGGATGCGGGGATGTGGACAGAATTATTTTTGGAGAATAAGGACTATTTGAAAAAAGAAATTGATTGTTTATGTAGGGAACTAGAAAAATATTCCAAAGCTTTGGAAGAAAATGATTCGGAAGAACTTCAAAAACTTTTAGAAGAAGGAAAAGAAAGAAAAATGGAGGTGGATCATAGATGCGATTAGATGATCTTGGGAAAACGCTGTCTTCTGTAACAAAAGGAAGAAGTACGGTCGTTGTTACAGATAAAAATGTTGAAAAATTCTATCTATCAAGATGTGTGGAATCTCTAAGAAAGGAAGGATTTCAGGTGGATACCTTTGTGGTGGAACCTGGGGAAGAATCAAAAAGTGGGAAAACTTATCTAGAACTTTTAAATTTTCTTGCTAGTATTCCTCTGACAAGAACGGATTTTCTTGTGGCACTTGGAGGAGGCGTGGTTGGAGATCTGACGGGATTTGCAGCGGCTACTTATTTAAGAGGTATTGATGTGATTCAGATTCCGACTACACTTTTGGCATCCGTAGATTCTTCTATAGGAGGAAAGACGGGAATTAATCTGGAAGCAGGAAAAAACCTTGCAGGTGCGTTTCATCAACCGTTGCTCGTATATCAAGATTCTTCTCTTCTTCAAACCCTTCCAGCAGCTGTTTTTAAGGACGGAATGGCAGAGGTGATTAAATATGCCATTTTGCAAGATAAAGAGTTATTTTCCATGTTAAAAGATGTAAAATGGACAAAAAGCCATATCGATGATGTGATTCAGACTTGTGTTTCCATTAAAAAAGTTTACGTGGAAGAAGATGAATTTGACAAAGGAAGACGTCAGCTTCTTAACTTCGGTCATACCATCGCTCATGCCATTGAAAAGGCCACAGGTTACAAGGTAAGTCATGGAAGTGCAGTTGCAAAAGGAATGCTTTCCATAGCTGAAATCGCAAAAAAACAAGGATTATGTGAGCAAAACACAGTAGATGAAATCAGAAAGATTTTAGAGTTATATCAGTTTGATTTGGAAATTTCACAATCTCCAGAGACATTATATGAGATGATATTATCCGATAAAAAAAGAAAAGGTGCAAGTATAGATCTTGTGGTTCCATTTGAAGTAGGAGATTGTAGATTGAAGCGAGTAACAATAGAAGAATTAAAAAGAGTATTATGTAATTCAGAAATCGAAAGGCACAGAGAGGATAAATAAAATGAGTTCAACATTTGGAAAGAATATTCAAATTTCTATTTTTGGACAGTCTCATTCAGAGGCAATTGGGGTAACCATTGATGGATTGCCGGCGGGGATTAAAATTGATCCAGAGCAGTTGCTTCAATTTTTAGAACGAAGGGCGCCGGGAAAAAATAAGTATGCCACCCAAAGGAAGGAAGCGGACAGACCGGAATTTCTAAGTGGTCTTGTAGACAATACGACATGTGGCGCGCCATTGACGGCTGTGATTCGCAACAAAGATCAGAGGTCAAAAGACTATGACCATTTAAAAGATTGTCCAAGACCGGGGCATGCAGATTATACCGCACATATAAAGTACAAAGGGTTTGAAGATTTAAGAGGAGGAGGTCACTTCTCAGGAAGATTAACTGCTCCGCTTTGTATTGCGGGTGGAATTTGCAAGCAAATACTAGAACAAAAAGGAATCTTGATACAAAGCCGTATTGTTTCTATTGGTGGAAATGAAGAAGATCCGTATGCTGAAATTGAAAAAGCAATGGAAACGTTGGATTCCGTAGGAGGAATCATTGAATGTACTGCCACTGGAATACCTGTCGGCATTGGAGAACCAATGTTTGATGGAATAGAAAATAAGATTTCACAGGCAGTTTTTGCTATTCCAGCCATCAAAGGAATTGAATTTGGAAGAGGGTTCGAAATGGCTAGATTGCATGGGAGTGAAAATAATGATTGCTTTACCTATGTAGAAGATCAAGTAAAAACAACAACAAATAATCATGGAGGAATCCTTGGAGGAATTAGTTCTGGAATGCCGATTTTCTTCCGAGTTGCAGTAAAGCCAACGCCGTCTATCTCAAAAATGCAACAGAGCATTAGCTATAAAAGGAAAGAAGAGCAGACGCTTACGGTAAAGGGAAGACATGATCCATGTATCGTTCCAAGAGCGTTACCTTGTGTAGAGTCTGCAGCAGCGATTGCAATTTATGACCTTTTACTTAGTGCGATTGCAAAAGGAGAAATCAGGGAGGAAGGACTATAATGGATCTTAAAGAGTGTAGAGAAAAAATCGATCAAATTGATCAGGAGATTGTAAAGAAAATCGAAGAACGGATGCGGGTGGCAGAACAAATAGGGTGCTATAAAAAAGAGCACAACCAACCTATAACGGACCTGCTTCGTGAAAGAGAAAAAATAGATGCGCTTACAGAACTTACATCTGAAGATATGGCGTCGTATATACGGTTACTCTATTTTTCGATTATGGAAATGAGTAAAGATCATCAAAGAAAGATGTTAAATATGGAAACGCCCCTTGTGAAAGAGATTACCACTTCTCTAGATGCAACGGGTCGTGTATTTCCATCCAAAGCTGTGGTTGCCTGTCAAGGAGTACCAGGAGCCTATTCGCAACAAGCTTGCGAAAAAGTATTTAAAATTCCTCAAATTGTGTACATGAAAAATTTTAACGGAGTATTTGCGGCAATTGAACAAGGATTATGTGAGTATGGAATTCTACCATTAGAAAATAGTACAGCTGGTTCCGTGAATCAGATTTATGATTTAATGATGCAGCATCATTTTTATATTGTGAAAAGTGTGAAAATGAAAATAGATCATAATCTTTTGGCAGCGCCCGGCGTGAAAAAAGAAGAGATAAAAGAAGTATTTTCACATGAACAGGCAATTTTACAATGTGAAGAATATTTAAAAAGTATGCCAGATGTGAAAGTTACAATCTGTGAAAACACAGCAGAAGCTGCAAAAAAGGTAGCATGCTCTGGGAGAAAAGACGTTGCGGCATTGGCATCCTACACCTGTGGGAAATTGTATGGATTAGAGTGTATAGAAGAAGGCATCCAAGATCATGGAAATAACTATACAAGATTTATTTGTATCAGCAAAAAAATGGAACTTTATCCAGGTGCAGATAAAACAAGTCTTATGATGGTTCTTTCTCATAAACCAGGGGCTTTATACAATGTCCTTGCTAGATTTTATTCTCTAGGATTAAACCTCTTAAAATTGGAATCGAGACCAATTCCGGATCGTGATTTTCAGTTTATGTTTTACTTTGATATAGAGTGCCAGGTTTATTCCGACGAATTTATAAGATTAATGAGCCAGCTTGAAGAATTAAGTGATGAGTTCAGATATCTTGGAAGCTATATGGAAATTTAATGTATAATGTATGGAGAATCAAGATGAATCAGAAAAAAGCAGGACTTATTGGGAAAAAACTGGGGCACAGCTATTCAAAACAAATACACAGCATGTTTGGGGAATATGAGTATGACTTGTGTGAAGTTGGGGAAGAGGAGTTAGAATCTTTGCTTCGCTCAGGAAAATATGATGGATTTAATGTTACAATACCGTATAAAAAAACAGTGATGAAATATTGTGATGAACTTTCAGATACTGCAAAAAAAATTGGATCTGTCAACACTATTTTATGCAGAGAAGACGGAAGAATTATGGGGGATAATACAGATGCGTATGGTTTTGCCTATCTACTTCGGTCTGCAAAAATAAACATTAGAGGAACAAAGTGTTTGATTTTGGGAAGTGGAGGAGCTTCTTTGACGGTACAGGCAGTTTTAAAAGAACAAGGGGCTGCGCAACTGATCGTGGTCTCGAGAACAGGTGACAATAACTATGACAACATAGACAAGCACTATGACAGTGATATTATTATTAACACAACACCTGTGGGAATGTATCCGAACAATGGGAAGACATTACTGAATCTGGACTATTTTAAAAATTGCAAGGGAGTCGTAGATCTGATATATAATCCATACCGCACACAGCTTGTTTTGGATGCAGTAGAGAGAAAGATTCCTGCGGCTGGTGGAATGGAGATGTTAGTTGCGCAGGCAAAACGTGCAAGTGAACTTTTTCAGAATAAGGAAATTTGCGAGGAGAAAATAAAAACAGCAATAGATAAAATAACGGAGGAATCTTTAAATCTAATTTTGATTGGCATGCCGGGTGCAGGAAAAACTTTTATTGGGAAAAAGTTAGCAGAACAAATGGGAAAAAAGTTTGTCGATATAGATGAAAAAATAGTAGAACAAGAGAAGATGTCTATTCCTGAAATATTTGAACAAAAAGGAGAACGCTATTTTCGAAAAATAGAAACAGAAGTTTTAAAAAAATATTGTATTGAAAGTGGAATGGTTATATCCACAGGCGGAGGGGTTGTGACATGTAAGAGAAATTATCCAATTATTCGTCAAAATGGAAAAGTAATCTGGATTCGAAGAGATATAAAAAATCTCGAGAAAAAAGGAAGACCACTGTCACAAAATGGAAGGATTGAAGATCTGTATCGTGTTCGTAAAAATGCATATAAACAATGGAGTGATGAAGAGTATTTTAATAATGATGTCTCTTTATAGGGAGTCTTCGTTGTAGTCTAAAAAGAGGTGGTTACGCGGATGCATAACCACCTCTTTTTAGATTGGGTTGTTCTTTTTCAATATGAAACTTATGCTTCTGTTTCTTCGCAAGAAGGTACCACATCAGAATCTTCACAAGAATCTTCGTGTTCCTCTTTTTCCTCTGTTTTTTTTAGGGAAACATAGGCTCTGTCAGAAACTGGCTGAAGATCGCTGTCTAAATCAAAATCTCCCTCTTCTTCCTCTTTCGAATCCTCATCGTCACAAAAATCATCACAATCATCTTTTAGTAAGTATGCAACAATAAGTCCAATTATAGTACCAATAATTGCAAGGCTAAAAAACCATTTTAAAAATTTTTTCAATGTATAGATCTCCTTTCTTATGGGAAAATTTATTTATATTATTGTAATACATCGAAAGAATAATTACAACAACGGATTAGAAATAGATGGAAAATGTGTAGTTGCAACGGTTAATCGCTGTTGGGAATTTCGGAAGTATGTTCTTGAATTTGTTTGACATATTCTTTAGGAGTCATTCCGAATTCTTTTTTGAATGCTCGAAACAAATGATTGTAGTTTCCAAGACCACAGATTTTGTAAATCTCGATCATAGGATATCCTTTTTCTAATAATCGTTTACAAAGATCTAGCTTGGATTTGACAATGTAGCGGTGTACGGTCATCCCTGTTTGGCGTTTAAACTCCCGACAGATGTGATATTTGCTAATATAAAATTCTTTTTCTAGACGATCAAGAGAGATTTCTTCGTGTAAATGATGCTTAAGGAAAACAAAAATATCATCGAGAGAAAGACGAGGCTGCACTTTTGTGTGTGTCTGAAATTCTGTGCGGATACAGGCACGTAGGACAAGTACAATGAGCATTGTCAGAATACTGTCTTCAAATAGTTTGTGACCAAAATCAGACTGTTCCTGAGGCATAGTCAGGAGTTTTTTTGAAAGATGTTTAATCAACATGGTAATTTCCAAAGAAGAGTGAACACAGGTACACGCATATGGAACAACATGGAAACAAGATTCTAGCTCGGTGTTTTCGTCCGAAAGACGAGTAAGAAGATCACTTGTAAATCCAACTTGAAGAAATTTCAGAGGAATTTTTGAGGAGGTATATTCCAATAGAAAAGTAGTGTTTGGATTCACAAGAATGATGTCTTCGGTGGCACAAAGAAAGGACTGCTGATCGTAAGTGCAGCTACATTTCCCAGAAGTGATAAATAAAATCATATAAAAATTACCAGAGGAAAACGTCTTTTTTTTCACGCTGGTGTATAGGTATTCTTTTGCAAAGTATTCTTCACGCATATGTTATCTCCTAAAAGTTTATATTCAAAATATACAAAAAAGAAAAATGAATTGTATGTATATTGACTAATATAGATAATACATCAATTTATGAATGTTTTCAAGCAAAAAATGGATATGAATTCTTGTTTAGGAAAGCTATAATACTTTCTAACGACAGGATTCTGTCAAAGAAATAACAAAATACATAGGGAAAAACACGCGAGGAGGAAATTATTGTGAGAGAGTTTTCCATGAAAGACAAAATCGGCTACACCCTTGGGGATTTAGGGTGCTGCTGTACGGAGCAGTTTAGAGCAATGTTTTTGACAGTGTTCTACACGCTTGTACTGAAAGTAAATCCTTTACATGTGGGAGTCATCTTACTGATCACAAAGATCTGGGATGCAATCAATGACCCAATTATCGGTGCGATTATCGATTCAAGAAAGTCAACAAAAGGAGGAAGATTTATTCCTTGGATCAAAGCATTTTGCGTTCCAATGGGATTGCTGTGTGTGATTGGCTTTTTGGATGTGAGAAGTTGGGATTATAAGTTTAAACTGGCATACATTTTAATTACCTATATTCTTTATGAAGCAATGTATACTTGTGTAAATGTTCCATTTGGATCACTTTCCAGTGTAATGACGGATGATGTCAATCACCGTACAGACTTATCTCGTTACAGAAGCCTTGGCGGAACAATCTTTATGACTGTAATCGTAATCGTAGGACCTCTTGTACTTTATAAGGATAATAAACCAGTTGCTTCTAGATTTACGTTAATGGCACTTCTTTGTGCAACAATTGGAGTGTTCTGTCTGATTGTGACAAGTTCCTGGTGTAAAGAACGTGTGGAATTAAAAGTTGAGGCTGGAAAGAAATTTAACTATCTCGATGCATTGAAACATATTGTAAAAAATAGAGCACTGATCGGACTGATCTTCTCAAGCCTTGCGGGAATGATCGCAGCAAGTGTTGTAAATGGATTGAATACATACTTATTTAAAGATTACTTTGGAGATGTAAAGGTCATGTCAATTTCCGGTATGTTAAATACCGTATATGCGATCATCACATTTATTGGAACGAAATATGTTTCCAAGAAGTTTGGTAAAAAAGAATGGTGTATGTATGGATCTGGATTTGCTGCAATTATATTTGGAATCTTATTCTTTGTACCACTGAAAAATCCAATGTTATTTATTGCAATCAACGGAATTTGTTATCTTGGAGCAAGTGGATTCCAAGTACTAATCTGGGCGATGGTAAATGATGCAATCGACTATCAAGAATTGACTACAGGTGAGAGAAATGAAGGTATGGTATATTCTACATACTCTTTCTTCCGAAAATTAGCAGCTGCAGTTAGCGCAAGTCTTAGCAGTTTTACACTTGCGATGATTGGATATAATGTAAATGAAGTGGTGCAGACAGCAGCAGTAAAAGCAAATATTTGGAGATCTTACACAGCAATCTATGCGGTGGGATATCTAATTGCAGTACTGATTTTATTCTTTGTATATCCATTATCAAAGAAAAAGACAGAACAAATGTTAGAAGAACTTGCAAAGAGAAGAGAAAATGGAAAGGGAAACAAATAGATGGTTCAGTATGTTGAAGTAGAAAATAGAAAAGGAAAAATTCTTCGAGGATTTTTAAATATTCCGGAGGGAGAAACGAATCCGCCGGTTGTCTTAAATCTGCATGGCTTCGGTGGAAGTCTTTCTGGGTACAAATATGCACATACACATCTGGCAAGAACACTTGAGTCAGAAGGAATCGCATGTATGCGGTTTGACTTTTACGGATGTGGTGAGAGTGACGGAGAGTTTGACGAGATGACGTTCACAGGACTACTTGAGGATGTAGAAGATGTCTATGCATGGTTAAAGAATCAGTCATGTGTAGATGGGGAAAGAATTATCTTATCAGGTCAGAGCATGGGTGGATTTGTAGCAGCAAGTTCTGCTCCTCGCATTCAGCCATATGGTTTGGTTTTGATGTGTCCAGGAGCAGGAATGTGGTTTGGATGTAAAGAGCGTGCAGACCAACTTAAAAATCTCGGAATGACTTTCGCAGATATGGAAGGACTAAAATTTGGAGTGGAATTCAACTATGATCTTGCAACATATTCACCATTTGAAGATGCAAAAGGATATGACGGTAGTGTATTGATCCTTCGAGGAACAAAAGATGACCTTGTCGATGATAACACTTGTGAAAAGTATATGGAATGTTATACTGGAGCAAAGAAATTCGTGAAGATCGAGGGCGGCAACCATAATTTCGCAAATATACCGGCAAGAGAAGCATGTGAGACAGAAATTGTAAACTATGTAAAAGAAATCATCTGATTTCAGAAAGGTAGGAGAACAAGATGAAATTATTAGAGAGCATTCAGGTAGGGAATACGACACTGAAAAACAGAATTATGTTTCCACCTCTAACAACAGGTTATGAGGCAAAAGATGGAAGCATCACTCCACAAAGTCAGGCATTTTATGAAAGACTCGCAGAGGGTGGAGTATCTTATATTGTACTTGGGGACGTTGCACCAATTAAAACATTTACACCAGTTCCAAAATTATGTGATGATAGCCAGATTGAAAGTTTTCGTAAACTGGCAGATGCAGTACACAAACATGGTGCAAAGATTGGATTGCAGATTTTCCATCCAGAATATGATACGGAGAGTATTACAGAGCTTTTCATGAAGGGGGACTTTGACGGACTCCGTGCAAAAATGAAACATGATATGACACATTTTATCGATGAAGTTTCTGAAGAAAGTCTGCATGCAATTATTGAAAAGATGTGTGAATGTGCAAAGAGAGCACAAGTCGCTGGAATTGATGCGATTCAGGTACATGGGGATCGCTTGGTTGGAGCACTTTCTAGCACAATTTTAAATCACAGAACAGATAAATATGGCGGAAGCCTAGAGAACCGTACAAGATTTGCGGTTGAGCTTGTAACAGCACTTAGAAAAGCAGTACCAGATATGATCATTGATTACAAGTTAGCTGTTGTTACACCACAAAGAGGAAAGGGTGGAGTAATTGCAGAAGAAGCAGTTGTATTTGCAAAATGGCTTGAGGAAGCTGGAGTAGATATGCTTCACGTAGCACAGGCAAATCACACTGGAAACATGGCAGATACAATCCCACCAATGGGGGTTCAGCCATATGCATTTTTTGCTGACATTGCAGAAAAAGTAAAAGAACAGGTTAATATTCCTGTTAGTACAGTTGGAAGAATCGTAAGTCCAGCACTTGCAGAAAGTATTTTGGAAAGTGGAAAAGCAGACATTATAGGACTTGGAAGACCGTTGCTTGCAGATCCTGACTGGGTTAAAAAACTTGCAGAAGGAAATGGAAATCACATCCGTCAATGTATCATGTGTAACAAAGGGTGTACAGACCGAATCCAGAACCGTGAATTTTTAAGTTGTATTTTAAATGCGGAGAACGGATATGAATTAGAAAGAAAGATTACACCAGCAGAGACACCAAAACGTGTTATCGTAGTTGGAGGAGGTCCAGCAGGATTAGAAGCTGCGAGAGTTGCTGCATTAAAAGGACATCAGGTAACTTTGTTTGAAGAAAAGACCGTTCTTGGAGGACAGATTCAGATTGCCAAAGTTCCACCGAGAAAAGAAGAGATGGAGCGTGCTCTTGTTTATTTAACAAATGCGGTAAAAGAAGCAGGCGTGGAGATTTTCTGCGGAAAGAAAGTGACAGAGGATGATTTGCTTGCTTACGGAGCAGATGCAGTGATTATTGCGACAGGAGCTTCCAACATGATGCTTCCAATTCCAGGAGCAGACAGTACACGTGTATGTAGTGCGTGGGATGTTTTGGAAGGAACTGCACAGGTATATGGAAGAGCAGCTGTAATTGGCGGCGGAATGGTAGGATGTGAAACTGCAGAATATCTAGCAGAGAGAGGATGTTCAGTGAGCATTGTCGAGATGTTAGATAAGATTGCAAATGGAGAGAGCACTACAATCCTTCCTACTTTGATGGAAAACTTTGAGAAAAATCATGTTGCTCAGTATGTATCTCACAAAGTAGAAAGCATCGGAGAAAAGGCAGTTGTATGTAAGACAGCAGATGGCGAGACAAAAGAAATTCCGTATGATTTTGTTGTAATGGCTGTGGGAGCAAGAGCAAATGCATTTGAGACAGAAAAATTAGAAAAAGCAGGAATTGTAGTGACCAAGATCGGAGACTGCAAAGACCGTGCATCTGATATTGAGAATGCAGTAAAATCAGGATACGATGCTGCAAATGCAATTATGTAAGAAAAGATTTTTATCGTCGAAAATTTGATCAAACGAGATGAAACATAGAAAAAGCTAGTGATGAGGACAGAGAAAAGGTTGTCATCACTAGCTTTTTAAAATGAAATTCATCATAAATGTTATTGCCTAAAACTGTATATACTTAAAATTAGATCACACCTGTAAATAGAAAGATGGGTGTAAAGTAATGACAAGTCATGTGTAAATATTGTTTTACATGTGGAAAGAAATATAGTATACTTTTAAGGTGAAAATTAGATTAGGAGGAAAGAAAATGGTTAAAGCAGTAGTTGGTGCTAACTGGGGTGATGAAGGAAAAGGAAAAATCACGGACATGCTTGGCAAAGAAGCAGATGTTATCGTCCGCTTTCAAGGTGGAGCAAATGCAGGGCATACGATTGTAAATGATTATGGAAAATTTGCATTGCACACACTACCATCAGGTGTATTTTACAACCATACTACAAGCGTGATTGGGAATGGGGTTGCACTTGATATTCCAAGTTTGTTTCAAGAAGTTCAGTCGATTCTTGAAAAAGGGGTTCCAATGCCTAAAATTCTTGTATCAGAAAGGGCTCAGATTGTGATGTCATACCATAAAAAGTTTGATGCCTATGAAGAAGAACGACTTGCTGGAAAGTCTTTTGGATCTACAAAGTCTGGAATTGCACCATTTTATTCCGATAAATTTTCGAAAATAGGGTTTGAAGTAAATGAACTTTTCGATGAAGAGCTACTGAAAGAGAAAGTTATCCGTGTGGCAAATATAAAAAATGTACTTTTAGAACATCTATATCATAAACCTCTCATTGATCCGGAGGAACTTTATCAGGAACTGAAAGGCTATAGAGAAATGGTTGAACCGTATGTGTGCAATGTATCTTTCTATCTTCACCGCGCATTGAAAGAGGGGAAGAATATTCTGTTAGAAGGACAACTTGGATCTTTAAAAGATCCAGATCATGGCATTTATCCAATGGTAACATCTTCGTCTACTCTGGCTGGATATGGAGCAGTTGGAGCTGGGATTCCACCGTATGAGATACGACAGATTGTGACTGTTTGTAAGGCATATTCAAGTGCAGTTGGAGCAGGTGCGTTCGTGAGTGAAATTTTCGGAGAAGAGGCAGAAGAACTTCGAAAACGTGGAGGAGATGGCGGAGAATATGGTGCAACCACTGGACGTCCAAGACGGATGGGATGGTTTGACTGTGTGGCTTCGAAGTATGGATGTCGATTGCAAGGAACTACAGAAGTTGCATTTACAGTGCTTGATGTGCTTGGGTATTTGGATGAAATTCCAGTTTGTGTGGGATATAAGATAGGTGATGAAATCACAACGGAATTTCCGGTTACACATCTTCTCAAAAAAGCAAAGCCGGTGTTAAAGAACCTTCCAGGATGGAAATGCGATATTCGTGGAATAAAAAAATATGAAGATCTTCCGTTGAACTGTAGAAATTATATTGAATTTATTGAAGAACAAATAGGATATCCTATTACAATGATTAGTAATGGACCAGGAAGAGAAGATATTATATATAAAGGAGAAAAAGCTACTCTATAGGAGTGGCTTTTTTGGAATATACATTGAAATGCTTTCATAGAATATAACGTTGAGACAAAAAAAGGAGGCGTTAGGATGTGTGAAAAAGGAAAGAAGAAAAGCCAAGAAGTCATTTCAATGGAAGAATATCTTGAAAAAACAGAAAATTCAAGAAAATCAAACATTAAGCGAGATGAAAAAAAGGCAGCTGCTGTCAATACTGCCCTAGAATTTGCTTATTTATATATGTAATGCAGATCAATCATCTTTGTGGAATAAATGGCAAAAGAGTGTATAGGCGTAAAAGAGTACAGGAAGTACAATGGTGCCTGCTACTGAAATTTTCAAAAGCTCATTACAAATCGGATGATCAATCATTGCAAACACAAGTGTGCTGATATAAAGCAAAATCAGAAGAATGGCAGTGATGAATGCAAAGATACGTTTTGTTTTTTTCATAAGAATTCCTTTCTGTGATACAAAATAAATAGATGCAATCTATTATAACCAAAAAGTACGCTTATTGCAATTTCTGATTTACGAACTAGAAAATATGTTATATAATAACAATATTAGCGAAATTATGATAAAAGGAGATAAATATACCATGAGTGAAAAATGTCTATTAGAACAGTGGCATGATACCGCCTATAATGAAAAACTGTCAAGAGAGCAGTTGGAGCATTTCTGGGGAGGTTATTTTAATATTGAGAAGGGGATTTATGAGCAACTTCTTGAAAATCCAGAAGAAGAGGTAAAGGGAACTGTAGCAGAACTTGCGCAAAAGTATGGACAAGAAGTACTTGTCATGGTTGGATTTTTAGATGGAATCAACGATAGTTTGGTTGAACCAAATCCAATTGAAACAATGACAGAAGATACGGTTGTAAGTCTTGCTTTTGATAAGGAAAAACTTTATAAAAATATGGTAGATGCAAAGGCAGACTGGCTTTATGAATTGCCACAATGGAAGAAGATTTTTGATGATGAGACAAGAAGACGCTTGTATCTTGAACAGAAGAAATCAGGAACCATTCGCAAAGAGAAAAAGATTGGAAGAAACGATCCATGTCCATGTGGAAGTGGAAAAAAATATAAAAAATGCTGTGGAAAAAACGCATAATTTCAATTGCTGAATAAATGAAAACTTTTCGGGCATACTGTTACTGAATTTTCAATAAAAGGAGGTAATTGTATGCCTGAATTAAAATGTAATGTACAGACATGCCAGCATAACAAAAATTTTCTTTGTGATCTCGATAAAGTAGAGGTAGGAGGAAAAAAGGCGACCACAGCGGTAGAGACAAGTTGTGATAGCTTTGAAGAAAGAAAAACAAATGGATATTCAAACAGCGCATATGAAAGTAGTAATGAGAAAAAGGCTTCTTTGTGTAGTTGTGTTGATTGCAAAGCTACAGAGTGTATGTACAATAGTGATTGTCAGTGTCAGGCTGGTAAGATTGATGTTGAAGGAGATCAAGCAAGCCGCTGTGAAGGAACAAATTGTGCAACTTTTCAGTGCAAATAATTTGAATAAACATCAAAAAATGTCCGGATATTTCCGGGCATTTTTTAGGCAGAGTGGATTGTTCCTTGACGGGTATTGTGCAAAAGGGATATAATCAAATGTAAATGAAAAATGAAAGGGAGAAGTTGATTCATGAACGGTGAACAGGATAACGTAAGAAAAGAGAAAAAAAAAGAATCGGGTGATTTTTATTTGCAACGCCCCATTTTTGGAAACAAAGGACCATCCGTTTTGCGTCAAAGATTTAGTCGAGGAATGACGTTTTTTTTGGTGATTGCAGCTAGCATTGTTTTTTATTTTGCTCTTCTAAGACTTCCCCATTTATCTGAAATAATAAAAAAGATTTATCATGTGTTAAAGCCAGTATTATATGGATGCGTGATTGCCTTTTTACTCAATCCAATTGTAAACTTTATCGAAAAAAAACTTCGCCCGTTTCTGATGAAAAAAATGAAAAACAAGAAACGAGCACACAGCATAGCTAGATGTACCGGTATTTTTGTTGCTGTTGCTGTAATGTTATTTATAGTATTTACGCTGTTTAATATGATGATTCCAGAGCTGTATCGAAGTATCAGAGATATGATCCTCACAGTGCCAAGTCAGCTTACTAGCTTGGTGAATCAAATTACAGAAATGAATACCAAAGATACTACCATCAGTCAGTTGATGAACAGCATTTTAAAAGAATCAACGGATTACATACAAAAATGGATGAGAAGTGATCTACTATCACAAATTAATATTTTAATGTCCAATTTGACTGTTGGGGTTATCAATGTTATTAGTGAGTTATTTAATGCCATTCTTGGAATTATTATTTCTGTTTACATTTTATATAGCAAGGAGATATTTGCAAAGCAGGCGAAAAAAATTATTTATGCATTGTTTAATACCTCTCACGCGAATTTAATCTTACATCTTACGATTAAAAGTAACTACATTTTTGGTGGGTTTTTGATTGGAAAGATTATTGATTCTGCTATCATAGGGGTGATTTGTTTTGCCGGTCTATCCATCTTAAATATGCCGTATACACTTCTTGTTAGTGTGATTGTTGGGGTGACAAATGTAATCCCATTTTTTGGACCTTATATAGGCGCGGTGCCAAGTGCAATCTTGATTTTGCTTGCGAATCCTCAAAAAGGAACCTACTTCATTATATTTATTCTCCTTCTTCAGCAACTCGATGGGAATATCATAGGTCCTAAAATTTTGGGAGATTACACAGGACTTTCAGTGTTTTGGGTTGTGTTTGCAATTTTACTCGGAGGAGGATTGTTTGGATTTGTAGGGATGATTCTTGGGGTTCCGACGTTTGCGGTGATCTATTATGTAGTGCAGATGCTGATTGAAAATAAGCTTTCAAGAAAAAATCTTCCAACTCAAACGGATGCATATGGTAGCGATCATTATGTAAATGCGCAGGGAGTATATGTAAAAGCAGATAGTGATAAACAGGAAGTGGAAACGATAGAAAATGAGAAAAAAGAGGAATAGAAGATGCCAATCAGAGTACAAAATGATCTTCCGGTAAAGGAAGTACTGGAGCAGGAAAATATTTTTGTTATGGATGAGTATCGTGCGGCTCATCAAGATATTAGACCAATTAAAATAGGACTTTTAAATTTGATGCCATTAAAAGAGGATACAGAACTACAGATTTTACGTTCTCTTTCCAATACCCCGTTACAAGTGGATGTCACATTTGTTCGCGTTAAAAGTCATATTTCTAAAAATACATCTACAAGTCATATTCATAAATTTTACCTTCCTTTTGAAGAGATTAGGGAACAAAAATTTGATGGTTTTATCATCACAGGGGCGCCGGTTGAGCAGATGCCTTTTGAAGAAGTGGATTATTGGGAAGAACTAAAAGAAATTATGGAGTGGACAAAGACAAATGTAACATCAACTCTTCATTTGTGCTGGGGGGCTCAGGCAGGACTGTATTATCACTTCGGAATCGATAAAGTAGTGCTTCCAAAGAAAGTTTTTGGTGTATATCGTCATCATGTTCGAAATCGAAAGATCCCGCTTGTTCGTGGATTTGATGATGTGTTCTTTGCACCTCATTCCAGACATACAGCTGTTTTGCAAGAGTTGCTAGAAGCAGATGAGAGAATTACAATTCTTGCAGATTCTGAGGAAGCAGGGGTGTTTTTGTGTATGGCAGAGGAAGGGAGACAGATTTTTGTAATGGGACATCCAGAATATGACAGAGTTACCCTTGATGCAGAATACAAAAGAGATAAAGCAAAAGGATTGGAAATTGATGTTCCAGTAAATTACTATCCGTTTGATGATGACACGAAACGGCCGGAATTGATTTGGCGTTCTCACGCAAATAACCTTTATACAAATTGGTTGAACTATTATGTTTATCAAGTAACACCATATAATTTGGAGGGTACACCTTTCAAGTAGGGAAGGAAAACAGAACTTAGGTCGTTCTTTTAATCACGATGTCAATAGTTACATTTTGGAAAAATGAAATATTTTTAAACAAAATTAGTGGAAATGAAATCGCGTTTTTTTGTGAAAGATTCTGAGTTGACTTTACCATGCGAAAAATGATAATATTGTCTGGAAAACACATGATATAGTTTTAGATTAGAATTGAAACACAATATATAGATACGCGATAAAGGAGGACTTATTATGATTTATGTGATAAAAAAGGATGGCACAAAAGAAGAATTTAACGTACAAAAGGTTGTTGTTGCTGTGAATAAATCAGCATATCGTGCATTGGTAAAATTTACACGCCAGGAGCTTGACTTTATATGCCAATTTGTAGAAGAAAAAGTAAAGTCTATGGGTAAAAACGAAGTAAAAATTGCGGAGATGCACAATGTAGTGGAAGGTGCACTTGAAAAGGTAAACCCTGCAGTTGCAAAAAGTTATAGGGATTATAGGAACTATAAACAAGACTTTGTGCAGATGTTAGATGAAGTGTATAAGAAAAGTCAGTCGATCATGTACATTGGAGATAAGGAAAATAGTAATACGGACAGTGCGTTGGTGTCTACAAAAAGAAGTTTGATTTTTAATGAATTAAACAAAGAGTTGTATAAAAAATTTTTCCTCACAGTAGAGGAAATCCAGGCAATCCGAGAAGGGTATATCTATATTCATGATATGTCAGCGAGAAGGGATACCATGAATTGTTGCCTGTTTGATGTAAAGAGCGTGTTAAGTGGTGGATTTGAGATGGGTAATCTTTGGTACAATGAACCCAAAACGCTAGATACAGCATTTGATGTAATTGGGGATATTGTGTTAAGTGCGGCCAGTCAGCAGTATGGCGGATTTACTGTACCAGCTGTAGATGAGATTTTGGAACCTTATGCTAAGAAGTCACATATGCGATTGGTGGAAAAATACCGTGCTTTGGATCTTCCGGAAGAAGTGGTACAAAAGGTTGCTTGGAAAGATCTAGAAAGAGAAATGGAACAGGGATTCCAAGGGTGGGAATATAAATTCAATTCGGTGTCTTCAAGTCGCGGAGATTATCCGTTTATTACCATGACGGCAGGAATTTGTACCAGTATTTACGGAAAACTTGCAACCATAAAGATGTTGGAAGTCCGCAGAAAAGGGCAAGGAAAAGAAGGACATAAAAAGCCAGTGCTATTCCCGAAAATTGTATTTTTGTACGATGAAAATCTTCATGGACCTGGAAAAGAACTAGAAGACGTATTTGAGGCAGGAATTGAGTGCTCAAGAAGTACGATGTACCCAGATTGGCTCAGCTTAACTGGAGAGGGATATGTTCCAGAAATGTACAAAAAATATAAAAGAGTTGTCAGTCCTATGGGGTGCCGGGCATTCTTGTCACCATTTTTTGAACGAGGTGGGTTAAAGCCAGCCGATGAAAAGGACAAACCGATTTTTGTTGGACGTTTTAACATCGGGGCGATCAGCCTCCACTTGCCTATGATCTATGCCAAAGCAAAGCAAGAAAACAAAGAGTTTTACGAAGTGTTAGATTATTACCTAAATCTCATTCGACAGCTTCATATAAGAACCTATGATTATTTAGGGGAAATGAAAGCATCTACCAATCCACTGGCATACTGCGAGGGAGGATTTTATGGAGGGCATCTTGGGATTTACGACAAGATTAAACCACTTCTAAAATCAGCTACTGCCTCTTTTGGAATTACAGCACTTAATGAACTACAACAACTGTATAATAAAAAATCCTTAGTAGAAGATGGGGAATTTGCTCGAAAGACATTGGAATATATCAATCAGCGCGTAAATGAGTTCAAAGAAGAAGATGGATACTTGTATGCAATTTATGGAACCCCTGCTGAGAATCTTTGCGGTGTACAGGTACAGCAGTTCCGTAAAAAGTATGGTATCATTGAAAATGTTTCCGATCGAGAATATGTAAGCAATAGTTTCCATTGTCATGTGACGGAAGATATTACACCGATTGAAAAACAGGATTTGGAAGGAAGATTTTGGAATTTATGTAATGGAGGAAAAATCCAATATGTGAAATATCCAATTAGTTATAATACTGAAGCAATTAAGACACTGGTTCGAAGAGCAATGGCAAAAGGATTTTATGAGGGAGTAAATCTTTCTCTGTCTTATTGTGATGACTGTGGACATGAAGAACTTGATATGGATGTATGCCCAGAATGTGGAAGCAGGAATCTTACAAAAATTGATCGAATGAATGGTTACCTTTCCTATTCGAGAGTAAAAGGAGATACCAGACTAAATGATGCCAAAATGGCAGAAATAGCGGAAAGGAAAAGTATGTAATATGCATTATCATAATATTACAAAGGATGATATGTTAAATGGAGAAGGGTTGCGAACAGTTTTATGGGTGTCTGGATGTAGTCATCGGTGCAAAGGATGCCATAATCAGATTACTTGGGATGCGAAATCAGGATTAGAATTTGACCAAGCGGCAAAAGAAGAATTGTTTGAACAGCTTCAAAAAGATTATATTAGTGGAATTACATACAGTGGTGGAGATCCGCTGTATCCAGGAAATAGACAGGTTATAACAGAACTTGCGGAAGAGATCAAGAAAAGATTTCCTCAAAAATCTCAGTGGTTATACACGGGATTTCTCTGGGATCAGATTAAGACACTTCCTATACTGGCGTGTATAGATGTACTTGTAGATGGTAAATTTGAAGAAGAAAAGAAAGATGCCAAGCTTCATTGGAAGGGCAGTTCCAATCAAAGAGTAATTGATGTGAAACGCAGTTTGAAAGATGGAAAAATACAGTTATACGAAGGAGAAGCAACATGCAAAGAATAGCAAAATTTCACAAAGTGAGCTATGAACAGTTTAAGAAAGATTGGATAGATACATTTGGAGCGGAAGAAGAGGTTGCGCAAATTTATGAAAAAATTAATCTTCCCAAAAGAGCAACCTTTGGTTCGGCAGGATACGATTTTTATGCGCCTGTTGATTTGGTTATCAAACCAGGGGATAGTATCAAGATCCCAACAGGAATTCGAGTAGAGATGGAAGAAGGATGGGTTTTAAAGTGCTATCCAAGAAGTGGTTTGGGTTTTAAGTATCGATTACAGTTAAATAATACGGTTGGTATTATTGACAGTGATTATTTTTATTCAGACAATGAAGGACATATGTTTGCTAAGATTACCAATGATACAAATGAAGAAAAAACAGTGAAACTTACTCAAGGGGAGGGTTTCATGCAAGGAATCTTTGTGGAGTACGGTATTACAGTGGATGATGATGCGACAGAAATACGAAATGGTGGTTTTGGAAGTACTACAAAGTAATTACACGATTTAGAAAAGAATATTATTCTGTACAAGGGACATACTACTTTGAAAGAAAGTTGTTTAAAAAGGAGGAATGATTCCCGATGATACAGAAAAATGAAAAAAAGGTTAGTGAGAAATTTGAAGAAAATCTCTCCTATATGGATAAGATCCTTCATGTAGAAGAAAATTTTGATATTATTTGTCGAGAACTTATAATTGGCAAAAAAAGGGCAGGATTTTATTTTGTGGACGGATTTACAAAAGACGAAACGATGTTAAAGCTTATGACATCGTTTCTTTCTGTTTCAGAAGATCAAATGCCAAAGGATGCGACTGCATTTTCTAAACAATGTATTCCATATGTAGAAGTGGATGTGATAGATGGTTTTGATGAGATTGTACGAAATGTATTATCAGGTGTTACTTGTCTTTTTATTGAAGGGTACCAAGCCTGTATTGCGATCGATGCACGGACCTATCCGGCTAGAGGCGTGGAGGAACCAGAACGTGATAAATCACTGCGAGGATCTCGAGATGGGTTTGTAGAAACCATTGTTTTTAATACAGCAATGATTAGAAGAAGAATTAGAGATACGAATCTTGTGATGGAAATGACAGAAGCTGGTCAGCTTAGTCGTACAGATGTGGCAATCTGCTATTTGTCGGATAAAGTGGATGTACAGCTACTTCAAAAAATTCGAGAGAAAATTGAAGAACTGGAAATGCAGGATTTAAGGATGAATCAGCAAAGTTTAGCAGAAGCTATGTTTAAGAGAAAGTGGTTTAATCCCTTTCCTAAATATAAATTTACAGAACGACCAGATACAGCGTCGGCATGTATTTTGGAGGGGAAGGTTGTAATTTTAGTCGATAATGCTCCATCTGCCATGATTCTTCCTACATCGATTTTAGATATGATTGAAGAAGCAAATGATTACTATTTCCCGGAAATTACTGGAATTTATTTAAAATTCACAAGGATTTTAATTACAATTCTGACTGTATTTTTGACCCCCTTTTTTCTATTATTAATGCAGAATCCATCGTGGATTCCAGAAATGTTTTCGTTTATAGAAGTGAAAGATGCGATTCATATTCCTCTGATTTTTCAAATGTTAATGTTAGAGTTGTCTATTGACGGATTGCGGCTTGCAGCGTTAAATACGCCAAGCATGTTAAGTACACCTCTTAGTGTGATCGCAGGTATCGTACTTGGAGAATTTGCTGTAAAATCTGGATGGTTCAATCCGGAAATTATGCTTTATATGGCATTTGTTTCCATTGCGAATTATACGCAACCTAATTTTGAATTAGGGTATGCTTTAAAATTTGCCCGTCTCATCATGCTGATTTTTACTGGCTTGTTCAACGGAGTGGGATTTATAGTAGGTACTTTGATTGTGTTTGCATTTATTGCATTTAACAAAACATTGTCTGGTCATAGCTACATGGATGTGTATGGAAAATAGACGTTATTGTAGAAAATAAAATTTTTCTAGAAAGAAGGAAACATCTGTGCTATACTGCATACTGTGACAAAATAGATATACAAAAGAAAAGAGGTAGTGGTTTGGAAATGAACGAAAAGAGAGAACATCAAATGCAGGCCAAATCGATCAAACAAGATGAAAAACTTGGTACAGCACCACTTGGAAAATTAATGCTCGAGATGGCTCTTCCGGCTGTTGCAGCGCAAATTATTAATGTTCTATATAATATTGTTGACCGAATTTACATTGGACATATTGCGGGATATGGAGATATGGCTCTTACAGGAGTTGGGGTAACCTTCCCAATTCTTATGGCTATTGCGGCGTTTAGCGCCTTTGCCGGAATGGGAGGCGCGCCGCTTGCTTCTATGAGCCTTGGGAAAAAGGATTATGATACAGCAGAAAAAATATTAGGAAACAGTACCAGCCTTTTGTTGATTTTCTCTGTGATATTGACGATTGGATTTTATGTGTTTAAAACGCCTGTTTTATATGCTTTTGGTGCAAGTGACACGACCATTGTTTATGCAGATCAGTATATTAGTATTTATTTGATAGGAACAGTATTTGTTCAGTTGGCAATTGGACTTAATACGTTCATTAGTGGTCAAGGTAATTCGAAAACAGCAATGCTATCTGTCTTGATTGGAGCTTGTATCAATATCATTCTTGATCCGATTTTTATTTTCGGATTCCATTTAGGGGTAAGAGGGGCAGCTCTGGCAACTATTATCTCTCAGGCAATTAGTGCGTTGTGGGTTGTTCGGTTTTTGATATCAGAAAAAAGCGTCATTCGGATCCGAAGAAAGAACTTAAAGCTAAACCTCAAAGTGATAGGTAGTATTGCGGCTCTTGGGGTGTCTCCGTTCATCATGCAAAGTACAGAAAGTCTTGTGATGATCACATTGAACTTAGGACTGCAGAATTATGGTGGAGATCTTTATGTAGGAACGATGTCGATTATGGCAAGTGTTATGCAGCTTATAGTGATCCCGGTGCAGGGCATTGGACAAGGGGTTCAGCCAATTATGAGTTATAACTTTGGCGCAGGAAATATGCAGAGAGTGAAAGGGGCATTTAAAAGAACACTTGCCCTATGTCTTGGAGCGACGATTGTGTTAGCAGGAATCGCAGTATTAAGACCGAGGACATATGCTGTTTTATTCTCGGATAATGCGGAACTTGTAGAATTGACTTGTTCTGTCATGCCGGTGTATTTTTTAGGAGTAACCATTTTTGGAATTCAGATGGCTTGTCAGACAACATTTATGGCACTTGGACAAGCGAAAGTTTCTCTTGTTATAGCACTACTTAGAAAGGTGATTCTTTTAATTCCACTTGCAATTATCCTGCCAAAGTTTATGGGAGTTATGGGAGTTTATCGAGCAGAACCGATTGCAGATGTGATATCTGTACTTGTTTCGATACTACTGTTTTTTGTTACAGCAAAGAAAATATTAATGTCAGAATGATGACTTTTCATCTGAAGGAGACGCAAAAAGAGGGAGCGAATTTAATTTCGCCCCCTCTTTTGTAAGATATTTTTTCTTTTAAAGGACAAAGGCTTTTACTCCTAGTGCAGCCAAAACAGAAGTGATCAGGATTACCAATAAACAAATCGGAGCAATCCATTTAATCATAGTGCAAAACATCTTTTTATGTTTGAATTTGGCTCCATTTACAGATGCTTCTTCTATAATGGATTCTGGTTTCAAAATAAATCCAACAAAGAAGCAAGTTCCAAGAGCTACGATTGGCATTAGTACGTTGTTACTTGCGAAATCCATGAAATCAAGAATGGACATTCCAAGAGGTTTTACGAAATCCCAAAGACCAAAGCCTAAGGAAGAAGGAATTCCCATAAGTAAAATATAAGCAGTAACAAGAGTACAAGTAAACCATCGTTTCCAATGAAATTTATCCATAAATATAGATACAATTGTTTCCATGAGTGAAATAGCTGAAGTAAGAGCAGCAAAAAATACTAAAATAAAAAATAACAATCCGATTATTTTTCCAAAAGCCATTTCATGGAATACTTTTGGAAGTGTAATAAACATAAGTCCTGGCCCTGCATTTAATTGTGTAGGATCTCCGCCTGAAAAAATAAACACAGCTGGTACAATCATCAGACCAGAAAAAAAGGCAATTCCAGTATCAAAAATTTCAATTTGCTTTACTGATTTTTGAAGTTCGGTTGATTTTTTCATATAAGAACCATATGTAATCATAATTCCCATTGCAAGAGACATAGAATAAAATAATTGTCCTAATGCGGCAACCACTGTTTTGATTGAGAAATCACTCATATGTGGCATGAGATAGTATTTCACACCTTCCGAAGCGCCGTCCATACTGATGACATAAATGGAAATGAAGATTGTAAGAACTACAAGAACAGGCATCATAATCTTACTGACATTTTCAATTCCTTTTTCTACACCAAATATTACAATAATACTGGTAAGGATCACAAATACGAAAAACCATAGGATGGGCTCTTTTGTACTGCTGATAAAAGAGGTAAAATAGGAATCCTCGGCAGCTGCGGAAAGATTTCCACCAGTAAAAGCTATAATATATTTTATAACCCAACCACCAATTACAGAGTAGTATGGAAGGATAATGATTGGAACAAGGGATGCAAGAACCCCAAGAAAACCAAAACGTTTATCCAATTTTGCAAAAGCTCCGATAGGGCTTAGTCCTGTTTTACGGCCAATGGCAATTTCAGCAGTCATTAAAGTGAAACCAAACGTAAGAGCAAGAATAATATAGCAAAGTAAAAACGTACCGCCCCCATATCGAGCGACCAAATATGGAAATCTCCATATATTACCTAGACCAACTGCAGAACCAGCTGCCGCTAAAATAAAACCGAGTTTATTTGTGAAATTACTTCGTTCATTCATATAAATACCTCCCTGACAGATCTGTTTAACGATTTAAAGCGTCAACATGTTGATATTTCTACATTATGCCATGAAGAAAAATAAAATACAAGTAAAAAATTATTTTTATCTATGGAAATTAATAGGAAAATGGTAGATATAATAAAAAGAAATAAAAGATGTAAGAAATTTAGAAAAAAGATTGACAGGAACAGGAGACAGTGATATTATAATCAAGTGTGAATCAAAAAAGTAGAGTATCCACTCTCACCACAGCATAATTACGTGACTGTTGGTTAGATATTGATGCATTCATACTCCTTTAGCGGAGAGTATGTGCATGCAGAGAGTCGAGTGGATAACAACCACTCGTTTTTTTGTTTCATTCGCGGATAGTAACCGGAAGGAATTTATATCAATGGAGGTATACGACAATTAGCGATTTAATGATTAATGAGCAGATTAGAGACAAAGAAGTACGTTTGGTCAATGAGGATGGAGAGCAGTTAGGAATCATGTCATCTAGAGAGGCCTTGAAGTTGGCTCAAGAAGCAGACCTTGATCTTGTAAAAATTGCGCCTATGGCTAAACCGCCAGTTTGCAAAATTATTGATTATGGTAAATACAGATATGAGCAAGCTCGTAAAGAAAAGGACGCAAAGAAAAAACAGAAGACTGTCGAGATTAAGGAGATTCGAATATCACCAAATATTGATACGAATGACTTAAATACAAAGGTTAACAATGCAAAGAAATTTATTTCAAAAGGAAATAAAGTAAAAGTTACATTACGTTTCCGCGGAAGAGAGATGGCACATGTACAGCAAAGCAAACATATTTTGGATGATTTTGCTTCGTTACTTACAGATGTGGCATCTGTAGAGAAGCCAGCTAAGCTGGAAGGCAGAAACATGAGCATGGTTTTAACTGAAAAACGTTAAAATAAAACATCACGGATTCAAATCCGGTGCGCAAATGAAGGAGGAATTTAACATGCCAAAAATGAAAACAAATAGAGCGGCAGCAAAAAGATTTAAAGCTACAGCTACAGGAAAATTAAAAAGAAACAAAGCATATAAAAGCCATATCTTAACAAAGAAGTCAACTAAGAGAAAAAGAAATCTTAGACAGCCGGCTATCACAGATGCTACAAATGTAAAGAACATGAAAAAGATCTTACCATATTTGTAAGATTGAAGAATTGTTGAAGGAGGATTAAGAAATGGCAAGAATTAAAGGCGGAATGAACGCTAGAAAGAAACACAATAGAACATTAAAGTTAGCAAAAGGATATAGAGGAGCACGTTCAAAACAATACAGAATTGCAAAACAGTCTGTTATGAGAGCACTTACATCTTCATATGCAGGTAGAAAAGAACGTAAACGTCAGATGAGACAGTTGTGGATTGCTCGTATCAACGCTGCAGCTAGAATGAATGGACTTTCTTACAGTAAATTTATGTATGGACTTAAATTAGCGAATGTTGAAATCAACAGAAAAATGTTAGCTGAACTTGCAGTAAGTGACAAAGAAGGATTTGCTTCTTTAGCAGAAGTTGCAAAAGCTAAACTTGCATAATTTATTGAATGCATATATAATCTGGTTTCTTTAGGGAACCAGATTTTTTTATAAGCATAAAATAATAATTTTTTATATTTTTCAAAAAATTAAAAAAATTCATTGACATTTCCGTTGAAAAAGAGTATGATACTAAATGTAGCGAACAGCAGTAACTACCATATGCGGAAGTGTCGGAATTGGCAGACGAGCAAGACTAAGGATCTTGTGATCAATGCGATCGTGTGGGTTCAAGTCCCATCTTCCGCATTGTACATTTGGTGGGAGAGTTGTTTACTATGTGAAAATGGATTGGTAAAATCGATTTATGCGGAAGTGTCGGAACTGGCAGACGAGCAAGACTAAGGATCTTGTGATCAATGCGATCGTGTGGGTTCAAGTCCCATCTTCCGCATTTTTATTGCCTGTAACTAGCGTATTTACGTTGGTTGCAGGCTTTTTTCGTTGTTAGTTTATTACTGTAAAGCAGGATCTAGAAACCACAAACAAGTTGGAGGGAAGAAAGTAAAAAGAAAAAAACAAAAGGCAAGTAACAGGAGAGCGGATATAGCGAAAAATGGCTTTGACAGATAAAAAAATCGATCAATAAGGTAAATGCAAAGGAAACAAAGGATTACACTGAGAAAAAACGTGAAGATATCAAGTGGCAGACAATGATAGCCTAAAATACTTGTGTAGGAATAAAATATGAGAGGAATCGAAAATGTACCAATGAAAATACCAATGGAGGAGGCTGTAATGATAGTGGAAAATTGATCTTTCATACGAAACGTCATATAAGAAATATAAAGGCAGGATGGAAAAAATAAAAGCTTCATGTGTTCCCAAGTAGATTCATTTACAGGACAAAATAAAGCGATAATGCAATTTTTCCCACTCCAGTCATATACAAAATGCGAAAAGCTTCCAACTACAAGTACAAAGATTGTTCCATAAAGACAAAAACGTTTTAAAGTATTCATATTACAACCACTCCTGTTTTTAAAAGAAGTATATGTAGTTGGAAGAAAAGATATACAAATTAAGAAATGTTATGTTGATGTTTTTTTCGATACATGGCAGGGGTCATGCCAGTATATCTTTTGAAAGATTGTGAAAAATAATTTGCAGATGAAAATCCGGTAGTGTGTGCAATTTGCGTAATACTAAAGTCGGTTGATTTTAACAGATACTTACTGTTAAGAATCCGACGTTCCAAAAGATACATGATTGGAGATATCCCAAATGCTTTTGTAAAAATATGAGAGAGATAATATTTATTCAAATGAGAGATATCGGCTAAAGTATCAAGAGAAACGTTTTCCTGAAAATGGGTATCCAAATAATTTTTCAAAGTTTCACATTCTCCGGGAATGTTTTTAGCAGAGTATGGAGTCAAAGTATGCCCTGTAATTCGAGGGAGTTTTAAGAGTAAAATATCAAGTAGGTGTTGACATATAAGTTCAGAAGATGACTGAGGAAACCGAACCTCTTCTAACATCATCTGGAGAATTGGGAGAAATGTTTCCCGTTCTTTTCTAAAGTTGTGGATCCCAAACGCAGCATATTCGTTTTCGGAAAACTGAAAATGAAGATTATCAATTCCAAGAGCAATATATGTAACAGGGTGCTCAGGAGCAGACTTTTCCGTGTGACGCAGATTTGGGTTAATAAGAATAAGAGTGTCCTTTTCAATGGGGACTGTCTGTGATTCTGTACAAAAATATCCGGTTCCGTTTGTGACATAAATTAATTCTGAAAAGCTGTGAGAGTGGTACATGCTGATCCAGTCGCTTCCGTAGGTGGCGGAAGAAATATAAAGTAAATGCTCTTCAGAAAGTTTTTTTTCTGATTGAGAAAATGAATATTGATAGTGCGCCATAACATGCTCCTTTCTTCTAGACGAAGTATAGCATCATTGGAAAATAAAGACAAGATATATAACTCTTTTAGCAACAAATAACTTGAAGAGAAAAAAATGTAACCGTATACTTTATATATGAATTTGTATAAAATTTACAGTTTCATTGCAAGGGCTCTTCTTTATTTGTACAAAGTGAGTTGTCCTTTGAATAAACAGTAAGTCTGATGCGTAAAAGGAGACAAGTTATGAAAAGCAATTTATCATTTGGAAGAGTAACGATTCCAACCGATATGGATGTCGTTCAAGAAACAAAAGAAATTTTAAAAAAATGGGGAGCGGATGCAATTCGTGATTGTGATGGAACAGATTTCCCAGAAGAATTAAGAGATGTAGATGCCAAGGTATATTCTACCTATTACACTACACGTAAGGATAACGAGTGGGCAAAGGCAAACCTTGACGAAGTACAGCAGATGTACATTATGACAGATTTTCATAATGCATCAGAAGAGCGACTGGAAATTCATCTGATGGATCATTTATATCCAGATATGCTTCAGGTAAATAATTACGATGATAAAGAGCGTTGGTGGGAAGTTATTGACCGTACAACAGGAGAAGTGGTCCCATATGGTACATGGCATTATGATGAAGAGTCGGGAAATGTAGTGATTGAACCGACAATATTATTTCACGATTATACAGTAAGTTTTCTTGCTTATATTATGTGGGATCCGGTACATATGTACAATGCTGTCACAAATGGTTGGACCAACTTTGAAAAACAGATTACATTTGATGTAAGACAACCTAAGACACATGCATATTCGATGCAAAGACTTCGTGATTATCTTGAAACCAACCCTCATGTAGATGTCATTCGTTATACAACATTTTTCCATCAATTTACCCTTATTTTTGATGAACTTGCACGAGAAAAATATGTAGACTGGTATGGGTATTCTGCATCTGTTAGTCCATATATACTCGACCAGTTTGAAAAAGAAGTGGGATATAAGTTCCGTCCAGAATTTATTATTGACCAAGGATATATGAATAATAATTACAGAATTCCTTCCAAAGAATTTCTTGACTTCCAAAAATTTCAGAGACGAGAAGTTGCAAAGCTTGCCAAAGAAATGGTTGATATTACACACGAATATGGAAAAGAAGCCATGATGTTTTTGGGGGATCATTGGATTGGTACTGAGCCGTTCATGGATGAGTTTAAAACAATTGGGCTAGATGCAGTTGTTGGGAGTGTTGGAAATGGATCTACTCTTCGACTGATCAGTGATATTGATGGAGTGAAATACACGGAAGGCAGATTTCTTCCATATTTCTTTCCAGATACGTTCCACGAAGGTGGAGATCCGGTAAAAGAAGCAAAATACAATTGGGTGACAGCAAGGCGTGCAATTTTAAGAAGTCCAATCGACAGAATTGGATATGGCGGATATTTAAAACTTGCATTAGATTTCCCAGAATTTGTAGAATATGTTTCGTCTGTATGCAACGAGTTTAGGGAGCTTTACGAAAATATTAAAGGAACTACACCTTATTGCGTAAAGAAAGTTGCGGTATTAAACTGCTGGGGAAAACAGCGTGCATGGGGAAATCACATGGTTCATCATGCCATTTATCACAAACAGAACTATTCTTATGCGGGAATCATAGAAGCATTAAGTGGAGCTCCATTTGATGTAAGATTTATTAGTTTTGATGACATTAGAAAAGATGAATCAATTCTCAATGACATCGATGTGATTCTCAATGTCGGTGATGCGGATACAGCATATACAGGTGGAGAAAACTGGATTGACGAAAAAATCATTACCGCCGTGAAACGTTTTGTTTACGAAGGTGGTGGATTTATTGGGGTAGGAGAACCAACTGCACATCAAAATCAAGGTCGTATTTTCCAACTTTCAGGCGTGCTTGGAGTTGAAAAAGAAAATGGAATGACTCTTAATAAAGATAAATACAACTGGGAGGAGCACAAACATTTTATCACAGAAGATTGCAATGGTGAGATTGATTTTGGAGAAGGTAAGAAGAGTATTTACGCCTTAGATGGTACGAAAATTCTATGCCAACGTGATCGAGAAGTGCAACTTGCTGTAAATGAGTTTGGAAAAGGTAGAAGTGTTTATATCAGTGGGCTTCCATATAGTTTTGAAAATAGTAGATTATTGTATCGATCCGTTATCTGGTCATCAGGGGATGAAGAAAATTTAGAAAAATGGTTTAGCAGCAATTATAATGTAGAAGTGCATGCGTATGTTGCAAATGGAAAATATTGCGTAGTAAATAACACATATGAACCACAAGATACCGTGGTATATAAAGGAGATGGAACCAGTTTTTCTCTTCATCTTGATGCAAATGAAATTATCTGGTATGAAATACAATAATCCGAGATAAAGTATGATTATAAAAGAAAGCGGATGTGTTGTAGTCCTAAAATTTCAGAATAAATAAAGTTTAAAAAGCACCATTGTAAGATGGTGTTTTTTTGTATAAAAAAGAAATTTATTTTACAAGATAAAAGATATCATTTATAAATGGGAGGCTATACGATGTTAGAGAAAGTGGATCTTGATAAAAAACTATCCAAGGAAGATTACAAACGAGAAATTACAATTTTACAGGAACGATTAGGGGAACTTCAAAGAGAGTGTCAAAAGCTTCAAATTCCAGTGATGATTCTCTTTGAGGGATTTGGTGCATCTGGAAAAGGAGTTCAAATCGGAAAATTAATACAAAGTTTAGATCCAAGAGGGTTTTGTGTATATACTACAAAAGCAGAAACGAAAGAAGAACGAATGCATCCATTTCTTTGGAGATTTTGGACAAAAACGCCGGAAAAAGGAAGGATTGCGATTTTTGATGGGAGTTGGTATCGAAAAGTATTAATCGATCGATTTGAGAAAAAAACAAAAGGAAAAGAAATAAAGACAGCCTATGAATCAATTCGCGCCTTTGAAAAGCAACTTACAGATGATGGATGTGTTTTAATTAAACTTTTGTTAGACATTGATAAAAAAGAACAGGAAGTTCGATTAAAGAAACTTCTAAGAGAACAGGAAACAAGTTGGAGAGTAAGTGATTGGGATCTAAAAAGAAATAAACGATACAATGAATATGCAGAAATGATGGAAGATATGCTTTGCTCTACAGATACGAAGTATGCGCCTTGGTCTATAGTAGAAGCAACTGATCGAAGGTATGCTACAGTTAAAATTTATCACATTGTTATAACAGTGCTGGAGCAACAAATTGTGCAAAGAGGTTTATCGAAAAATTTGGAAAATCATACAGAAGAAAAACTGGAAAAAGATGTGACACAAGAAACTATTTTATCAAAAGTGGATCTGTCATATTCGCTTACAAGGGAAGAATATGAAAAGAAACGAAAAAAATGTCAGAACAAAATACAAGTTCTTCATGGGGAACTCTATAGAAGGAGGATTCCGGTTATTCTTTGCTTTGAGGGATGGGATGCAGCTGGAAAAGGTGGTGTGATTAAACGTCTAACAGAAAAAATGGATCCAAGAGGGTTTGTAGTTAATCCGACTTCGGCTCCAAACGATACAGAAAAAGCACACCATTATCTCTGGAGATTTTGGGGTAAAATACCGAAAGCAGGACATATTGCTATTTTTGACCGGACGTGGTATGGACGTGTGATGGTGGAACGAGTAGAAAGGTTTTGTTCGGAAGAAGAATGGAAAAGAGCGTATCAAGAGATCAATGATATGGAAAAAGATTTTGTGAATGCCGGAGCAGTTGTGTTGAAATTCTGGCTTCAGATTGATAAAGATGAACAAGAACGAAGATTTAAAGACAGGCAGGAAAATCCTTTGAAACAATGGAAAATTACAGAGGAGGACTGGAGGAACCGGCAGAAATGGGAGCAATATGAAAAAGCGGTAGAGGAGATGATTTTGAAAACTTCAACCGATTATGCACCATGGATGATTGTGGAGGCAAATAATAAATATTATGCAAGAATAAAGGTGATGGAGGCAGTGATAAAGGCACTTGAGGAACGATTGGAAAAAGATAAAAAATAATTCAAAAAAATAAAGGAAATTTAAAAGCTTTGTCGAATATAATATATAGGAGATAAATCATTTTAGTTAGACTATAATTTAAATCAGATAAGGAGGGGAGTTATGTTCTATTCGGAAGACATTGTAGAAGAAGTAAGAGTGAAAAATGACATCGTGGATGTAATCTCGGGATATGTTCGTTTGCAGAAAAAGGGAAGTTCTTATTTTGGACTTTGTCCGTTTCATAATGAAAAATCCCCTTCTTTTTCAGTAAGCCGAAGCAAGCAGATGTATTACTGCTTTGGATGTGGTGCCGGCGGGAATGTTTTTACGTTTATCATGGAGTATGAAAATTTTACATTTGTAGAGGCGTTGAAATTTCTTGCAGATCGAGTAGGAGTTGAGCTGCCGGAAGTGGAATATTCCAAAGAAGCAAAAGAAAAGGCCGATTTAAAAGCATTATTATTAGAAATCAATAAAATTGCTGCCCAGTATTATTATGTACAACTTAAATCAGAACGAGGGAAAACTGCCGAAAACTATTTAAAACAAAGAGGGCTTACGGAAGAGTTGATCCAAGGATTTGGGCTTGGTTATTCCAATAAGTATAGCGATGACTTGTTTGTATTTCTAAAAAATCGTGGATACAAAGAAGAGGAAATTCGGCAAGCAGGACTGATTAACACGAGTGAAAAAAATGGCGTATATGATAAATTTTGGAACAGAGTCATGTTTCCAATCATGGATGTCAATAACAGAGTGATTGGCTTTGGGGGACGAGTTCTGGGAGATGGAAAACCAAAGTATTTAAATTCTCCGGAAACGCTCATTTTTGATAAAAGTCAAAATCTTTATGGATTAAACCGTGCACGGACATCGAGAAAACCATATTTTTTACTATGTGAAGGGTATATGGATGTGATTTCGTTACATCAGGCAGGGTTTACTAATGCCATTGCTTCTCTTGGCACAGCTCTTACCTCTGGACATGCTTCTTTGATCAAAAGGTATGTGCAGGAAGTGTATCTTACATATGATAGTGATGAAGCTGGTACGAAAGCGGCGTTAAGGGCAGTGCCGATTTTAAAAGAGGCAGGAATTTCAGCTAGAGTTATAAGAATGGATCCCTACAAAGATCCAGATGAATTTATCAAAAATCTGGGGCCGGAGGAATTCGAAAAAAGGATCAATGAGGCAAGAAATGGGTTTATGTTTAGTTTAGAAATTTTGTCTCAGAATTATAATATGGATTCGCCGGAGGGAAAAACTACATTTTTTAATGAAGCTGCAAAAAAATTACTTGAATTTAAAGATGAACTAGAACGAAATAATTATATCGAAGCAGTTGCCAGAACTTATAAGGTAAGTGAAGAAAGCTTAAAAAAACTGGTTGCAAAAATGGCTGTTATTCAGGGAATGGCTAAGCCGGTAGAAAGGCCAAAGGCTCCGCCGGGGAGTCAAAAGCAACAAGAGAATGGTATTTGTCGTTCGCAGAAACTTTTAATTTCTTGGATGATGGACAGTGAAAAACTATTCAACATCATAAAGGAGTATATTACACCAGACGATTTTACGGAATCATTATATCGAAAAGTGGCTGGTTTGATTTATGAGCAATATGAGCATGGAGAAGTGAATCCGGCAAAAATTATCAATCATTTTACAACAGAAGAAGAACACCGACAGGCAGCTTCTTTGTTTCATGAAAAGATAAAACATAAGTCCACAAAAAAAGAACAAGAAGACGCGATCAAAGAAACGATTTTAAGAGTGAAGTCTAATAGCATTGATTTTCAAACAAGAAATTTAGAACCAACAGATTTAAAAGGGTTACAGAATCTAATGAATGCTAAACGAGGACTAGAAGACATTAAGAAACTGCATATTTCTATTGAATAAGGATAAAATAAAATAACACAGGCTTATTGATTGGATAAGCATAGGAAGGATGGACACATGGAAGAAAACGCACAGAAATTTATGGAAAAACTGAAAGAGCTAGTTGCACTGGGAAAGAAGAAGAAAAGTATTTTGGAAATCCAGGAGATCAATGATTTTTTCAGTGACATAGACTTAAATGCAGAACAGATGGAGAAAGTGTTTGAATATTTGGAATCAAACAACATTGATGTACTTCGAATCAACGCAGAGAATGACGATGATGTAGACATTATGATCACAGACGAAGATGATGTTGATATGGAACACATTGATTTATCGGTACCAGATGGAGTCAGCATTGAAGATCCTGTACGTATGTATTTAAAAGAAATAGGAAAAGTACCGTTGCTTAGTGCAGAACGTGAAATTGAGCTTGCAAGACGCATGGAGGAAGGAGAAGAAGAGGCAAAGAAAGAATTAGCAGAAGCAAATTTGCGTCTTGTTGTTAGTATTGCAAAGCGATATGTTGGAAGAGGAATGCTGTTTTTGGACCTCATTCAGGAAGGAAATTTAGGTTTGATCAAAGCAGTAGAAAAATTTGATTATCACAAAGGATATAAATTTAGCACGTATGCCACATGGTGGATTCGTCAGGCGATTACAAGAGCAATTGCAGATCAGGCAAGAACCATTCGTATTCCAGTTCACATGGTGGAAACAATTAATAAACTTATCCGTGTGTCAAGACAACTGCTTCAAGAACTTGGTCGTGAACCATTACCGGAAGAAATTGCAAAAGAATTGGATATGCCAGTAGAACGTGTACGTGAAATTCTAAAGATTTCTCAAGAACCGGTTTCCCTAGAAACACCAATTGGGGAGGAAGAAGATAGCCATCTTGGAGATTTTATCCAAGATGATAATGTGCCAGTGCCGGCAGAGGCAGCAGCTCAGACATTATTAAAAGAGCAGCTTGATAAAGTGTTAGATACTTTGACAGATAGAGAACAAAAAGTATTGAGACTTCGTTTCGGAATGAATGATGGACGAGCAAGAACTCTGGAAGAAGTGGGGAAAGAGTTTGATGTAACTCGTGAGCGTATTCGCCAGATTGAAGCAAAAGCGCTTAGAAAATTACGTCATCCAAGTAGAAGCCGGCAGCTCAAAGATTATTTGGATTAATTGGTGTAGGTGAAACATGGAATTATCAAAAAGAATGCAAGCAGTTGCAGACTTTGTGACTGCAGGATACATAACAGCGGATATAGGTACGGACCATGCCTATATCCCTATTTATCTTATAGAACATAAAATCAGTCCAAAAGCATTTGCTATGGATATCAATAAAGGACCACTGTTGCGCGCAAAAGAGCATGTGGCTGCATGCGGATATGAAAAGGAGATTGACTTAAGACAGTCAGATGGAATGAAAGCATTAAAAGAAGGCGAGGCTCAGACTGTTGTAATGGCAGGAATGGGTGGCGGACTTATTATGAAGATCCTAAGTGACAGTTGGAAAGTTACATGTAGCTTAAAAGAATGTATTTTGCAGCCACAGTCAGAAATCGCAAAAGTACGAACGTATCTTTTGGAAAAAGGATTTTTATTTTTGGAAGAGTCAATGGTGTTGGAAGATGGAAAATTTTATCCAATGATGAAAGTGAAACCGCCATCCTTATCACAACCGTTAACTAAAAGCTGGACAGACACCCAAATTCGTTATGGAAAACTTTTGTTAGAACAAAAACATCCTGTCTTAAAGTTGTTTCTAGAAAAAGAAATTGGAGTGAAAGAGGAGATTATAAGTAAATTGCAAAAACAAGGAGGAGCACATGCGGATCAAAGAATGAAGGAACTTTCAACAGAACTGAAATTGGCAAGAGAGGGAATGACATATTATGATTTGTAAAGAAATTATAGAAGTAATTGAAAAACGATATCCCAAAAGTGCAGCACTTGGCTTTGATAATGTAGGACTTCAAGCAGGATCTTTAGAAAAAACAGTAAAGAAAGTTTATTTAGCCTTAGATGCCACGGACGAGGTGATTTCAAATGCCATAGAAGTTGGAGCCGATCTTTTGATTACACATCATCCACTTATTTTTTCACCATTGAAGTCTGTGACAACTGAGAACTTTATAAGTAGGAGAATTGTGAAGATGATCCAAAATGATATATCCTACTATGCGATGCATACGAATTACGATGTGTTGGGATTGTCACAGCTGCTGTCCGAAAAGATTGGACTGCAAGAACCACAGGTGCTTTGGGTAACACAGGAACAAGAAGGAGCTCCCATTGGCATTGGAAGGGTTGGAAGGTTGAACAGAGCGGTTTCGTTAGAGGAATGTTGTGGGATTGTAAAGAATAAACTACAATTAAGTTCTGTAAAGGTGTTTGGCGATCTACATCATAGAATTGAACGAGTGGCAGTTTCACCTGGATCAGGAAAAGATGCCATTGATTTTGCAATTGAGAAAAAAGCGGATGTGCTTATTACAGGAGATATTGGTCATCATGCAGGTCTCGATGCTATGGAACAAGGATTGGATATTATCGATGCTGGACATTACGGAACAGAACATATCTTTGTGCAGGACATGAAAGATTTTCTGGAAAATAATTTTTCAGAAATTGAAGTGGTTCCAGCACCTATAAAGCATCCATTTCAAATAGTTTGATAAAAATTTTAAGACAGACAGGGGGAAATATTATGAGCGAAAAAATGTGTAAAGTGCAAATAAATGACAAGATTTTTGAATATGCATCTGGAACATCATATAAAGAAATTGCAGAAGATTTTCAAGGATCTTATGATTATCCGATTGTTCTTGTCTTGATCAATGACTACCGTCTTCAAGAACTTAATAAAAGATTGAAACAAGATTGTAGCATTCGATTTATTACTACAAAAGATTCTATTGGGTTTGAAACTTATAAAAGAAGTCTTTGTTTTATGCTTGTGAAGGCCATATATGATGTGGGAGGACACGAAAAAGTTCATCAGGTTCGAATTCATTTTTCCTATGGAAATGGATATTATTGTACACTAGAAGGAGAACAGAAATTAAGTCAGAAATTTGTAGACGATGTGAAGGCGAGGATGAATCAGCTTGTAACGGAAAAGGTTCCGATTGATAAACAGACAATTAATACATCACATGCGGTCGAATTATTTAGAAAACACGGGATGTATGACAAAGAAAGATTGTTCGAGTATCGGAGAGTCTCTAAAGTTAATATCTATCGAATGAACGAGTTTGAAGATTATTTCTATGGATATATGGTCCCAGATGCTGGGTATTTACAATTTTTTGATTTGTATTTATATGATGATGGATTTATCATCCAAATGCCTTTGAAGGAACGTCCTGATCTGATTCCTCCATTTACGGATCGTCCCAAATTATTTAAGGTTCTAAAAGATTCACTTTTATGGGGGGATTTGCAAGATATTCCTACAGTCGGTGCGTTAAATGACATGATTACTAGTTGTGATATGAGCGAAATCGTCCTAGTACAAGAAGCGTATCAAGAAAGAAAAATTGCAGAAATTGCAAAACAGATTGCAGATCGTTCCAAGATTAAATTTGTTCTAATAGCTGGTCCATCTTCATCAGGTAAAACAACATTTTCTCATAGATTGTCAGTTCAACTAAGAGTAAATGGGCTGCGTCCGCATCCGATTGCCGTTGACAACTATTTTGTGGAGAGAGAATCTACCCCAAGAGATGAAAATGGCAACTATAATTTTGAGTGTTTGGAAGCAATTGACATTAAAAAATTTAACGAGGATATGCAGGCGCTTCTGGCAGGAGAAAAAGTTTATCTACCAATCTTTAATTTTAAGACAGGAAAGCGTTCTTATAGCTCAATCCCTAAACAACTGGGAGAACAGGATATCTTGGTAATTGAGGGAATCCATTGTTTAAATCCGAAGTTGACGGAAATGTTAGATGATAACAGTAAATTTAAAATTTACATCAGTGCATTAACGCAACTTAATATTGACGAGCATAATCGAATCCCTTCTACGGATGGACGACTCATCCGTAGAATTGTAAGAGATGCAAGGACAAGAGGAACCACGGCGCAAGAAACGATAGCAATGTGGCCTTCTGTTAGACGAGGGGAAGAGGAAAATATCTTTCCATATCAAGAAGAAGCAGATACAATGTTCAATTCCTCCCTTCTTTATGAACTTGCGGTACTAAAACAACATGTAGAGCCCTTGCTTTTTGGAGTAGATAAAGAGTCTCCAGAGTATATTGAGGCGAAAAGACTTCTTAAATTTTTTGATTATTTTGTTGGAATTGGGAGTGAGTCCATTCCTACAAATTCTCTTTTAAGAGAATTTATTGGCGGTGGATGCTTTAACGTATAAAACGTGTAAATTTGACGCAAATAACGGAGTGTATCATTGGGATATCATACACTCCGTTATTTTAGTTTGATTTTATTTCTCTCCACAACTGGTTGTAAATTGCGTCGTTTTCTTCTCCAAGGTATTGGAATGTTTCACAATTTATTAGATCACTTGCTTCTGGAAATATCACTCGATTATTTTTTATTTCCTCATCTTTGATTAGATTTTTAAGTTCTGTATTAGGGACAGAATAAGTTATGTAGTTAAAATTCATCAATGCAATGTCTGGACGACATAAGAAATCGATAAATTTTTCGGCATTTTCTTTGTGTTTTGCATTTTTAGGAATTACCCATCCATCAATCCAAAGATTGGATCCTTCTTTCGGAATTACATATTCAAGATTTGGATTTTCAGATTTTGTATAATGTGCTTCTCCAGAATAAATAACTCCAATTGCTGCCTCATTTCCAATCATTTTATCTCGAACCTGATCAATAACATAAGCTTGAACCAGTGGTTTTTGGTCAATAAGAAGTTGTTTGGCCTCGGATAATTCGTCAAGATCTGTCGAATTCAGTGAGTACCCAAGATATTTTAAGGTAACTCCAAATGCATCTCGTACACTGTCTTGCATTAAAATACTATCTTTATATTTCTCATCCCACAAACAACTCCAACTATCGATAGGTTCATCCACAAGAGTTTTGTTGTATAAAATTCCTACGGTACCGTAAAGATAAGGGACAGAATATTTATTCTCTGGATCGAATTCTTTAGAATGTTCCAAATAAGTTGGATCAATATATTTATAGTTTGGCATATTATCAAAATTAATTTCTGCTAGAAGATCGTTTTGGATCATTCTTTGAATCATATAATCAGAAGGACAGACTACATCGTAAGCAATGGCTCCAGATTGAATTTTTGGATACATGATTTCATTGGTTTCATATTCTTCATATATTACATCTATTCCAGTTTCTTTTTCGAATAAGTCTAATACGTTTGGATCAATATATTCTCCCCAATTGTAGACAATTACTTTATTGTTGCCAGAAGTACCGGCGCTTGATTTGTAGAAAAATCCTCCAATTACAATGAGAATTACGATGGTAGCAGGGACTACAGTACGCACCACTCTTTTTGCTTGGTTACGGAATTTTTGATTACAAGTTTTGTTAATCTTTGATTTCTTCTTTTTTTCATCTGGAGTAATATTAATTAAAAGCAACAGAAGTAGTACTGTTACAAACATAATGGTAGAAAGTGCATACATTTCTGGTTTAATTCCTTTACGCACCTCGCTGTAGATTTTAGTCGATAACGTTTCCACTCCGGGACCTTTTGTAAAGTGTGTAATTACAAAGTCGTCTAAGGACATGGTAAAGGAAAGCAGAAATCCAGAAAATACACCTGGTAGGATGTCTGGAAATACTACCTCAAAAAAAGCGTAGAGTGGAGATGCTCCAAGATCAAGAGCAGCTTCGTAAGTGCTTTTACGGGTTTGCTTTAGTTTTGGCATGACACTTAAAATAACATACGGTATATTAAAGGTAATATGTGCCAGTAGGATAGTATTAAATCCTAGAGAAAATCGAAACGCGATAAATAATAGCATGAGAGATATTCCGGTTACAATATCTGCGTTCAACATCGGAATATTCGTCACAGCCAACATAAATGTGCGCATCTTTGGGCGCATTGCATGGATGCCAATAGCGGCTATGGTACCAATAAGTGTTGCTATTAAAGCTGATAAAAGTGCGATTACAAGTGTATTATATAATGCGTTCATAATGGCTTCATTTTCAAAAAGTGAAAGATACCACTTGCCAGTAAATCCACCCCATTTTGATCGAGATTTTGAACGATTAAATGATAAAACGATTAAGGTCACAATCGGGGCGTATAAAAGTATTACTATTAAAATAAGATAAAATCGTTTGAAAGCGTTTTTTATCAAAATGCGGTTCCCTCCCCATCTTTATCGTATTTGGCAATAATTGCCATGCTTGCAATAATAAATATCATAAGAACAAGTGAAAGTCCAGAACCTACGTTCCAATTACTACCTTGCTTAAATTCTAGCTCAATTACGTTTCCAATGAGGAGAATTTTACTTCCACCAAGGAGGTCAGAAATAACAAAAGTAGTGAGTGAAGGAACGAAAACCATTGTAATACCACTTATAATTCCAGGAATGCTAAGTGGAAAAATAATTTTTGAAAAGGTCTGAATTGAATTTGCGCCAAGATCTCTTGCTGCAAAGAGTACGTCCTTGTCAATTTTAGACAAAACATTATAAATTGGCAAAATCATAAATGGAAGAAAGTTGTACACCATTCCAAGTACGATCGCGTAAGGAGTGTTGATCAGTGCTTGCTCCGGTAAATGAAAAAAACGAAGAACCATATTAATGACTCCATTTTTCTCCAGCAGATTCTGCCAGGCAATTGTACGAAGAAGAAAGTTCATCCACATAGGCATAACAAAAATAAGTACAATAAAGCTACTTTGATTGACTTTTTTTTCCGATAAGATCATTGCCAGTGGATAGGAAAGAATCAGACAAATCAAGGTACTTACAAGGGAAAGTAATAATGCAAGTCCTAGAGCTTTTAGATTTTCAGGTGTCGTAATTGCAGCAAGGTTTTTTAAGGTAAAACTACCTGTAGTGTCTGTGAGTCCATAATAAACAATCATCAAAAGAGGGATAATTGTAAAAGCAATTACCCAGAGTAAATATGGGCCAGTTAATATCTTTTTATTCTTCAATTCCAACAGCCTCCGCATCTTCAGACTCAGGTTTTTTCATGATCTGGATATCAAAAGGATCAACTTTTACACCGACTTCTGTACCCACTGGAAACATGTCTGTACTATGTACAAGAAGAGTATAGTTGTTTGCCTCGACTTCCATTTCATAATGTACACCTTTGAAAATAAGGTGAGAAACCACTCCGTTGATGGTTCCTTCTCCAGGTTTTACAAGATCAATGTCTTCTGGACGGATTACGGCATCTACCGGTCTATTGTGGCCGAATCCT
Organism: Ruminococcus sp.; assembly: GCA_020024635.1. Classification (GTDB taxonomy): domain Bacteria; phylum Bacillota; class Clostridia; order Lachnospirales; family Lachnospiraceae; genus JAHHTM01. Next base: position 49,169 of record JAHHTL010000004.1, read on the forward strand.
TCGTCTACGCATTTCCATGTAGTTCCTAGCATTTTTACAACTCTGTCTTCAACCATCACAGCAGAAAGAATATTACTATCTCCGATAAAGTCAGCAACAAATGCGTTCTTTGGCTCATTATAAATATCTTCAGGTGTACCAATCTGCTGAATGTATCCCTGGTTCATAACAACAATAGTGTCAGACATTGTAAGAGCTTCTTCTTGATCATGGGTTACAAAGACAAAAGTAATTCCTAACTCGTTTTTCAGTCGAATCAGTTCGTATTGCATGTCTTGGCGAAGCTTTAAATCGAGTGCGCCTAGTGGTTCGTCAAGGAGAAGGACTTTTGGTTCATTTACAATTGCACGAGCAATGGCGATTCGCTGTTGCTGCCCTCCGCTTAAAAGTTCGGGACTTCGATCTTCGAACCCTTCAAGATTTACAAGCTTCAAAGCATAGCGTATTTTGTCCTTAATGTAATTTTTAGATTTCCCTTTGATTTTTAGACCAAATGCAATATTTTCTGCAATAGTCATATGAGAAAACAAAGCATATTTCTGAAAAACTGTATTAAGTTGTCGCTTGTTTGGGGGAAGATTGTTAATGTTTTTTCCGTCAAAAATAATATTACCGGAATCGGGAGTCTCAAAACCACCAAGAATCCGCAATAAAGTTGTTTTTCCGCATCCACTAGGACCTAGGAGGGTGAGAAACTCATTTTCTCGTATATACAGATTTAAATGGTCAAGGACGACATTCTCATCAAAAGATTTTGTGATATCTACAATATCAATTAATTTATTAGACATTCTATTCCTCCATATAAGTGTTTTAATTATTAATAGTGTGTAAATATGCAACTTCGTATAATTTCTTGCATATGAACCTATTATATAAGAAGTACTCGAAGTGTGCAATCATTAATTTATCTTTAAAATTTATTGATTAACTGTACATTTTGAAAAAATCATAATATAATAACTATGCAATACTTCGGAAGGAGCATGTTATAATGGGTGAAGAGAATTTAAAAGAAACAAATAAGGAATCAGAAAGGAATGGCAAAGATAACAAGAAAGAGCTTGAAAAAGATGAGGGAGTTTTTGTAGAAGAACAAAATACGGAAGAAGCGCCTCTTGAGGAAGAACAAACCACGGAAGAAGAATCATTTGATGATATGGATGAAATCATGGAAGCGGACGAGGAAGAACAGATCGAAAAAGAGGGAAAAATGAAGCAAAAAATTATGATTAGTATCCTAGGCGTTGTTTTGTTTATCATTGTTGCGGCTTATGGTGGTGTTTCGTATTACTTTTCCAAACATTTTTTCCCAAATGTTAGAATTAATGGGAAAGATTTCGCTTATCAAACAGTAGAAGAAGTGGAAGATTATTTTTCAAAGCAAGTACAAAATTATCAATTAAATGTGATTGGAAGCAAGGATATTCACGATGTGATAAAAGGAGAAACAATTCACTTAAAGTTTGAAAATCCAGAAAGAATTAGAAGCTTAATGAAAAGTCAACAAATTTGGAAATGGCCATCGGAATGCCTGTCAAAGACTAAAAATGAACTGACATTAAAACTGCAATATGATCAAAATTTACTTGAGCAAACGATTTCCAAGACAAATGTAGCTACGGCAGAACAGATTCCTTCTGAATCTGCGCGACCGGAATTCCAAGGAGAAGTTTATGAAATAAAACCTGAGGTGGTAGGAACTAAGCTGGACGAGAAAGTACTACAGGAAGTAATTTCTAAATCTATTGATGGACTTAAGGAAGAAGTAAATCTTGTAGAGGAGAATTGTTATATAAAACCGGAATTTACAAGTGAGTCTCAAGAAGTCCAGACGGCGTGCGATACTTTGAATAAATACATTAAAACCAAAGTCACATATTTGATGAATGAGAAGGAAGTTGTAGACAAAGAATTGATTTCTCAGTGGCTTACAGTGGATGGTAAGATGAATGTAATGATAAAAGAAGGTGTTGTGGAAGAGTGGTTTAAGAAATTAGGCGAAAAATACGATACCGTTGGAAAAACAAGACAGTATACCGCTCCATCTGGCAAAGCTGTCACCGTATCCGGAGGAACATATGGATGGAATTTAAATGAAAAGAAAGAAGCGGAATTACTCAAAGAATATATTAAAAAAGGGGAAACAGTAGAAAGAGAGCCAGAGTATTATCAGGCGGCGGCAAGTCGATCAGTTCAAGACTTCGGAAATACGTATGTAGATATTGATTTAAGCATGCAGCATATGTGGTATGTTGTGAATGGAGAAGTGGTACTCGATACAGATATCGTTACCGGAACACCTACTCCGAAAAGAATAACACCAGAAGGTGTATATAGTGTAGTGGAAAAAGAAGAGAACAAAACCTTAATCGGGGCGATTGTTCCAGAAACTGGAAAACCGGAATATAAGATCCCAGTAAGATATTGGATTCGTGTTACCTGGGATGGAATAGGAATTCACGATTCTACCTGGCGTGGAAGTTATGGCGGTTCTATATTTGAAACCGATGGTTCACATGGATGTATTAACACACCGTTCAACGCAGTTCAAAGTATGTATAATTCGATTGCTATGGGAACACCGGTTGTGATGCACTATTAAAAATTAAGTAAAGGAAGAGACAGATGTACGAGTTAATAAAAAAAGATGGCCTTGCAAAGCGGGGGCGTTTTCATACAGTGCATGGTGTGATCGAGACACCTGTATTTATGAATGTTGGTACGGCGGCAGCTATTAAAGGGGCAGTTTCCACAGATGATTTACGAGGAATTAAAACACAGGTTGAATTGTCAAATACATATCACTTACATGTTCGTCCAGGAGATGATGTGGTAAAAAAAATGGGTGGACTTCATAAGTTCATGAATTGGGATAAGCCAATCTTGACAGATTCAGGTGGATTTCAAGTATTTTCATTAGCTGGACTTCGAAAAATCAAAGAAGAAGGGGTGCATTTTCATTCGCACGTAGATGGACGTAAGATTTTTATGGGTCCAGAAGAAAGTATGCAAATTCAGTCCAATTTAGCTTCTACGATTGCAATGGCATTTGACGAGTGTCCGTCAAGTGTAGCAGATAGAGCCTATATGGAGAATTCAGTGGCAAGAACAACAAGATGGTTAAAACGCTGTAAAACGGAAATGGAACGACTTAATCATCTTCCAAGTACCATTAATAAAGATCAACTTTTGTTTGGAATCAATCAAGGTGGAGTATATGAGGACATCCGGATCGCACATGCGAAAGAGATTTCAGAATTAGATCTTCCAGGATATGCAATCGGAGGACTTGCAGTAGGAGAAAGTCATGAAGAGATGTATCGTATTTTGGATGCAGTAGTACCACATCTACCGGTTAATAAGCCTACATATCTTATGGGAGTTGGAACTCCGGCCAATATTTTAGAGGCGGTAGAGCGAGGAGTCGATTTCTTTGACTGTGTATATCCAACAAGAAATGGGCGACACGGGCATGTCTACACAAATCAGGGAAAATTAAATCTTTTTAATGCAAAGTATGAGCTTGATGATCGACCGATTGAAGAAGAATGTCAATGCCCGGCTTGTAGAAGTTACAGTAGAGCCTATATTCGACATTTGCTAAAAGCGAAAGAGATGTTGGGGATGCGTCTTTGTGTTCTTCATAATTTATATTTTTATAATACTATGATGGAGGAAATAAGACAGGCTATTGAGGAAGGAACCTTTAAAGAATACAAGAAAAAGAAGCTAGATGGGTTAATGGGCGGAAAATATTAGAAGATTTCCTAAAATATACTTGAAGAATAGAACTTTTTTGTGTATAGTTAGTATTGTTTAAGTATATATTAGGAGGAATTAGTAAATGAATGGTTTATTAGCCGCTAGTGGCGCTGGTGGATTTGGTAGCATTATCTTAATCTATGTAGTTGTTCTTGGTGGAATGTGGTTTTTACTTATGCGTCCACAGAAAAAGGAACAAAAGAGAGTTCAAGCTATGCTTGCATCTATGGAAGTGGGAGATACTGCTTTGACAACAAGTGGATTTTATGGTGTGATTATTGATATCTCTGAGACAGATGTTATTGTTGAATTTGGAAACAACAAGAACTGTAGAATACCAATGCAAAAAGCAGCAATTGCACAGATTGAGAAGCCAGATGCAAATTAAATAAAATGAAATTTGGGAATGCCAAAGCTTTAGGCTTTGTGCATTCCTTTTTTTGTAAATCAACAGTAGAAGATTGTTCGTTACTGGAAAAGAAATTTAATAAACTACCACTTTCTAGTGATAAAGGGTTGAAATGTAATAGATGATGAAGTATAATACAATTTATATTTTAAATATTTTATCATATAGTTATATAGATGATAATCGTAGAAACGTCAGGAGGTATGAGATGAGCAGAGTTTACAATTTTTCAGCAGGACCAGCAGTTTTACCGGAGGAAGTACTAAAAGAAGCGGCAGATGAAATGCTTGATTATCACGAAACAGGAATGTCGGTGATGGAGATGAGCCATCGATCCAAAGCGTTTGAAAAGATTTTGACATCTGCTGAACAGGATTTAAGAGAATTAATGCAAATTCCTGACAATTATAAAGTGCTATTTCTTCAAGGAGGTGCATCCCAACAATTTGCTATGATTCCGATGAACTTCATGAAGAACAAAAAAGCAGATTACATTATCACAGGACAATGGGCAAAAAAAGCGGCTGATGAAGCAGAAAAATATGGAGAAATTCATCGAGTTGCTTCTTCTGAAGATCAAAAATATTCATATATACCAGATTGTACAGATTTACAAATATCGAAAGATGCAGATTATGTTTATATTTGCGAGAACAATACCATTTATGGAACAAAATATAAACGTCTACCGAACACCAAAGGAAAAATTCTCATTTCAGATGTTTCGTCTTGTTTTTTGTCCGAACCTGTAGATGTAAAAAAATATGGAATGATTTACGGAGGCGTTCAAAAAAATATAGGACCAGCAGGAGTCGTCATTGCGATTATAAGAGAAGATCTTATTACAGATTGTGTGCTGCCAGGGACACCTACCATGCTTACATATAAAGTGCATGCGGATGCAAATTCATTGTATAATACGCCGCCCGCATATGGAATTTATATTTGTGGAAAGGTATTTAAATGGATTCAATCCCTAGGTGGGTTGGAAGAAATGAAAAAGAGAAATGAGAGAAAAGCGAAACTTCTTTATGATTTCCTAGATCAAAGTCGCATGTTCCACGGAACGGTTCGCAAAGAAGATCGATCCTTGATGAATGTTACATTTGTAACAGGGAAAAAAGAACTGGATGAGAAATTTATAAGTGAAGCAAAAAAATCTGGTTTGGAAAATCTAAAAGGACACAGAAGTGTTGGTGGCATGCGAGCCAGTATTTATAATGCAATGCCATATGAAGGGGTACAATCTCTTGTATCATTTATGAAAAAATTTGAGGAGGAGAATTTTAAAGATGTATAAGTATTGTTGTTTAAATTCCATCTCAGAAACAGGATTAAAACAATTTGATGGACAATATGTAAAAACGGAAGTTTTGGAAGAAGCGGATATTCTTTTAGTGCGCAGTGCAAAGATGCATGAGATTTCATTTGGTGATCATGTGAAGGCGATTGCACGTGTTGGAGCAGGAGTAAATAACATTCCCTTGGAAGAATGTGCAGAGAAAGGAATAGTAGTATTTAATACACCAGGGGCAAATGCAAATGCGGTAAAAGAATTGGTGCTTGCAGGACTTCTTTTATCAGCCAGAGATATCGCAGGTGGGATACGATGGGTTTATGATAATAAAGGAGCGGAAAACTTGCCAAAATTGACAGAAGAAAAGAAGAAGGTTTTTTCTGGATTCGAAATTATGGGAAAGAAAATAGGCGTGATTGGACTTGGTGCAATTGGTGTTCTTGTGGCCAATGCAGCGGCCAGTCTTGGGATGGAAGTGTATGGATACGACCCGTATCTGTCGGTTGATACCGCATGGAAATTGTCAAGAGATGTTCGACATGCGACAAACATTGAAGAGTTATATAAAGAGTGTGATTATCTAACCCTTCATATTCCAGCTCTTGAAAGTACAAAAGGAATAATTGATAAAACGGCATTCGATAAAATGAAAAACAATGTGATTTTATTAAATTTTTCTAGAGACAGTTTAGTCAATACAGAAGATTTATTGGCAGCAATCGAAGAAGGAAAAGTACTACGTTATGTTACAGATTTTCCTGTGTCAAAAATTGCAGGCAGAAAGCAATGCATTGTGCTTCCTCATCTAGGAGCATCTACAAAAGAAGCAGAGAGTAATTGTGCGAAAATGGCAGTATGCGAATTGCGAGAGTTTCTTGAGAACGGAAACATCATACACTCTGTCAACTTTCCGGATTGTTCTTTAGGAAAAAAAGAAGAGGGGACTAGGATTACTATCATACATAGAAATATCCCAAACATGATTGGCCAGTTTACAACGATTCTTGCGGAAGCACAAAAAAATATTACGGTCATGGCAAATAAAAGTAAACAAAATTACGCATATACGATGCTCGATGTAGAAGGAGCGGTTGAAAAAGAAGTTGTTGAGCGATTAAGAAAGGTAAAGGCAGTTCTAAAAATTCGTGTGCTTTAAGTGGAAATAGAATAGAAATTGTAAGGATTATAATAGTAGGGACAGATATTATAATCCTTTTCTATTGACAAGAAATGTATTATTGTATACAATAATACAATAATACATCAAATTTTAAAAGATGAAAACGTTGATTTGAACATAAAAAATTGTGATCAATAGGATTTTAAACTCTGACTTGGGAGGAGATAAAATAAAAAATGAGTGAATATCAGGATAATTCATTAAGTAGTAGAGTGTTTCAGAAATTGAGAAACGATATTTTACAAGGGAAGTATAAGGAACATGAAGAATTAAGAGAGATTACCTTAGGAAAAGAATTGGGGGTAAGTAGAACTCCGGTACGAGAAGCACTCCGACAATTAGAGTTAGAAGGATTGGTTACAATCATCCCCAATAAAGGGGCATATGTGACTGGTATTTCACCGAAAGATGTTCATGATATCTATATGATTCGTTCCACATTAGAAGGATTATGTGCAAGGTGGGCTACGGAACATATAACACAGGAGCAGTTAGATGCACTAGAAGAAACCTTGATTATTTCTGAATTTCATGCGAAGAAAGAGGGAAATGGATGTGCGGAACAAATGGCTCAGTTAGATGGTAAATTTCATTCTATTCTATACGAATCTTCCAATAGTAGGATTTTGTGTCGTGTACTTATGGATTTTCATAAGTATGTGCAGCAGGCTAGGAAAGCTTCGATTTTATCAGAAGAGAGGGCTAGAAAATCAATTCGGGAACATCGACAGATTTTAAGAGCAATGAAAGAAAAGGACGCGGATACGGCAGAGCAATTAGCAAATGAGCATATTCTTCATGTGATTGACAACTTAAAAAGACAAGGATTGACAAATAAAGAGTAAGTTTATGGAATTTTAAATATAAAGGAGAAAAGCACTATGGAAAAAATTAAAATGACAACCCCTATTGTTGAAATGGATGGAGACGAAATGACACGTATACTCTGGAAGATGATCAAAGAAAATCTTTTAGAACCATTTATTGACTTAAAAACAGAGTATTACGATTTGGGACTGGAAAAGAGGAATGAAACAAATGATCAAGTCACAGTTGATTCAGCTCTTGCAACAAAAAAATATGGTGTGGCCGTAAAATGTGCTACGATTACTCCAAATGCAGCAAGGGTAGAAGAGTATGGATTGAAAGAAATGTGGAAAAGTCCAAATGGAACAATTCGTGCCATATTAGATGGAACTGTTTTTCGGACTCCAATTGTTGTAAAAGGAATTGAGCCATGTGTGAAGAATTGGAAAAAACCAATTACCATTGCCAGACATGCTTATGGAGATGTTTATAAAAATGCAGAGATGAAGATACCAGGAGCGGGAAAAGTGGAGTTGGTCTATACTGCACAAGATGGTACACAAACAAGAGAATTGGTTCATCAATTTGATGGCCCAGGTGTTGTGCAAGGGATGCACAATCTATGTGGTTCAATAGAAAGTTTTGCTCGCAGTTGTTTTAACTATGCTTTAGATACAAGACAAACATTGTGGTTTGCAACAAAAGATACCATTTCGAAAAAATATGACCATACATTTAAAGATATTTTCCAGGAGATTTTTGAAAAAGAATATAAAGAACAATTTGATGCGGCTGGAATCGAGTATTTTTATACACTGATTGATGATGCGGTTGCACGTGTAATGAAATCAGAAGGGGGATATATTTGGGCATGTAAAAATTACGATGGGGATGTAATGAGTGATATGATTTCCTCTGCATTTGGTTCCCTTGCAATGATGACTTCTGTGCTTGTTTCTCCAGAAGGGGTTTATGAATACGAAGCAGCACATGGAACCGTGCAACGCCATTATTATAAACACTTGAAAGGGGAGGAAACTTCTACCAACTCGGTAGCGACGATTTTTGCGTGGACTGGAGCGTTACGCAAACGAGGTGAATTGGATCAAAATCAAGCATTGGTGGAATTTGCGAATAAACTAGAAAAGGCAACGATTGATACCATAGAGTCTGGATGTATGACAAAAGACTTGGCGTTGATTACAACATTAGAACATCCAACTGTGTTAAACAGTGAAGATTTTATCAAAGAAATTGCAAAAAAATTGTAAAAACAGCATAAATGGGAAGAACTGGTACTATTGTGCCAGTTCTTCCCATTTGCTATATAAAACTTCCAGTTCTTCCTCGTTTTTGTCTTTTTCTATTGCCAGTTCTTGACATTTTACGGAATTGGAATAGATTTCTTCTTTCGTCATTAAATCATCAATTTCACTGTTTCGATCTTCCAAACAGCTGATGCGATCTTCGGTTTTCTTAAGTTCGTTTAATCTTTTTCTCTCTTTTGCCTGTTGTTCTTTTTGCTCTTGCCAGCTCAAACGTCCCAAAGATTCGTTACTTTTTTCCAAAGTAGGAGAGGAGGATTGGGAGGCATAAATTGGAGTTAAGATTTCTTTTTTTTCAAGATAGTAATCATAATTTCCAATGTAGTTCACAAAAGATTGATTGACTAATTCTAAAATACGTTGTGCTGTTTGATTGATGAAATAACGATCATGAGAAACATAAAGGACGGTTCCTGTATATTCGTTGATTGCTTTTTCAAGAATTTCCTTGGAAGTGATATCAAGGTGATTGGTTGGCTCATCAAGAATTAAAAAATTCGCTTCGGAAAGCATCAGTTTCGCCAAAGAAACACGTCCTTTTTCTCCACCGCTTAAGTCACGAATAACTTTGTATACATCTTCTCCTGTGAATTGAAAGGCAGCCAAAGTATTTCGAATTTGGGTGTTTGTAAGGGTCGGATAGTCATCAGATATTTCATCGAAGATGGTCTTCTCATTGTGAAGAACATGGTGTTCCTGATCGTAGTATCCAATTTTTACTTTTGTACCAAGGGTAAAGGAGCCAGAGTCTGGAGCTACTACTTGATTTAAAATTTTTAATAAAGTTGTTTTACCAGTACCATTGTCGCCAATGATTGCCACATGTTCTCCACGCTTGATTTCAAAGTTGATGTCCTGAAATAATGTGCGTTTACCGAATGATTTTGATAGATGTTCTATGCTTAATACGTCATTTCCGCTTATACAAGATGGTTCCAGAGAAAAATGCATTTCCATCTCAGAATTTACAGGCTTTTCCATAGGTGTTATACGGTTTAACATTTTTTCACGACTTTCGGCACGCTTGATGGATTTCTCACGATTAAAAGAACGAAGCTTTTCGATGACAGCTTCTTGATGCTTTATTTCCCTTTGCTGATTGAAATATTCTTTCAGCATTGCATCGCGCAGAAGTTGCTTTTTCTGAGCATAATCCTTGTAATTTCCAGAGAACATACGTATTGTTCCACGATCAATTTCTACTACTTTCGTAACCACGCGATTTAGGAAAAACCGGTCATGTGATACAATTAATACAGCGCCGGGATAGTTGATGAGATACGTTTCAAGCCATGTAATGGAATTTAAATCCAAGTGGTTTGTTGGCTCATCAAGAAGTAAGATATCTGGCTTTGTAAGTAAAAGTTTTCCAAGAGAGACACGTGTTTTTTCACCGCCGGAGAGTGTATCGGTTTTTTTGTTAAATTCTTCTTCTTGAAACCCTAACCCTTTTAGAACACCTGTTAATTCACTTTCATAGGCATATCCATTTTCTGATTCGAAGCGAGACATCAGTCGATTGTAGGTGTCAAGACGGTCAGAGAGTGCTTGCCCACTTAATTCTTTAAGCTCATGTTCAATCGAACGAATCTGCTTTTCAAGTGCAATAATCTCCGCTTTGGCAGTTTTTAATTCTTCGTAAATAGATTGTCCACTTTCTAAGTTCTGATGCTGAGCAAGATAACCGATCGTCTTTCCTTTTGTCAGTAAAATATCCCCTTGATCTAGGGGCTCTTCCTTCATGATCATTTTTAAAATGGTGGATTTTCCAGCCCCATTTACACCGACAAGAGCTGCTTTTTCTCGATCTTCAATGTGGAAAGAACCATTGCGTACAATGAGTTGATCTCCAAAAGATTTATTTAAATTATGGCATGCAAGTATCATATGCAACCTCCTAAGATTCATTTTACATATTCATTATAGCGAAAAAAATATGAAATACAACTAAAAAAATTGACTTTGCAGAAACAATTCTATATAATTGAGTTCAGTATTGTATAATAATAAAGTATATAAAATTTATATTTGCAAGAAAAAACATCATAATGTGATAGACGATACATAAAAACTGGAGGATAGGAATTATGGAAGATAGAACAATATCTAGGGCTGTAATCAGTCGTTTGCCAAGGTATTATAGATATTTGGGAGAACTTTTAAACGCAGGAGTGGAAAGGATTTCCTCTAGTGAGCTTAGTAAAAGGATGAATGTAACTGCTTCCCAAATTCGACAGGATCTTAATAATTTTGGAGGATTCGGACAACAAGGATATGGATATAATGTGCAATATCTTTACTCAGAGATAGGGAAAATACTTGGTTTAAATAAACAGCACAATGTAATCATAATCGGAGCAGGTAATTTAGGACAGGCGATTGCAAATTATGAGGCATTTGAAAAAAGCGGATTTGTGTTAAAAGGGATGTTTGACATTAACCCCAATTTAAAAGGAAAAAAAGTAAGAGGTGTACCAATCTGCATGATGGATGAACTTAAACAGTTTGTGAAAACTCATGATATAGAAATTGCGGCGCTTACGATTCCAAAAACCAATGCAAAAGAAGTGGCAAATATTTTAGTGCAAAATGGAATCAAAGGTATTTGGAATTTTGCACATATAGATTTACAGTTGCCAGAAGATATCGTTGTGGAGAACGTTCATATTTCAGACAGTCTTATGAAACTTTTTTACAGACTTAGTAGTCAAGAAAAGACCATATAAATGAACAACATGGAAACGTGTAATGAAAGAGAAGCCTTTTATTACACGTTGTTTCTTATAGTGATACAACAAAAAAAGAATTACTTTGGATTTAAAGTCAGGAGAAAAAAATGAGATATCTACCTACAGGAAAATGGATGCAGATGGCAGATCAGTACACCATTGAGCAGATAGGATTGCCTTCTATGGTGTTAATGGAAAGAGCAGCCCTTCAAGTGGTTGAAAACATGGAACGAGAAAACTGTAATCTCAAAAAGGTTCTTGTAGTATGTGGATCTGGGAATAACGGTGGAGATGGATTTGCGATAGCCAGACTCTTAAAACAGAAAGGAATATCCGTATGTGTACTTTTTGTAGGAAAAGAAGAGTCTATGTCGTTAGATTGTAAATTACAGAGAGAAATTGCAGAAAATTCCAGAGTTCCAGTTGTGACAGTCTTGCCTAAAGAGGAATATACTACTATTATAGATGCAATTTTTGGAGTAGGATTGAATCGAAATATTACCGGAAGCTATCAAAAAATTATGGAATGGATGAATCTGCAACAGTGCACGAAAGTTGCGGTCGATATTCCTTCAGGTGTATGTTCGACTACAGGAAACATCCTAGGAAGTGTTTTTCAAGCGGATTTAACGATTACATTTGCGTATGAGAAGTTAGGAATGACCATGTATCCAGGCGCATCATATTTGGGAAAATGTATTGTCGCTGATATTGGAATCAGTCCGGATTTCTTTGCCAATAAAGAAATTGTGTATACCTTTGATCGTCAAGATTTAAAAACAATCATACCAGAAAGAAAGGCACAATCTCACAAGGGAAGTTACGGGAAAGTTTTGATGATAACAGGTAGCAAAGGGATGTCAGGAGCGGCATATTTAAGTGCAAAAGCAGCTTATACAGTAGGAGCAGGGTTGGTTCAAATTTACACAGCAGAAGAAAATCGTGTGATACTTCAACAGCTTCTTCCAGAAGCGATTATTACAACTTATCGCACATATGAGGAAGAACAAATCACTTCTTTACTGGAATGGGCGGATGTTGTGTGTATAGGCTGTGGACTTGGAACAAGTAGCGTGGCAGAGAAAATAGTGTGCTCTACATTAGAGAGAATACAAAAGCCATGCGTTGTGGATGCAGATGCAATTAATCTGCTCAATAATCATAGGAATTTGTTAACAAAGAAAGAAATGCCTGTGATTTTGACGCCTCATATGAAAGAAATGGCAAGGCTTTTAAACTGTACTGTCGAGAGATTAAAAGAAGAACGATGGAAATTGCTTTCCGAATATACAAAAAATCATGGAGTGGTTTGTGTTCTAAAAGATGCAAGGACGCTTGTTTTTCAAAAAGGACAATCGACTTTTGTCAATACAGCTGGAAATCATGGAATGGCAAAAGCTGGATCAGGAGATGTTCTTGCCGGAGTAATTGCAGGATTATTAGCTCAAAAAAAGAAAATTTTTGATGCAGCAATAGGAGGGGTATATTTGCATGCTTGTGGTGGAGACGAGGCAAAAAATGAAAAAGGATCCTACAGTATGCTTGCAAATGATCTGATTGATGGAATTGCGACTTGTATAAAAAAAACAGAGGAGAGTTGATGGAATGAAAACGTACAGCAGAGTGTTTGCCAGAATTGATCTGGATGCAATCTCTTATAATATGGAGCAGACAAGAAAGCGAATCGGGGATGATGCAAAAATCATTGCTGTTATAAAAATGGATGGGTATGGACACGGATCTGTGCCGATTGCAAGGATGTTTGAGGAAAAAGAGTACATTTGGGGGTACGCAACAGCTAGCATTGAGGAAGCGGTCATCCTTAGAAAAGCAGGGATCCAAAAACCAATTCTTGTGTTGGGGTGTATTTTTCCTGATCAATATGAGACTATGTTAAACTATGAAATTCGTGCAACAATTTATGATATGGAAGGCGCTCAAATGATAGCAGATGCTGCGAAAAGAATTAACAAGACAGCTTATTTTCATATCAAAATAGATACAGGAATGGGACGCCTTGGATTTATGCCAGGGGAAGAAAGCGCAGATACGATTTTACAGATTAGTCAGCTGCCGCATGTGAAAATAGAAGGAATGTTTACACATTTTGCACGGGCAGATGAAGAAGATAAAACATACACTTATATGCAACACGATAAATTTATGTGGATGAAAAATGCTATGGAGAAAAGGCAAGTATCCATTGCGTATTATCACTGTGATAATAGTGCGGGAATTATAGATTTCCCGGAAATGAAACATGATCTGGTACGTTCTGGAATTTCTACCTATGGTTTATATCCATCCGATGAAGTAAATAAAAAACATTTAGAATTAAAACCAGCATTGGAACTTAGAAGTCATGTAACGTATGTAAAGGAAGTTGAACCTGGAACTGCCATTAGCTATGGTGGAACATTTGTGGCAGAAAAGAAAATGAAGGTTGCTACGATTCCAGTTGGTTATGGAGATGGCTACCCAAGAGGGCTATCCAATCAAGCGGATGTCTTAATTCATGGGAAACGTGCCCGAATTCTTGGAAGAGTCTGTATGGATCAGTTCATGGTTGACGTAACGGAGATCCCAAATGTGAAATTTATGGATGAAGTTGTACTTGTCGGGTATGATGGAAAAGAACATATCCCTGTAGAAGAGTTGAGTGCAATTTGCGGAAGATTTAACTATGAGTTTATTTGTTGCTTGGGAAGAAGAATACCAAGAGTGTATATCAAGAATGGAAAGATTGTGGAGCAAGTAGAATATTTATCTTGCTAAGAAAAATCGTTTCACAGAAAACTACTGAATACAACCGATAAAATAGGAAATACTTTAGTATGACAAAATCGGAATATGGAGTGTGTTAACTGATGAGACGAGGAGATATATATTATGCAGATTTAAGTCCGGTGGTTGGTTCAGAACAAGGGGGAATACGCCCAGTTTTAATTATTCAAAACGATGTGGGAAATAGACATAGTCCTACGGTAATCTGTGCAGCAGTTACATCAAAAATGAATAAGGCCAAACTTCCGACACATATTGAAATCAGTGCAAAAGAGTATCATATTGTAAAAAATTCTGTGATTCTTTTGGAACAGATTCGTACGATTGATAAACAGCGGTTAAGAGAATATGTTTGTCACGTAGACGTTGGACTAATGAATAAGGTAAATGAAGCAATCAAAATCAGCCTTCAACTCCCTACATAGAGTGGGTAATAAACCATTGAAATATTTGGAGATGAGTGGTAGAATTGGAAAGTAAGTTTACATTTATATAAAGGAAAGAAAAGATAAAGAGGAGATTTTAAAATGTCAGGACATTCTAAATTTGCAAATATTAAGCATAAGAAAGAGAAAAATGATGCCGCAAAAGGCAAGATTTTTACGAAACTTGGACGTGAGCTTGCGGTTGCTGTTAAAGAGGGTGGCAGTGCTGATCCAGAAAATAATAGCAGACTTCGTGACGTTATCGCAAAAGCAAAATCAAACAATATGCCAAATGATACAATTGAGAGAAACATAAAGAAAGCAGCGGGAGAAGGTTCCGGTGAAAATTATGAACATATTACATATGAAGGGTACGGACCAAATGGTACAGCAATTATCGTAAGAACACTAACAGACAATAAAAATCGTACAGCTTCCAATGTGAAAAACGCATTTACAAAAGGAAGTGGAAATGTAGGTACTCCAGGGTGTGTATCTTTTATGTTCGATGAAAAAGGACAAATCATTGTAGATAAAGAAGAGTTCGAGATGGATGCGGATGAATTAATGATGCTTGCACTTGATAGTGGAGCAGAAGACTTTGTAGAGAACGAAGATAGTTTTGAAATCATCACCTCTCCAGAAGATTTTAGTGAAGTACGTTTAAAATTGGAAGAAGAAGGAATTCCAATGGCAGCGGCAGAAGTTACGATGATTCCACAGACTTATGTAGAACTCACAAAAGAAGAAGACATTAAGAATATTCAAAAGACATTGGACCTTTTGGAAGAAGATGATGATGTTCAAGATGTTTACCACAATTGGGATGAATAATAGATAAAAAGCGTATAAGGAGGAGCACACAGATGAGCAACTATAAGATGGAGACAAAATGTATACAATCCGGATATGAGCCGGGAAATGGGGAACCACGCGTGCTCCCGATTTATCAAAGTACGACGTATCGTTATACCAGTAGTGAGCAAATGGGGAAATTATTTGATCTTGAGGAGTCTGGATATTTTTACACAAGATTACAGAACCCTACAAATGACGCTGTTGCGGCGAAAATCTGTGATTTAGAAGGCGGAATTGCAGCGATGCTCACTTCTTCAGGACAGGCGGCTAATTTTTATGCCATTATGAATATCGTGGAACAAGGGGATCACATTGTATGTGCATCGGCGCTTTATGGAGGAACTTACAATTTATTTGCACATACAATCAAAAAGATGGGAGTAGAGGCTACATTTGTAGATCCTGACTGTACAGAAGAAGAATTAAATGCGGCATTTCAAAATAATACAAAAGCTGTATTTGGAGAAACAATTGCAAATCCGGCCTTGGTTGTACTTGATATTGAAAAATACGCAAAGGTTGCGCATGAGCATGGGGTTCCACTAATCATTGACAATACGTTCGCGACTCCAATCAATTGTCGTCCAATCGAGTGGGGAGCTGATATTGTTACACATTCTACTACAAAATATATGGATGGACACGCGACATGTGTAGGCGGTGCGATTGTAGATAGTGGAAATTTTGCATGGGAAGAACATGCAGATAAATTTCCAGGACTTACAGCGCCAGATGAAACTTATCACGGTATTGTGTATACGGAAAAATTTGGAAAACTTGCCTATATTCAAAAAGCAACTGCGCAGCTGATGCGTGATTTAGGATCTATTCAATCTCCACAGAATGCATTTCTACTTAACATTGGATTGGAAACGCTTCATTTACGTATGCCACGTCATTGTGAAAATGCATTGAAAGTGGCAGAGTACTTAAAGGCACATGAAAAAGTGGCTTGGGTATCTTTCCCGTCTATGCCAGGAGATCAGTATTATGATTTGGCTCAGAAATATATGCCAAATGGTACATGTGGTGTTCTCATCTTTGGATTAAAAGGTGGTCGAGATGCAGCTGTTGAAATGATGGATCGCCTCAAAATGGTTGCAATTGTCACACATGTGGCGGATGCAAGAAGTTGTGTTCTCCATCCAGCAAGTCACACTCATCGTCAGATGAATGAAAAAGAGTTACTAGAGGCAGGGGTTCAGCCAGATTTGATTCGTTTTAGCGTTGGTATTGAAAATGTAGAGGATATTATTGCTGATATCGAACAGGCATTACGATAAAGAAAAGTGATGTGAGTGTAGTAGACATTCACATCATTTTTCTTTTTTAGGTATATTTTTTCCTGATTTTACAGATACTAATGGTAAAATGAATTAAGTTAGGAAGGCATAAAATGAATCAGAATGAAGAAATTAAAGAAACAGGAACAGTTCGATTAGAAGGAACAAATAGAGCACATCATATTCAGTTGATCACAATTATTGGGGAGATTGAGGGACATGAAACTTCTTCCTCTAATACAAAATCAACAAAATATGAGCATTTGATTCCACGGCTTGCAGAAGTAGAAGATAATGAGGAAATTCAAGGAGTATTGATTATTTTAAATACATTGGGAGGAGATGTAGAAGCAGGATTATCCATTGCGGAAATGATTGCGACATTGAGTAAACCTACCGTATCTTTGGTGTTAGGTGGTAGCCATTCTATCGGAGGACCACTCGCAGTTTCGGCGGATTATTCCTTTATTGTTCCAAGTGGAACCATGATCATCCACCCTGTGCGTTCAAATGGAATGTTTATTGGGGTAATACAAAGTTTTAAAAATATGGAAAGAACACAAGATCGAATTGTTGATTTTATTGTCAAACATTCTAACATCTCAAAAATGCGTTTGGAGGAACTAATGCTAGATCCGGCACAATTGGTGAAAGATGTAGGGACGCTTCTTGAAGGGGAAGAAGCAGTAAAAGAAGGGATTATTGATGAAGTTGGAGGTATCAGTCAGGCATTGAAAAAATTGCATCAAATGATAGACGGAGAAGAAATAACGGAAATTTATAATGACATAGGGATAAAAAAATGATATAGTATCAATATGTATGTTCAAAAATAAGGGGGAAGTATAATGGCTTCTAAGACTACAAGCAAAAAAAATACCACAAGACGTAAGCCAAAAAAAAAGCAGCAAGGGTTTGCATTAAAAAATGAAATTATCATATTTGCGATTCTAGCGTTATGCATCTTACTTGTTTTGAGTAACTTTGGATTTGGTGGAATCGCTGGGGAGTTGGTTTCATCGGTGTTGTTTGGAATTACAGGTGTGATGGCATATGTTCTTCCGTTTGTGATTTTTGGCGTGTCTGCCTTTACAATATCTAATAAAGGCAACAGACACGCTTACATAAAAACGATTGCTGCGATTGTATTATCCTTAATGCTAATGGCATTTTTAGGAATGATTTTGAATCCATATGATTCCAAAGTTGGATTGTGGAACTATTATTTATTGTCGAGCAAACATCAGTATGCTGGTGGATTCCTAGGAGGATGTATCGTAAAAGTACTTTGTCCACTCATTGGAGTTGCAGGGACTTATGTGGTTATTGTAATCATGATTATCATATGTGCAATTTTGATTACAGAAAAATCGCTTTTAGTACCATTGCAGCACAAAAGCAAACAGGCATATCAAGATGCAAGAAAAAGGACAGAAACATCTCGAATCAATCATAGAAAGAAAAAGGAAGAGCGTCGAGAATCCAAGCAAATGAAAAGTGCGGCAAGACGGATGGATCATAAAGTTGTGGGTGTTACATTTGATACGACATTGGTTCCAGATCCAGACAAGAAGAAATCGCCAGAAGTGAAGGAATTGATTCCAGATCAGATGGAGGTTCCGATGGGATTTCCACAACAACCTTTTGATGATTTGATAATTAATCGCGCGGAACCAATAGATGCTTTAGAAGAAAAAGATACATTAACACAGTCTGAAGAGATTCCAGAGCCACAAGTAAGTGATCAAGAATACATACAAGATTCTGTGCAGGAAGAAAAACCAGTAAGTAGAAGAAAGACAAAAGAAAGTCAAGAGGAAGTAAACGCTGAAAAAGAAGCGGTAGAAAAAACAATCAATGAGCAGAGTACCCATCGAGAAATTACTTATATTACTCCGCCAGTAAGTCTACTTCATAAAGGAAAAAAGGCAGGAGGAGACTCGGATTCTCACCTACGGGCAACAGCAGTGAAGCTGGAACAAACGTTACAGAATTTTGGTGTGGGTGTACATGTTACCAATGCTAGCTGTGGTCCTTCTGTTACAAGATATGAATTACAGCCAGAACAAGGGGTAAAGGTCAGTAAAATCGTTGGACTTGCAGATGATATAAAGTTAAATCTTGCAGTGACCGATTTGAGAATTGAAGCACCAATTCCTGGAAAGGCGGCAGTAGGAATTGAAGTACCAAACAAAGAAAACATAGCAGTGATGCTTCGTGATTTATTTGAATCTTCTGAATTTAAAAACAATAAATGTGGCATTCCTTTCGCAGTAGGAAAAGATATCGCAGGAAAGACAGTTGTAGCAGATATCGCAAAAATGCCACACCTTCTAGTTGCAGGGGCTACCGGATCAGGAAAATCGGTTTGTATCAACACGTTAATTATGAGTATTATTTACACCTCAAAACCAGAAGATGTAAAATTAATCATGGTGGATCCCAAAGTGGTGGAACTTAGTGTATATAATGGAATCCCGCACCTTTTGATTCCAGTAGTGACGGATCCGAAAAAAGCAGCAGGTGCATTAAACTGGGCTGTTTCGGAAATGGAAAAAAGATATAAACTCTTTGCGGAATATAATGTAAGAGACTTGGCAGGTTTTAATGACAAGGTACAACAGATGGAATCAGGAGATGGGGTGCCGAAAAAAATGCCTAAGATCGTCATTATTGTAGATGAATTGGCAGATCTTATGATGGTAGCACCAGGTGAGGTAGAGGGAGCGATTTGTCGACTTGCTCAACTAGCTAGAGCAGCAGGAATTCATCTGATTCTTGCAACCCAAAGACCATCTGTTAACGTTATTACAGGATTAATCAAGGCAAATATGCCTTCAAGAATCGCATTTGCAGTATCTTCAGGAGTAGATTCTAGAACCATCATTGATATGAATGGGGCAGAAAAGCTATTAGGAAAAGGAGATATGTTGTTTTATCCGACCGGATATCCTAAGCCGGTCCGTGTGCAAGGATCTTTTGTCTCTGACAAAGAGGTACAAAATGTTGTGGATCATTTGATCAATCATAATGGGGATGTATCTTATAGTACAGAGATTGAAGAACATGTCAGCTTAAATTCTGGAAGTGGCATTACAGCTGCAACAGGATCAACAGATGACAAAGATATATATTTTGTTGAGGCAGGGAAGCTGATTATAGAAAAAGATAAAGCTTCGATAGGCATGCTTCAACGTATGTTTAAAATTGGTTTTAACAGAGCAGCACGCATTATGGATCAATTGGCGCAAGCTGATGTTGTAGGACCAGAAGAAGGTACAAAACCAAGAAAAATTCTTATGACACAGGAAGAATTTGAACAGTATGTTGAGGAAAACGTTTGATTTTGGAGGGCAAGAAGGATGAAAACAGATATTCAGATCGCACAGGAAGCTTACATGATGAACATTAAGGATGTTGCATCACGCATTGGAATTGAGGAAGATGATCTTGAGTTATACGGGAAGTATAAAGCAAAATTGTCAGATGAACTTATGGAAAAGGTAAAAGACAAAGAAGATGGAAAACTTGTGCTTGTAACAGCCATCAATCCAACACCAGCGGGAGAAGGGAAAACGACAATTACAGTTGGACTTGGACAGGCATTACATCAGTTAAATAAAAAAGCACTGATTGCATTGCGAGAGCCATCACTTGGACCATGCTTTGGAATTAAAGGTGGGGCAGCAGGTGGAGGATATTCACAGGTTGTTCCAATGGAAGATCTTAACCTTCATTTTACAGGAGATTTTCATGCAATTACATCTGCAAATAATCTTCTTGCTGCAATGCTTGACAACCATATTCAACAAGGGAATGCATTGCGAATTGATCCAAGGCAGATTGTATGGAAACGTTGTCTTGATATGAATGACAGAGTGTTACGTAATATAGTAGTAGGACTTGGAAATAAAATGGATGGAATGGTTCGTGAAGACCATTTTGTGATTACTGTTGCTTCAGAAATTATGGCAATCCTATGTCTTGCTAACGATTTGGCAGATTTAAAGCAGAGACTTGGTAAAATTATTGTGGCTTATAATTTTGATGGAGAACCTGTAACTGCTAATGACCTTCATGCTACAGGGGCTATGACGGCTCTTTTGAAGGATGCATTAAAGCCGAATTTGATCCAAACATTAGAACATACTCCAGCGTTGGTTCACGGTGGACCATTTGCAAATATTGCACATGGATGCAATAGTGTTAGAGCCACGAAGATGGCATTAAAGCTTAGTGATATTACTATTACAGAAGCTGGATTTGGTGCGGATCTTGGAGCAGAAAAG
Source organism: Ruminococcus sp. (assembly GCA_020024635.1). Classification (GTDB taxonomy): domain Bacteria; phylum Bacillota; class Clostridia; order Lachnospirales; family Lachnospiraceae; genus JAHHTM01. The sequence continues at coordinate 70,320 of JAHHTL010000004.1, forward strand.
TTTTTCGATATTAAATGTCGTAAGGCAGGGTTAAGGCCAGATGCGGTTGTACTTGTAGCTACAGTACGGGCACTAAAATATAATGGAGGGGTTGCAAAAACAGAATTAAATGAAGAAAATCTAGAAGCACTTAAATGTGGAATTGTGAACCTAGAAAAACATATTGAAAATATTAAAAAATATGGAGTTCCAGTCATTGTTACTTTAAACTCTTTTGTAACAGATACAGAAGCGGAAAATGAGTTTATCCGTCGTTTTTGTGAAGAAAGAGGATGTGAGTTTGCACTTTCTAAAGTATGGGAAAAAGGTGGAGAAGGTGGTCTTGAACTTGCAAAAAAAGTGCTTGATACATTAGAAAACAAAAAAAGTGAATTTCATCCATTATATGAGGATGGAATTTCGTTAAAAAATAAAACAGAAAAAATTGCAAAAGAAATATATGGTGCCCGAGGCGTTGTATATGAACCGGCTGCATTAAAACAGATTGCAAAAATTGAAGAAATGGGCTTTGGAAATCTTCCAGTATGTATGGCAAAGAATCAGTACTCTCTTTCTGATGATGCAAAAAAACTGGGCCGTCCAGAGAATTTCGATATTCATGTTCGAGAAGTCTATGTGAATGCAGGAGCAGGATTTGTGGTGGTTCTTACAGGGACTGTTATGACAATGCCAGGTCTTCCAAAAGTTCCAGCAGCAAATGGAATAGATGTTGCGGAAGATGGAAGAATCACAGGGCTGTTTTAAAGGAGAATAAAATGGCACAGCTTATTGATGGAAAAAAAATTTCAGCGGATATAAAAGAGGAATTACGTTTAGAGGTAGAAACATTAAAAGAAAAAGGGGTTTCGGTCTGTCTAGCTGTAGTTCAGGTAGGAGAAGATCCGGCGTCTTGTGTATATGTGAGAAATAAAACAAGGGCTTGCGCTTATATTGGAATAGAGTCTAAGTCTTATGAATTACCAGAAAGTACGACAGAAGAGGAATTAGAAGAATTGATCGAACAGCTAAATCAAGATCCTTCAATCAATGGGATTTTAGTACAGCTTCCTCTTCCTGCACATATAGATGAAGACAGAATTATTAATCTGATTCATCCAAGTAAAGATGTAGATGGATTTCATCCAATTAACGTGGGACGTTTATGGACAGGAGAAGATGGATTTTTATCATGCACACCTGCTGGAATCATTCAGCTTTTAAAACGATCACATATTACGTTGGAAGGAAAAGAATGCGTCATTATGGGACGAAGTAATATTGTTGGGAAACCAATGGCGGCTTTATTATTAAGAGAAAATGCAACCGTAACCATTGCGCATTCTAAAACTGAGAATTTAAAAGAACTTACGAAGAGAGCGGACATTTTGATTGTAGCAGTAAGAAAACCTAAATTTGTTACTGCAGAGTATATCAAAGAAGGTGCAGTTGTAATTGATGTTGGAATGCATAGAAATGAAAATAATAAATTATGTGGAGACGTAGATTTTGCAGATGTTGAGCCACAAGCATCTGCAATCACACCGGTTCCAGGTGGAGTTGGTCCTATGACGATTGCAATGCTTATGGAGAATTGTGTAAAAACTGTGCGTGAGTAGGAGGGTAGTGACATGAAATGTGTAAATTGTGGCGCTACAATTCCAGAAAGATGGTCCTACTGTCCCATTTGCGGAATGGAGGTGCCAACTAGAGTTCATACAAGAAGAGAGCACGCTGATATAAGAGAAGCAGAACAGAATCATTTGACAAGAAAGTCAAAACCTAAAGTGCAATCCGATGCGCTTCAAAAACAACGAAGGAGAAGGAAAGCCCGAAAAAAACGCCTTGCGAAGATGAGAAGACAACGAAGATTGGTGATTTGTGCGATGCTTTTACCGATTGTGCTGTTGATGGCATTTTTCATTCATCAGATTTCCTATTCGGGTCAGATTAGTAAGGGGAATAAAGCACTGACCTTGTCGAATTATGAAAAGGCTGAAAAATACTTTAAAAGTGCAACGAAAAAAAATCGGAAAAGAGTGGAAGCGTATGAAGGACTAGCTAAGTTATATGTGGAAAAAAAGGATTTGGAAAGCGCAGAAAATGTGTTTCTTTCTGCAATTGCAATGCAGCCATCCAATACACAGTTGTATCGATCTGCCATTAAATTTTATTTAGAGACAAACCAGCCTGAAAAAGTGCCTGAAGTTTTAAATGATTGTGAATATGAAGAGGTGTTAAAAGAGTTAAAAGATTATGTGACACCTAAGCCGGAATTTGATCTTCCGGAAGGAACTTATCATGAAGTTCAGGAAGTTGCCCTTACTTCAAAAGGGAATAAAATTTATTATACAATCGATGGGAGCAATCCAGATATATATAGTCAAAAATATGAGAAACCGATTTTAATTCATAAAGAGGGAAAGACTCAGATTAAGGCTATATCAGTCAATAAAAATAAGATTTCAAGTGTGATTGCAACCAAAACATATAATATTGAGTTGCCAATAGAAGAGGCGCCTGCTGTTAGTCCGTCTACAGGGCAGTACGAAGAAGCAGCTCAAATAGAGATTATCGTTCCAGATGGATATACTGCCTATTATACGATGAACGGAAAAGATCCATCTGATCCATCTTCAGGAGCATCACAATATGAAGGACCAATCTCTATGCCAAAGGGACAAACCATGTTCAGTGCTGTTCTCAAAAAGAATGAAACAGACAAATATACGCCGGTTACAAAAAGAAATTATGTTTATAAACCGGAAGAATAAAGAGAAAAACGAAAAACAGGATTGCTTTTGTGAATTAGCGCAAAATAGTCCTGTTTTTTTTGTAAAATTTATTTAAAATCTACAAAAAAACACTTGCGTTAAAAGTTTAACAGTGTTATAATGACTCTTATCAAAAATAATTTATCGATAAAAAAGGAGATACGAGATGAGCAGATTTACATTGCCAAGAGACATTTATCACGGAAAAGGATGCTTAGAAGAATTAAAGAACCTCAAAGGAAAGAAGGCGATCCTTGTTGTAGGTGGAGGGTCTATGAAACGTCAGGGATTTCTAGACAAAGCGGTAGGATATTTAAAAGAAGCTGGCATGGAAGTGCAGTTATTTGAAGGAGTAGAGCCAGATCCATCTGTAGAGACAGTTATGAAAGGTGCAGAGGCTATGCGTGCGTTTGAACCAGATTGGATTGTTGCCATGGGTGGAGGATCTCCGATTGATGCTGCAAAGGCAATGTGGGCATTTTACGAATATCCTGATGTGACATTTGAAGATCTTTGTATTCCATTTAATTTCCCTAAGTTAAGACAAAAAGCGAAATTTGCAGCTATTCCATCCACATCTGGAACAGCAACAGAAGTGACAGCTTTTTCAGTTATTACAGATTATGCTAAAGGAATTAAATATCCACTTGCTGATTTTGAAATTACGCCAGATGTTGCAATTGTTGATTCTGAATTAGTAGAAGCACTTCCTGCAAATCAGGTTGCATACACAGGTATGGATGCACTTACTCATGCGATTGAAGCTTATGTTTCTACATTAAATTGTGCATTCACCGATCCATTGGCGCTTCAGGCAATTGAAATGGTGTTTGATTATCTTCCATCTTCCTATGCTGGAAATCAAGACGCAAGAGAAAAGATGCATACAGCACAATGTCTTGCAGGTATGGCATTTTCTAATGCATTACTTGGTATCGTACATTCTATGGCTCACAAAACAGGTGCAGCATTCTCAACAGGACATATTACACATGGACTTGCAAATGCAATGTATCTTCCATATGTAATTCGTTACAATGCAAAAGATCCAGTTGCTGCAAAACGTTATGCAGAAATCGCGCGAAGAGTTGGTCTTGAAGGAACATCTGAACAAGCATTGATCAATAGTCTTTGTAAGAAGATTGATCATTTCAATGATGTTTTGAACATTCCACATACGTTAAAAGAGTTTGGTATTGATGAGAATGAATTTAAAGAAAAAATTTCTAACATCTCTGAACTTGCAGTTGGTGATGCATGTACAGGTTCAAATCCAAGAAGCATTACTCCGGCTGAAATGGAAAGATTATTTACATGTGTTTATTATGGAAAAGAAGTAGATTTCTAAATGAATTAATCAAGTAGAATAAAAAATCAAAAAGAGGCAGGCTTGTTTACCTGCCTCTTGATTTTCGTCTGATTCGACGCTTGTCTTTCCATATAAATTAAGGTATTATAGTTAACAGGTAAGAAATTACAAGGAGGACTAACATGTACAAGATAATTAAAGCAGAAAAGCTGGCAGATAAGATTTATCTTATGGATGTAGAAGCACCAAGGGTTGCGAAACATTGTCAGCCAGGTCAGTTTGTGATCGTAAAAATGGATGAAAAAGGAGAGAGAATTCCACTTACGATTTGTGATTATGATAGAGAAGCAGGGACAATCTCTATTGTATTTCAGGAGGTAGGAGCATCTACGATTAAGATGGCGGATCTTAAAGAAGGAGATTCATTCCGTGACTTTGTTGGACCACTTGGATGTCCATCAGATCTTGTTTACGAAGATATTGAAGCGTTAAAAAAGAAAAATATTTTATTTGTAGCAGGGGGTGTTGGTGCAGCGCCAGTGTATCCACAAGTGAAATGGCTTCATGAAAGAGGAATTTCGGCAGATGTTATTGTAGGATCAAAAACAAAGGATATGTTAATTCTTGAAAAAGAATTAGAAGCTGTTGCAGGTAATCTTTATGTTACCACAGATGACGGATCTTATGGCCGATCAGGTATGGTGACAAAAGTAATAGAAGATTTGGTAGAAAAAGAGGGAAAACACTACGATCACTGTGTTGCCATTGGACCTATGATCATGATGAAGTTTGTATCTCTTATGACTAAAAAACTGGAGATTCCAACCATTGTAAGTATGAACCCAATTATGGTTGATGGAACAGGGATGTGTGGCGCATGTCGTCTTCAAGTAGGAGATGAAATTAAATTTGCATGTGTAGATGGACCAGAATTTAATGGTCATTTGGTTGATTTTGATCAGGCAATGGCAAGAATGCAGATGTATAAAAGTGAAGAGGGCCGTGCTCTTTTAAAACTCCAAGAAGGAAAGACACATCATGGACATGATGGAAAAGGATGCGGTCATGATGGAGGTGACAAATAATGGCGAATGTATTAGAAAGAGTACCAGTAAGAGAGCAGGATCCAAAAGTACGTGCTACAAATTTTGAAGAGGTATGTCTTGGATATAGTAAAGAAGAGGCAATGGAAGAAGCTACAAGATGTCTCAATTGCAAAAATGCAAAATGTATCAAAGGATGTCCTGTGTCTATTAATATTCCTGCATTTATTAACGAAGTAAAAGAAGGAAATATTGAAGAAGCATATAAAATTATCGGTCAGTCATCCGCACTTCCGGCAATCTGCGGTCGTGTATGTCCTCAAGAGTCACAGTGTGAGGGACAGTGTATTCGTGGAATTAAAGGTGAACCAATTTCCATTGGAAAACTAGAGCGATTTGTTGCGGACTATGCATTGGAAAATGATATTAAGCCAGAGGGTGCAAAGACAACAAATGGTCACAAAGTTGCGGTTATCGGTTCTGGTCCATCCGGACTTACTTGTGCAGGTGATCTTGCAAAATTAGGATATGATGTTACTGTTTTTGAAGCGCTTCACGAATTAGGTGGAGTGTTGGTTTACGGAATTCCAGAATTCCGTCTTCCAAAGCAAAAGATTGTTGCAAAAGAAATCGAAAAAGTAAAAGAGCTTGGTGTTAAATTTGAGGAAAATGTTGTGATTGGTAGATCTACAACCATTGACCAGTTGATTGAAGAAGAAAATTTTGAAGCAGTATTTATTGGGTCTGGTGCAGGACTTCCTATGTTCATGGGCATTCCAGGAGAAAATGCCAATGGAGTATTTTCTGCAAATGAGTACCTGACAAGAAGCAATCTTATGAAGGCTTTCGATGATAGTTTTGATACTCCAATTGTTGCTGGAAAGAAAGTGGCTGTGATTGGTGGTGGAAACGTTGCAATGGATGCAGCTAGAACAGCTCTTCGTTTGGGAGCAGAAGTTCATGTTGTTTATAGACGTAGTGAAGCAGAACTTCCAGCAAGAGCAGAAGAAGTGCATCACGCAAAAGAAGAGGGTGTTATATTTGATTTGCTTACAAATCCTAAAGAAATCCTTGTGGATGAAAAAGGATATGTAAAGGGAATGAAAGTAGTGAAAATGGAATTAGGGGAGCCAGATGCATCCGGAAGAAGACGCCCAGTAGAGATTGAAGGTTCGGAATATGACATAGAACTGGATACTGTGATCATGTCTCTTGGAACATCACCAAACCCATTAATCGCTTCTACGACAGAAGGACTTGAAGTGAACAAGAGAAGATGTATCGTTGCAGACGATGAGAATGGACAAACATCAAAAGCAGCTGTATTCGCCGGTGGAGATGCTGTAACAGGCGCCGCAACGGTTATTCTTGCAATGGGCGCAGGAAAAGCAGGAGCGAAGGGAATTCACGAGTACTTAAGCAACAAATAATTTTAGAAAATGAAAGAGACATAGCAAAGAGAAAATCTGCTATGTCTCTTTCATTTTGTCTGTTTTCTATGGTATAATGAAACAAATATAAAGAGTAGGAGATCAGTGATGAAAATAACCATACTTACAGTTGGAAAGATCAAAGAAAAGTATTTAAAGGATGCCATTGCCGAATACTCCAAAAGACTTACAAAATACTGTAAATTAGAGATCATAGAGGTTGCAGATGAAAAGACCCCAGATCAGGCAAGTGAAGTTGTTGAAGAAAATATTCGAAGAAAAGAAGGAGAGCGTTTACTTAAGTACATAAAAGAGGATGCCTATGTAATTACACTTGAAATTGAAGGAAAACTCCTTACATCAGAAGAACTATCCCAAAAGATCGATCAGTTAGGAATCAATGGAACCAGTCATATAATTTTTGTGATTGGCGGATCTATAGGGTTGGGAAAAGAAGTATTGCATCGTTCGAATTATGCACTTAGTTTCTCTAAAATGACGTTCCCCCATCAACTTATGAGGGTAATCTTATTAGAACAGATCTATCGATGCTATCGAATCATACAGGGAGAACCTTACCATAAGTAAATACTTTCATTTAACTGTAACATGACTTTAGACGATGAACTAAGATAAGTTGGGAGGGATGTGTTTCACAAAGGAAGTTGAAAATGCACCAAATGTACTTGGTGATTCCAGTGTAAAAAAGGAGGCGACTATGAAAAAAAAGGCAGTATTAAAATCCATTGTCTACATTTTTCTTGCTTTTCTTCTCGCTGTGATTGTATTTCTAGGAGTGCTTACGATTCGAGAATACAGACCAGATGCAGTTGAAAAATTGAACGTTCAATCCATGGAGCAAACATTAGAAAAAGGAGAAGTATTTACCATTCTATCTTATAATACCGGATACGCAGGACTTGGAAAGGACGAAGATTTTTTCATGGATGGTGGAAAAAACGTACAACCAGAGACAAAGCAGATGGTGGAGACAAATTTAGAAGGTATTACAAACATCCTAAAAGAGGAGGCGGCGGATATTTATTTCCTGCAAGAAGTAGATGTGCATTCAAAAAGATCGTATTACATAAACCAGCAGAAGTATTATGAAGATGCGCTGAACATGCCAGGAAATTTTGCATGCAATTTCAAATGTGATTTTGTTCCATATCCATTACCGCCAATTGGAAAAGTAACAAGTGGACTTGTTACAATGACAGAATATAAAGTAACCGACGCATCAAGGATTGCTCTTCCGGAATCTTTTAAGTGGCCAATAAAAACTTGTAATTTAAAACGTTGCATGTTAGAAGAGAGAATTCCCGTTCAAGGAACAGACAAAGAACTTGTTTTAATTAACTTTCATTTAGAAGCCTATGATAGTGGGAAGGGAAAGATTGCACAAAGCAACATGCTTGCAAAAAAACTAAAAGAGGAATATGAAAAAGGGAATTATGTAATTGCGGGTGGAGATTTCAACCAGACGTTTGAAGGAATGGATACTTATCCGATCCATGATCAAGGCAGTTGGGTTCCAGGAAAAGTTAGTGCGGATGAACTGGAAGAAGGATTTTCATTTGCAGTATCCGACAATGCACCAACTTGTCGCTTGTTGAATAGTTCTTATAGTGGAAATTATGAAGAAACACAAGTTTATGTTATTGATGGATTTATTGTGTCAGACAATATAGAAGTAGTGAACGTGGAAAATATTGATACCCAATTTGAATTTACGGATCATCAGCCAGTGAAATTAAAGGTCAAATTAAAGGAATAAGTTACATTTTGAATAGGACAAGGGAACGGAACATATACTTTCTTAAAGGAAGTATGTGTGGCGGTATTCAGAATGAAAGACTTGGAACATAAAGGTTTAAAAGAAAAGCTAACGACTGCTGCCGGCATGCCAAAAGACGTAGTGCAAGGCGCAGTCGTTGTTACGCTTATCGGCAATGAAGAAGTTTGCATAGAAAATTATAGACGCATTATAGAATATACAAATGATACAATACGCGTACAGGCAAAAAAAAGACAAATCAGAATTTCGGGAAAACAACTTCAGATCGAGTATTACACGAATGATGAGATGAAGATCACGGGTAAGATTGATTCTCTTGAATATTGTAAGTGAGGTAGAACGTTGATAGCATGTTTGATTCATTTTCTGAAAGGCTACGTAACAATTCGGGTAGAAGGGGATTCGCCGGAGCGTTTTATTAACTTGTGCGCATTCCATAAAATTTATATGTGGGGACTTGTGCCATCGCAGCAGTCCTATCTGATGAATATGGAGATAAAAGATTTTCGAAAAATAAAGCCGTTTGTGAAAAAAACGCATACAAGAATAAGGATTATAAAACGAATTGGTTTTCCTTTTTTTTTACAACGGTATCAAAAAAGAAAATTATTCTTTATAGGTGCTTTATTGTGTATAATTGTCTTATTTAGTTTATCAAGTCGAATTTGGGATATTCAATTTGAAGGAAATGATAAGTGGACAGAGGATGTTCTTATGGATTTTTTGAAATCAAAAGATGTAACACCTGCAATGGCACGCAAAAAAGTAAATTGTGAAAAGATTGTAAAAGAGATAAGAAAAGAGTATGATGATATTGTTTGGGTTTCGGCTTCATTGACGGGATGCGTTTTAAAGATTCATATCAAAGAAAACGACGATACCTTTCAAAAAAAGCAGGAAGATGAACAGAGACCACAAGATTTAGTTGCAACAAAAGATGGTGTGATTACAAATATCATTACACGAAAAGGCACCCCTTGTGTGCATGTGGGCGATCGCGTATCAAAAGGAGATATTCTTGTGTCTGGAAAAATAGATATTATCAATGACTCTCAGGAAGTCATCGGGCATCGTTATCTAAGTGCTGACGCAGATGTTTATGCAAATACCAAAATTCAATATGAAGATACTGTTGAGCAAAAAGGCTTTCGTAAACAATACAAAGATCAAATAAGAGGGCGCCTTTCGGTAAGAGTTGGAAATCATCTTTTGAAAATTGGTACTTTAAAACATCATTTCCAGACGTGGGATGGTTTTTCAAAAGAAAAGATTTTAAAACTCGGAGAGAATTTTAAATTACCCATCTCTGTTGGGTATGAAGTCATAAGACCTTATGAGGAAAAAACATATGTACGATCAAAAAAGGAAATACAAGAAGAACTAAGTATGAATTATGCACTTTTTTCAAAAGAATTGGAAGAAAAAGGTGTTCAAATTCGAAAAAAAGATGTTAAAATACATATGTATGAAAATACAGCGTCTGCCAAAGGGATTCTTTATTTAAATGAAAAGATTGCGAAAAAAGTAGATACAAACGTTTTAGAAATAGAAGGAGATAAACTAGATGGGGCTAGCAGAAATAATGATTGAATTACCAGCTGAACATGAAAAGAATGTGTTTGGTCAGTTTGATGCATATGCAAAAAAAATTGAAAAAAGCTTTCGTGTTACATTGATTGCAAGAAATGGAACGACAAAGATTTTGGGGGAGGTAGAAGGTGCAGAAAAAGCCAAACGAGTGATTGAGCAATTATCTGAACTTTCCAGACGTGGAAATGTCATTACAGAGCAAAATGTTGACTATGCCATTTCTCTTGTTTACGAAGACAAAGAAGAGGGAATTGTAGAGATTGACAAAGAATTGATTTGCTACACGCTTCAAGGAAAACCAATCAAACCCAAAACATTAGGGCAAAAGAAATATGTGGATGCGATTCGAAATGGTATGATTACATTTGGTCTTGGTCCGGCAGGAACAGGTAAAACCTATCTTGCCATGGCAATGGCTATTACAGCATTTAAAAATAATGAAGTAAGTAGAATTATTCTCACCCGTCCTGCCATTGAAGCTGGGGAAAAGTTAGGATTTCTTCCAGGAGATCTTCAAAGCAAGATTGACCCTTATCTTCGACCATTGTATGATGCATTGTACCAGATTATGGGAGCGGAAAGCTTTCTAAAGAATTCAGAAAAAGGATTGATTGAAGTGGCACCTCTTGCATATATGAGAGGGCGTACCTTGGATAATGCATTTATTATCTTAGATGAGGCGCAAAATACGACACCGGCACAGATGAAAATGTTTCTTACGAGAATAGGGTTTGGAACCAAAGTTGTAATTACAGGAGATTCCACGCAAAAGGATCTTCCACAGGGAACTACATCTGGACTTGACGTAGCCATAAAGGTGGTAAAGAATATTGACGATATTCATATTTGTACTTTGACAAGTAAAGATGTTGTAAGACATCCACTTGTACAAAAAATCGTAAAAGCTTATGAAGAGTACGAAAAAAAGAGTATTCGAGGATTGGAAAAAGGGAATACTAAAACAAAGGATAAGAGGAGAAGATCATGAGTTTATACATGGAAGAAGAAGGAGATATTATCCTTCCGGTTGACACAGAACAGATTGCAAATCTTGTAATAGAAGCAGCACTAGAGTATGTAAAATGCCCATATGAAGCAGAAATCAATCTACTTCTTACAGACAATGAAAATATCAAGGAAATGAACCGTACATTTCGTCAGATTGATCGCGCGACGGATGTACTTTCTTTTCCTATGGTGGATTATGAGAGTTCAGGAGATTTTTCCCATTTAGAAAATGGACCAGAAGATTATTTTAATCCAGAAACGGGAGAATTACTGCTTGGAGATATTGTGATTTCCAAAGAGAAAGTTTTGGAACAGGCGGAAGCGTATGGACATTCCCCGAAAAGAGAATATGCATTTTTGATTGCGCATAGTATGCTTCACTTATTTGGTTATGATCATATGGAGGAGCAAGAGCGATTAGAAATGGAACAAAAACAAAGAGAGATTCTCGAGCAAATTGAAATTACAAGATAAAATAAAACCTATGGAGGAAATTTATGTCTGAAGTACACAAGAAAACAAATAACAAAAAAGATGATTTCCTGATCCAAGGTGCTATTCTTGCAATTGCGGCTGTAGTAACTAAAATTATTGGTGTTGCATATAGAATTCCGCTGACAAATATTCTAGGAGATGAAGGAAACGGATTTTATGGATATGCATTTGAAATATACTCCGTCGCACTGATATTATCATCCTTTAGCTATCCACTTGCGGTGTCGAAATTGGTTTCAGCACGTATGGCAATGAATCAGAAACGAAATGCCTTTCGTGTTTTCTTATGCGCATTGGTTTTCTCAATCGTGGTAGGTCTTGTTGTTTCGCTTGTGATTTTTTTCGGAGCGGAAGCGATTTCTACAAACCTTATGAAATCTCCACTTAGTTTTTATGCACTAAAGATGTTGGCGCCAGGATTACTGATTGTTTCGGTCATGGGAGTCATACGTGGATATTTTCAAGGACTTGGAACGATGATTCCTACGGCGGTATCTCAAATTATTGAGCAGATCATAAATGCAATTGTAAGCATTGTAGGAGCAGCTGCATTATTTAAAGTAGGAATGCGTGAAGCGGTGAAACAAAAGGAAGAGCTATTAGGACCTGCCTATGGTGCTTCTGGTGGAACACTAGGTACGGTGATAGGAGCCTTGGCTGGATTTCTTTTTTTATTATTTATTTTATATTTATTTATTCCGAAGATAAAAAAACAGCTTCGCAATGACCGGACAAGGCGAGAGGAAAGTTATCGTCGAATCATGAAAATTATGATTCTGACAATTGTTCCTGTTATTTTTAGTACCGCAATCGGAAATATCAATCAAATCATAGATATGTATTTATTTAACCAAATCATGTCTTTTCAGGGATTTGCTGAAAAAGAATATATGGCACTACTTGGAATTTATACAGGAAAGTATAATACTTTGATTAATGTTCCTTTGGCAGTTGCAAATGGACTTGCTGCTTCTGTTATTCCAAGTTTGGCGGTAGTTGTTGCTTCTGGAAACAAAAAATTGGCTCATGAAAAGATTAATCAGACATTGCGATTTACTATGTTGATTGCAATCCCATGTTTTGTAGGCTTTGTTTCACTGTCATCCCCTCTTATGATCCTATTGTTTAATGATGCAAGCAAAACTCCTGCAAAGTTACTTGCAATTGGGGCGATTACAGTTGTGTTTACAAGTATCAGTACTGTAACAGGGGCTATACTTCAAGGGTTAGATAAGATGCTAGCTCCTGTAAAAAATGCGGCAATTTCCTTGGTGTTGCATGTGATTTCTCTAGTGATTATGCTGACTGTTTTTCGATGGAATATTTATGCAGTGGTTGGAAGTTCCATCGTATTTTCGATTTGCAGTGCAGGACTTAATATCCGAGAAATTAAAAAAACAGTGAAATATCATCAGGAGACATCCAATACCTTTGTGAAGCCATTTTTGGCTTCTGCAATTATGGGAGTTGTGACGTATATTGTCTATACAGGCGTGAATTATATTTTACCAGGACGCGTGATCCCAACCATGGTTGCAATTCTATCTGCTGCAGTGACGTATGCAGTGTTTGTATTAAAACTAGGAACTTTGTCAAAACAAGACATTTTAGATCTGCCAAAAGGGAGAATGATTTATAACATTTCAAAGAAATTTCATCTATTGCCAGTAAGACGCAGATGATTGTATAAGAAAAATAAAAAAGCCAATACTGTATAAAAAAGGAGAGTAAGAGGATGAAATCAAGATACAGTATCGGCTTTTTTATAGGTGCACTTTTATTTGTAATTTTTTTGTCAACAGCATATAAAATTAGTTATGATAGACAAGCAGAGAAACTGGCAAAAAAAGAAGAAAGTATAGTTACAAAAGCAAATGTGGAAAAAAACAAAGGGTTTTATATCTGTGAATTAAATGGATATCTTGTTGTATATTTAAATGATAAAAAAACTCTTTATGAAATGACGGATATTCCTGTGGATCGGATTCCGGAAGAATTAAAAGTGGAAATTAAAGATGGAAAATATGTGGATGAAGAAGAAACACTTTATGGCATATTAGAAAATTATTCAAGCTGAAAAGTAGACGAATGATAAGAAATGGTGTACTATAAAGAAAGTACAAGCAAAGGAGAAGGCAATGGACGAACAAAAGATTAAACGCATAAATGAGTTATATAAAAAATCGAAAGCAGAAGGGCTCACAGATTCTGAAAAATTGGAACAGAAAATTTTACGACAAGAATACATTGAGTCATTTCGCAGAAATTTGAAAGTGCAACTTGATCGAATTGATATTGAAGATGAGAAAGGAAGCGTAGTCAATTTAGGAGAAAAGTTTGGAAATAAAAAAGGAAATTAGACAAAGAATCCGTCAAGTTCGTGCACAGCTTTCAAAGGAGTTAAAAACGCAATACAGCAAAGACATTCAAAATAAATTACTTAAGGAAAAGCTATTTTTCGGTGCGAATGAAATTTATTGCTATGTAAGCAGTAACCATGAGGTGCAGACAGAAAAAATCATGAACGAAGCCTGGAAACAAGGTAAAAGGGTTGCTGTTCCAAAAGTAACAAAAAAGGGCGAGATGGAGTTTTTTTATATTCAAGGTAAAGAAGAACTAAAAGTAGGACATTATGGTATTTTAGAGCCTACATCTGATATACCTGCTAATGCAGATTGTGAATTGATGATTCTTCCTGGGATTTGTTTTGATTACAAAGGAAACAGGATTGGATATGGTGGTGGATATTATGATCGCTATCTTAGGAAGCACCATCCAAAACACAAAGTTGCGCTTGCCTATTCTTGTCAGATGACAGAATCTATTGAGGCAGAGAAACATGATGTTTCGGTTGATATGATTTTTACGGAAAGGGAGATAATTAAATGTTAAATGAACTTCCAAAAGATCCTGTAATACTACTAAGTGTAATTAATACAAAATTAAGAGATCAGTATTCTTCCATAGAAAAGTTATGTGAAGATTTGAATATAGAGCAGGATGAATTAGAAAAAAAGTTAGAAGGAATTGCTTATCAATACGACAAAGTTCAAAATCAATTTTTGTAATAGAAATGTAAAATCCTCAAATTTACCGTTAACGGATATACATCTTGCTTTGTTCTTTCAACTCTGTAGGATACACAATACTCCCGGCAGGAGAGAATAAAAATATTCACTCAGGATTTTGATAGATTATTTCAAATGATAGGAGGAAACTTTATGAGTGTGAATGTAATTAATAGCCAAATGAAATTACAAAGTATTCAATCAGGGCGTTCAAATGATAGTTCTTCAATCGACAGAAAAATCGAGCAGTTAAGGCAACAACTGGAACAGGTTAAGAAAAATAAGCAACTTTCTCCAGAAGAAAAAGAGAAAAGAACCAAAAACATTCAAAATCAAATTGAGAATTTGGAAAAACAAAAAGTACAAAATGCTAAGGAAGAGAAGCAGGTAGATTCTTCCATAGTTAGCTCCAAAGAAGTTCAAAATGTTGAGGCATCGATTTTGGAAGATCAACTGAAATCGGAAGATCAATCCCTTGATATAAAAAGACGATTTGATACTTTTGAACATCAGCCTGAATCGCAAGCAACAGGAGTATATAAACTTTCCCATGATGAAGAAGGAAAATCTGTGATAAAATTTGATGATCCTTCAAAAGAAACGGAAGAAAACGTACCTAATGTAAATTCTAAAGATGGTGAAAAACCTAAAATTGTAAAAACAACTGTTAATACAGATGCTGTGGATCGTGAGATAGAAAAGCTAAAAAAGTCTTTGGGTGAAACAAAGCAAAAGCTTTTATCTACCAGTGATCCTAAAGAAAAAGAACTACTCAATAATAAATTGTTTCAACTGGAAGCTGAATTAAAACGGAAAGACAGTGATACTTATCGGCGTCAGCATGGTCAGATAACAGAACAGATTGTCAAAGATAGGTAGAATGGATTGGTTGGGGGTATTCTCCAGGCAATAGAGAACCTTGAAACAACAAAGAAAATAACAGAATGAATGTCCTGGTTATGTAAAAGGAGATTCTAACACAACAAGGAAAATAGCAGATCATTAAAAAAGCCTCTATAAATGGAGATTGGGTATTAGGGCAAATAGAAGGGTTACCTACGTAGAAGACCCTGACGTAAGAAATCGATGGTTATATCAATCATGATGTACATTTACAACGGTACAAGAAGCAATTAAATTTTTGGAAAATTTAAAAAATTAAAAAACTGGTTAAAACTCTCTTGTGGTTTTTGTTATATAGAAGGAAAGAAAATCTTTGGTATAGCAGAATGCAAGGGAGTTTTTTA
>JAHHTL010000040.1 GCA_020024635.1 Ruminococcus sp.
AAATAGATATATATATAATTATATAGTATATTTGTGATTTTTCAATATTTTTTTCCTTAAGTTTCGGATTCCCACGGAGTTGTAACATTTGTACAAGTTATCTTAAGACAAGTTGTGTAAGATAGTACATCTTGTTTTTGAATGTTGACAATGGAAATAAATCATATTATTATAATGTTATAACATTTGCAACGGATTAAAGAAAGAGTGTAGTAAAAACAAAGGAGGATGTTTCTAATGAAACTTAAGAAATTATTAGTAATGGCACTTGCAATATCCATGATCGTGGCTCTACCAGGATGTGGAAGTTCAAAAGAAAAAAAAGAGGAATCAGCTTCTGTAGAATTCTGGAATGACAAATACGGCCAGAAAGATCAGACAGACATTGACAAAATGGTAGAAAGCATCGAAGGACTTTCAGGTGTAGACATGAATGTAGTTGCTTATCCGGATACAGCTTCTTACCAGACAGCTATGCAGCAGACTATTAAGGAAGAAGATGCCCCAGGATTGTTTACATGGTGGAGTGGTCCACAGTTGGAAACTATTGCTAACAATGGATATTTGGAAAATTTAACAGATCTTTGGGATGAATATGTAGAAAAAAATGGCGTTTCTGCTGATATTGCAGAATCACTTACTGTAGACGGAAAGATTGTAGCTGTTCCATACAGCATCATTTACAATGCAATCATTTACAATTCACATGTATTTGAAGACAACAACCTCGAAGTTCCGGAAACATTTGATGAGTTCTTGGATGTTTGTGCCGCTTTAAAAGAAAAAGGCATTACACCGATCGCATTAAAAAATGACAGTTGGGCAGGTTTTATTTGGTTTCAGCAGTTACTTGCAGCAAAAGATCCTCAATTATACCTTGACGTATGTGATGGAACAAAGAAATACACAGATGCTGAAGTTGTAGAAGTTATGGAAATTTGGAAAGACATGTTGGATAAAGGATATTTCTCAGCTCCAATGGCAATTCAGGATATGAAAAAAGAGATCGCAACAGGAAAATCTGCCATGATGCTCGAGCCAAACTACGAAGCAGTTAATGTTGAAAAAGATTACGATGTAAAATGCGGGGAAGACGTTTTTACATTTGCATTGCCAACTATGAACGGTGGGAAAAAAACAATTTTCTTTGAAATCACTCCATTATGTGTAAGTGCAAATAGCAAAGACAAAGAAGCAGCAAAAGAAGTTTTGAAGAAATGGTTCACAAAAGAACATCAGACAACACTTACAGAAACGGATGGTAACGTAAATACAAGTCAGGTAGAGGTTGATAACCCAGTTGTTAACCAGATGATCGCTAACTCACAGGATACACAGAACTATGCTATGATCTTAAGATACTACGAAAACACACCGGCTGAGGTCAGAGATGTTGCTTTAGATGAATTTATGAAATTCCAAATGGGAAATGCAGATGTTGAAGAAGTACTCAACACAATTCAGAAAAAAGCAGACGAAGTATTTGCCAAATAAGAGCCAGTTAAGATAAAGAGAGTAGCTTTTAAACTACTCTCTTTATACATGGAGGGAAATTATATGTCAAAAGAGACAAAACAGAAAACAAAAATATACTGGAAAGATTATCTCTATATTGCTCCTGCGGTACTGTTTGTAGGGATTTTCTTCATTTCTTCTATCTTTTATACATTGCATATGAGCTTTTTTAGCTGGGATGGATTTTCCGATATGGTTTTTGTGGGTTTACAGAACTATAAAGAACTGTTTCAGGATTCTAATTTTATTATCTCTGTGATCAATACTATGATCTGGGTCGTATCTTCTTTGGTAACAACTGTGGCGTTACCTCTGATTCTGGCAATTATGATCACTCAGAGTTCCGCTTTGAAAATTTTTAAAAATGTATTTTATTTTCCAACAGCTTTATCTGCAACGGTAGGTGGTATGATTATCCTTACATTACTTTCTACATATGGTCTGCCACAGGTCTTTGCGTGGTTTGGAAAAGAGGAGTGGGTAAGAGATTGGCTCGCGATTCCTTATCTGAATACTTTTATCATGATTCTTATGGGAATTTGGCAGGGAATCGGGCTGAACCTTCTTTTATTTATTTCTGGTATTAAAAATATTGACAAATCGCCTATTGAGGCAGCTCAGATCGAGGGAGCAGGGGGATTAAAAATCTATACAAAGGTTATTCTTCCTTTGCTAAAACCGACGATCATCGTTGTTCTTTTAATGGCGCTTGTAAACAGTTTTAAAGTGTTTGATAGTATTTGGGTCATGACAAAGGGTGGTCCTTACAGAACATCTGAGACACTGGCTCTTACCATGTACGAGGAATCCTTTATTTATAACGAGTTTGGAAAAGGTGCGGCTGTAGCTATCGTACTGACAGTGGTTATTTTGATTATATCTTACTTTAACTTACGTAACACATTCAAAGAAGGTTAGGAGGAAACAGAATGCATACAAAAAAGAGTACCAGAACGATAATAAATATCATTTTGTCCATTCTAGGAGTCATCTGGGTCACTCCTGCAATTTTCGCTATTCTTAACATTGCAAAGACCAAGCAGGAATACAACTTGGGAAGTTTCTGGGTGCTTCCAGAGGGATGTCATCTTATGGAGAACTTCCAGTCTGTTGTAGACAGTGGGTTGATTCAGTCCGCTGGAGCCAGCCTTTTATATGCTGTAACAGGTGCAGTATTTTCGGTATTCTTAGCCATGCTGGCAGCTTACGGACTGACTCATTTAAGAGTCAGACATAAAATGTTTTGGTTCTTGTTTATTTATAGTGGAACCGTATTCCCGTTTCAGGTGTATTTGCTCCCCATTTATAAGGGATATACCAGTGTGGGACTTTATAATACTAGACTGGGAATGATCTTGTTCTATACAGCTATATCCATTCCCTTCAGTATGTTCGTATTGCGAAACTTCTTTTTGGGAATCTCCAGAGAAGTATGTGAATCAGCAAAGATTGATGGAGCAACGGATTGGCAGATTCTTATGAATATCTTTTTACCTATGGCAAAGTCTCCATTATCCATTGTTTTACTCTCACAGTTTACCTGGGTATGGAATGACCTTATGTTTGGTTTGACATTTACAAAATCTGCGGAGATCAGACCGGTTATGACAACAGTTTCGCTTATGGCAAAAAATAATGCTCCGGCCTTATTTTTCGGATGTATCATTGCATCTATTCCTACTATATTATTATTTATATTTCTGCAGGATAATGTTGAAGCAGGACTTGCGTATACTAGCAAATAGACAGATAAGGAGGGTATATGAAGAATACAACGATTAAAAATATATATCTAATCCATCATTCACATACGGATATTGGCTATACAGAGCGGCAAGATAAGATCATCAGATATCACTATGATTTTATTCGCCAGGCTATTGATATCTTAGATGAGATTCATGTTAATGGTAAAAAAGAATGGGAAGGTTTCGTTTGGCAGTGTGAAAACTACTGGCAGGTAGAAAATTTCTACGAAATGGCAGATGAGACCTATCGTGAAAAATTTGAGTATTACGTTTCCACAGGTGAAATTGGATTAAGCGGGAACTATTTAAATATGACAGAACTGATTGGAAAAAGAGCTTTATACAATGCCTTGGACAAGATGCAGAAATATGGTGAAGAAACAGGGCATCCTATTACTGCAGGGATGAGTGCGGATATCAACGGTTTTGCCTGGGGATATGTGGATGCCTTATATGATCATGGAGTAAGATATTTTTATTCTGCCTTGCATCCACATCACGGTATGTTCCCTCTTTATAAGAAAGTCCTTCCATTTTACTGGGAAGGACCTTCAGGAAATAGGGTACTATTCTGGAACGGAGAGCATTACCATTTTGGTAATGAATTATTTTTAGCTCCTGAAGCAGGAAATTCATACATTCTTCGAGATGAGTTCCATAAACGTTTCCAGGAACATGAGTTGATGAGAACCAGTGCAGAGGATACTGCAAAAATTGAATGGAAGATTCTGACTCTTCGTCTGGAACGTTATCTAGATAATCTGGAAGCAGAAGGTTACAAGTATAATCTAGTCCCCCTTCTAGTATCCGGACAGATTACAGACAATGCGCCACCAAGCGCAGATGTGGCAAGACGAGTACAGGAATTAAATAATTATTATGAGGGAAAACTTCATTTTGAAATGGTGACCCTAGAGCAGTTTTTTGAAAGAGTAAAAGAAAGTTGCAAAGATATTCCCATAATTTCCGGAGACTGGACAGACTGGTGGGCAGACGGTGTGGGATCTACACCATCTGAAGTAAAGATGTTCAGAGAAGCAGCAAGAAAATATAATATCTGTTGCAAACTGGATCCTGAAAATAAATTTGGCGATGCGGATTTGATTGGAAAATCCGCAAAAGAGCAGATGTTGTATGCAGAGCATACATGGGGATATTCTTCTAGTGTATCAGAGCCATGGGAAACACTGGTAAGTTCCCTAGAGTTAAAAAAGGGCGCTTATGCAGTGAATGCTAATACACATATTGCAAAAAACTTAGACAAGATTCTGGCAGCTAATGGTGAAGTTTCCATTAGTCATCAAAAAAGCCATAATTATTTGGTAATCAACCCTCATGACCATGCAATTTCAACAAAAGCATATTTATATATAGAATTCTGGGAATATCTGGATGGAATATGTTATGATTATACTATTCCAATCGAAGTGATCGATACGCAATTAGGAGAAGTGATTCCTAGTCAAGTAAAGGTCATTGCAAGAGCGACGCAGATTGAAATTCAAGTAGACTTAAAGGCCCATGAAAGAAGATATCTGAAGATAAGAAGAAAAGAGATTACTCCATATACCATACTTAATCATGCACATATCGGCGCGGAAGGTGTGGAAGATATTCGTCAGAGTGACAGACGTGTAGATGAGGATGAAATTGAAACAGATGATCTTATCCTAAGATTCAACGATGAGAAGGGCTTGTATTCTATTATTGATAAGAAAGACAGTACGGAACTTTTGAGAGATGATGTTCCGGACGGAGCTTTTGCAGGTGTCTATGAGATCACAGACATGAAAAGGTCAGCCTGTGAGATCAGAAGACAGATGGGACGAAACAGAAAATCTAAAGCAACAAGAAGATACAGAAGTAAACTTATAAACAGAAAAATCAAAGAAATAGGTGAGCTTTATACAGCGATAGATTTGGCATATTCTTTGAAAGGTACGGGTATGTACAATGTATACCTTAAGATCTACAATCATGAGCCAAAGATCGAAGCAATGGTAAGAGTTCATAAAGAAAGTCATTGGGAGCCAGAAAATCTCTATGTGGCACTGCCGTTTACAGCAGGAAAGGATACGATAACCTATTGTGATAAAACAGGATGCGTGATCCGTCCGGGAATTGATCAGCTTCCGGGGAGCTGTCAGGAGTTTTACCTTATTCAAAATGCTATTCTTTGGAAGGAAGGTAAAAGGAATCTGGCAGTGATCACAAAAGACGCGCCTCTTATTACACTTGGAGATTTGGAAGCACATTCTATCGTCTTATGTGACGGACAGGATAAAGAGAAGAATCAGTCACCGGTTTATTCCTGGCCGATGAACAACTACTGGGAGACTAATTTCAAGGTAAATCTTGGAGGATTTTATGAGTTTGCATATACATTTATGCTTAAGGATAACATGACACCAGAAGAGATGTTTGCAACCTGTGAGGAAGAAAATGAAGGACTTATTGCCTGCTATGTAGAATAACTGAATAGGAGAAAATAACATGGGAAAAGTGTATATATTATTGGATGTTGGTGGAACGCAGATTAAAGGAGGAGTTGCTGATGAAAGTGGAAATATTATAGATGGTATCATCAGTACAGCGGCTTATGCAAAGGACAGTAAAGAGATCATTTTGGATAATATGGCAACTTTTATCCGTCGGTTAATGCAGAAAGAGGAAGAAATAGAAGTAGTCGGAGTAGGAATGGCCTTCCCTGGACCATTCGATTATGAAAATGGGATTTGTCTTTTAAACGGTCTTGACAAATATGAAAGCATTTACGGAGTATCCATTCCGGATGCCATGAAAGAAAGAATTCCAGAACTTGCAAATGTGAATTTTTATTTTCTTCATGACATTGAAGCATTTGCAGTGGGGGAAAGCTGGATGGGAGAGGCAAAGGATGACAGAAAAATTTTATGTCTTTGTATCGGAACTGGAACCGGAACTGCGTTTGTAGGGGACAAAGTGATTTTGAAAAAAGCAGAGAATGGCGTACCTTTAAACGGATGGATTTATGAAACTCCGTATAAAGAATCTAAGATTGACGATTATCTCTCTGTCAGAGGGCTTGCAAGGATTAGTAAGGAAGTAATGGGGGAAGAATTAGACGGTAAAATTTTATATAGCCTGTGCCAAAGGCAAGATGAACAGGCATTGGAAGTTTATCGAAGATTTGGAGATGATTTGGTTGCATGTGTTTTATCGTTCGTAGTAGATTTTCAGCCTGATGCGATTGTTTTTGGAGGCCAGATTTCCAAGAGTTTTAAATTTTTTGGGCAAAAATTTCAAAAAGAATGTGAGAAGCGCAACATTAAAATCTATAAGGAATGTGAGACTTCTGTTAGAGCAATGCAAGGCTTATATATTAATATGATACGAGAGGAATAATTATGTTAAATCATGATAAAGGGGCATTACCGTTATATTCACAACTAGAACAAATACTTAGAAAAAAAATTGAGCATGGCGAATATTGCAAAGGTGATTTTCTTCCTACAGAAAAACAGATTATGGAGGAGTATGACACTTCTAGAATGACTGTGCGCCAAGCGCTTGCGGAACTGGCGAAAGACAATTACATTAAAAGTCGCAGAGGCATAGGGACAGAAGTTATTTATGAAAAGATTGATGAACATATGCAAAAGGTTATAAGTTTCACGGAAGAAATGAAGCGACACAATATTACCATGCAGACATCTTATTGCAAGATGATGAAGATAAAACCTACAGAAAGAGTAGCAATGGCTTTAAATATACCCATAACTGAACAGTGCTACTGTTTATTAAGAGTACGTGATGTAGAAGGGAAACCTCTGGTTTACACTAAAACGTATTTAAAAAAAGTAGTGGAACTTAAAGAAGATGAAAGTTATTATATGGAATCTTTGTACAAATATTTAAATGAGGCACATGGAATAAAGATAGAGAAAGCCAGAGATACTCTGGAAGCGGCTCTTCCAAATGAGGAAGTGATGCATTTTCTTAAGATTGATAAAAACATGCCTATCTTTAAAAGGACTCGTCAGACCTATCTGAAAAATGGGGAAGTCTTTGAATTTTCCATTTGCTACTATCCAGGTAACAGATATAAATATACAGTTGATTTATAAAGGATTAAAAAAATGAAAATAGAAAGAAAATTTGACAATTACGACCTGTATCCTACAAAGGAGATCTCAGGCTTTGATGACCAGGTCTGGGGATGCACAGAATATGTAAAAGCCGAATTAGCTACAAGAATCCAGAAGGAACTGGAAATAAAGAAAAAAGTAGCAGTATGTTTTGATTTCTATCCAGGTGTATACAAAGAAGAGTTGGAAGGTCTTATAAAAGAACTTCAGCCAGTTTTCACGCTTGATACAGAAGCGTGTGCAAAAACAGAAGAAGAATTAAAAGAAGAATTTGCTGATTTTATTACAGATGACCGTGTCTTTGGTATTATCTGTCATAAAAAACTAGACAATTTCTTTGATCCTGCAAAAATGGAAGAAGTAAAAAAAGCTTTGGAAGAAAAAGAAGAAGGACTGATTATCGTCTATGGTGTAGGGGCGTCTCTTTTTGCAGAGCCGGATATTTATGTATATTGTAATATGCCACGTTGGGAAATTCAGCTTCGTTACCGTGCAGGCATGCCAAACTGGCATAGCACCAACTACGATGATCCAATCCTAACAAAATATAAAAGAGGATTCTTCATTGAATGGCGTCTGGCAGACAGGCATAAAAAAGCTCATTATAATTGTTTTGATTATGTGATCGACAGCAAAAACAAAGGTAAGCTAAAGATGATCACTGGAGATGCCTTCCGTGCGGGAATTGATAAGATCAGTAGAGAACCATTCCGTATGGAGCCTTATTTTGATCCAGGAGTATGGGGAGGACACTGGATGCAGACAAACTTTGGGCTGGATCCGGAAAAAGAAAACTTTGCATGGAGTTTTGATGGCGTTCCGGAAGAAAACTGTGTAAATATGAAATTCGGTGATGTGATCCTACAGATGCCGGCTATTGACGTGGTTCTCTATCGTCCTCGTCAGTTGCTGGGCGAACGTGTACACGGACGTTTCGGTGCAGAATTTCCTATCCGCTTCGACCTTCTAGATACCATGGATGGCGGAAATTTGTCCTTACAGGTACATCCCTTGACAGAGTATATTCAGGATAACTTTGGGATGCATTACACACAGGATGAAAGTTATTATATTCTAGATGCGGATGAAGAGGAGGAAACTTTTGTTTATCTAGGAGTAAAAAATGACGTGGATAAAGAAGCTTTTGAAAGAGATCTTAGAAAATCCGAAAAAGGTGAGATTCCATTCCCAGCAGAAACTTATGTAAATAAAGTGCCGGTCAAAAAACACGATCATATCTTAATCCCGGCAGGAACTATTCACTGCTCCGGAAAGAATACCATGGTTTTGGAGATCAGTGCGACACCTTATATCTTTACCTTTAAATTGTGGGATTGGGGGAGATTAGGATTAGATGGTATTCCAAGACCGATTCATGTAGAACATGGTCTGAAGAACATTCAGTGGGATCGTAATACAGACTGGATCTATGATAATCTTGTAGGGCAGCAGAAGACTTTGGAAGAAGGAGAAGGCTATATGGTGGAAAGAACAGGCCTTCACGACAGAGAATTTATCGATATACATAGGTATACTGTAAAGGGGGCTTATGAGGTTGATATGGATGATTCTGTAAATATGATGAATCTGGTAGAAGGTAGCCATGTTCTTATTGAAAGTCTGGACGGAAGCTTTGATCGTTTTACCATTCATTTTGCAGAAACAGCCATTGTTCCTGCATATGTAGGAAGGTATCGCATTGTATCTGAACATAATGAAGAGATTAAGCTTGTAGTAGCAAGCATCCGCAGATAAGGAGGCTACGTCATGGACAGAATGCAGATCAAAAAAGTACATGTAGTATTTAAAACACATCTAGATATTGGATATACAAATTTGGGTGCGAATGTGATGGATCAATATTTGAATCATCACATACCTCACTCTCTAGAGTTGGCGTTTGATTTAAATACAAAAGATAATAAAAAATTCATCTGGACTGTAGGTTCTTACCTTATTGATTATTATTTTAAGAATGCAGAACCCCAAAAGGCTTCCCGACTTGATGAAGCTATTCGCCGCGGGGATATCTGCTGGCATTCTCTTGCCTGTACGACGCATACAGAACTTTTAGACAGAGATCTTTTGGACTACAATCTAAGCATTTCTGATAAGCTAGATGAAAAATATGGAAAGAAGACCATTTCAGCCAAAATGACAGACGTTCCAGGTCATACAAGAGCCATGGTAGAGCTTCTGGCAGAACATGGTGTAAAATACATTCACCTAGGTGTAAATCCTACATCCATGGTACCGGAAGTACCTCTTTCTTTTGTATGGAAGGTAGGGAATCATGACGTGATCACTCAGTATTCTTTTACCTACGGTTCTCCGTGCTATGTAGAAGGAATGGATGAAGTGCTAGAATTTGCTCACACAGGGGACAACATGGGACCTCAGTCCGAAGATGCTGTCTGCGCAGAGCTTGATAGAATTCAGGCTTTATATCCAAATGCCGCTGTTGTTGCGTCTACCATGGATGATTATGCAGAAAGCCTTTTAAAATATAAGAATCACCTTCCAATCGTGGAAGAAGAGATTGGAGATACTTGGATCCATGGAATCGGGTCTGATCCATTAAAGGTATCCCGTTACCGTGCACTGGTAAAGCTAAAGAATCAGTGGAAAAAAGAAGGAAGACTGACTGCAGAAACAGAAGGTTATGAAGACTTCATGATCAACCTCATCATGATCGCAGAGCATACTTGGGGGTTGGATTTCAGAAAATATCTGGCAGATTTCAGAAACTGGAGAAAGAAAGATTTTCAGGCTGCAAGAGAAAAAGATGAAACTACTTTGGAGTTCCTTACGGAACACAACTTGAATATGCTGGGTGGACTTACGGAAGATATTAAAAAATATCGTAACGGTGTTTTCACTGGTTCCTACCAATTTTTTGAAAGCTCTCATGAAGAGCAGATGGAATACATATGGAAGGCTGTATGTGCTCTGCCAGAAGACTTAAAAGCAGAAGCGGAAGAGGCATTTACAGAACTTGAAAAAGAACAGCTCTATACCTATGAAAACGCAGAAATTCTTTGTCCGTACCAGACAAAGACCATTGGAAAATGGCAGGTTGCCTTTGGAGGAAACGGGGAGATCAATTATCTCGCCACAGAGAATAGAGAGTGGATTACCAAGGGGTTCTTTGGACGTATGGGATATACCGTATACGATGCCGCAGACTGCAAGATAAACTTCCTCAACTATAATAGAGAGCTGATTACCAATGATTGTTGGGCAGAGTCAGACTTTTCAAAACCAAGTCTGGAAACAGTGGAAGAGCTGAAACATGGAGATTATGTTTTTGGAGTTTCTGAGATCAAAGTATCCGGAAACCGTGTATTGGTTCTTTTACAAGGAACTACAAAGGCTATAGAGGAATTCGGATGTCCTGCCAAGGTTATGGTAGAATATGACTTTGGCGATGTAATCTGTTGCAGACTCCATTGGTCTAAAAAAGATGCAAACAAGATTCCGGAAGCATTATGGTTTGGAGTAAATATGGATGTGGAAAATGCAAACCGCTGGATGCTTCACAAGATGGGACATCAGGTGTCTCCTCTTGATGTGGTAAAAGGTGGAAATAGAAGACATCACTGTGTGGAAGAAATGTACTATGAAGGTGCAGACGGAAAAGTAACCATTAAAAATATTCATTCCCCTCTGGTAAGTATGGGTGGAAATTGGCTTTACGGAGATTACAGAGAGCTTCCGGATCTTAGAGAAGGATTTTCTTATTGCCTCTTTGATAATAAATGGGGAACCAACTTTAAAATGTGGTGTGAAGACGATTGCACATTTGAATATGAGATTGTCATTGAAGATAAATAAGATTTAGAAAGACCACAAAAAAGGGGGAACAGCAATGGATAAGCTGCCATTATTTATGCCCATATGAGAGAAATTCAAGATTAAAGTATAAAAAGAGCACCAAAAGGGAGGCTGTTCTGGCTCAGATAATCTTAAGAAACACTTAAATGTTTTTTATTGACAGAGTATTTTTGATATGATAAAATCTGAACAATTTTAAAAAGTATGATGAAAGGAGTAGGATAAATGGATTCTATTTTAGGGAAATACAAAAAGATGAACATATTTAACAAAAGTGCATATATTGGAGTCTGTGCTTTGATGATTTTAATTCCCTTTACAGGTCTTATTCTTGAATCATTCAATATCCATATTATAACTTCTGACATGTTGTATGCATTATACATATTTAATATTATTATTTGTGTGTTAACAAAAAACTGGAAGCTACTTTTTGTGACAGCAGTAGGGAGCTTATTTATGTGGGCATTAACAATGGGGATGGCAGAAGTACTATGGTATTATTTAAAAATATGGTTTGATATCGATATATCGTACAGGTAATGTGATTTCATAAAATATAGCGCTATTTTGCTAGAGGATTGGGGAAGAAAAAATCCTTCGCTTCTTAACGATAAATTCACTTGTTGTTAAAAATAGAACAGGAACGCTGTGAAAGGTGGGAGTGTATTGCGAAAGCAATATGCTCTTATTTTTTTTAACTTTTATGTCACTTTTTGATAGATTCATGTGTGTAATATATAAGGAGATACATTATAACAATGAAAAGAGAAATAAATCAAGATTTGGAACGCGTTTTTAATACATATTATAATATTTTATATAAAGCAGCAGTCATTATGCTATGTAATGAGCAGGATGCTTCTGATTCAGTTCAGGAAACTTTTATAAAATATTTGGAATATAAAAAAGAATTTCATGATCCGGAGCATGAAAAAGCTTGGTTACTTAGGGTAAATATTAACATTTGTAAAAATATGATAAGATTTCATAGGCTACATCCAACAATTACATTAGATATGATTAATTTGTCTTATCAGGATCAGAAAGATTATGAATTAATGAGTGCATTGCTTCGTATACGAAAACAGGCAAAAGAAGTTTTAATTTTACACTTTATTGAAGGATATAGAAATAAAGAAATTGCATCCATATTGGGGATTTCGGAAAATGCTGTAAAAAAACGCTTACAAAGAGCAAAAAAAGAACTTATACAAGAATATGATAAGAGAGGAGAGGAAAGAGATGGATTTAAATGATTTGATAAAGTTATCAGAAGGGATAAGGGTACCAGCTAAAAACATGGAGGATATGATTGTTGAGTGCCAAGCAAAATATCAGAAAAGAAAAATACTAAAGAAAAGAATGAAAAAAACATCAATTTGTATTGCAAGTTTTATAATTTGTATCTGTTTTGGGACATATTTGTGGCAACCGAAGATTTCAGTGTATGCCACTACAGACAGTGCAAATGTAAAGTTGCAAGAGAACGAGCAGGTTGTTTTATCAAAGCAAAGTACACCTATGGGAGAGGGGTATAAGTTGGAACTTGTTCTTCCAAGAGGAGAATATACTTATACGATGACAGATGATAACAGTCGGTATCCACAAAATGTTTTTCAGAAAGGAAGTGAAATATATTGGATGCCTGACGGAGTTGGAAGTAATCTAAGAGATATTAATGGAAATATTATAAAATTACCTAAGACGAACAAAACAGTCATCAATGTACAGGTGATGATGGAGGGAAATGTAAAAGAAACTTTTCAACTTTGTTTAGATAAAGAAGACAATGTATGTATGGTTACATTGAAGGAGATAGAGAAATAGCAAATTGGTGGAAATAAGAGGGGAGGAGATTTGGGAGGATAATATACAGATGAAAAAATTAAAAAAATATTTTATTATTTTATTAATATGCACGATTATGATATGTTTAGGGGCAGGAATAATACAGCTAAAGAAGGTTCGTATAGAGAAAAAAAGAATACAATCGATTTTTTATAAGACTTTTTACGGAGATTTTTATGGTGGCAAATCGCTAATATTAGTTGATCGCTCAAATGATGAAGTGTTTATTTCAAAAAAAGAAAATACGAAACAGTGTCCGGCTAGTTTAGCAAAACTTTTTGTTATAGATTATGCGACAACCCTTACGGGATTAGATACGATTGTGAAAGTAAATAAGGATACAATTTCCTTAATAAAACCAGGGTCTTCGGTAGCAGGTATTGTTGATAAAGAGTACTTTTTATATGATTTATATGCCGCAATGCTTGTGCCCTCTGGAAATGATGCAGCATATGTTGTAGCAGATTATTGTGGAGGAGTATTATCACCAGAAACAGAAACAACTCAAGAGAGAATTCGTGTTTTTATGGAAGGGTTGAATGAGTATTTGAAAGACAGTGGGTATGATAGCACAGTATTATACGATCCAAGTGGTTTCGATATGGATGCAAGGACAACCGTATTGGATATAAAAAAGGTTACTGACAAATTACTTGAAAATGGGTGGTTTAGAGATATGATTGCTCAATATTCATATACAGCAACACTCCCTGATGGAAGTACACAGATTTGGAAAAATACAAATGACTTTTTAGATCCTCAATCAAAATATTATAATGAAAATGTTACCGGAATAAAAACAGGTTCTTTAGATGATGATTATAACTTGCTTGTTCTTTATAAACAGTATGGGAAGGAATTTTTGATATGCAGTCTAGGTTCAGAATCAGATGAAGCTAGATACGATGATGTTATGTATATTATAAATACAATTAATGAATCGAGTTATTTGAGCCAATGACAGAATTTCTGGAGTTTTACATTCTCTCATATTTTTGGCAAGATAATAAATTCAAGTGATTGTTTTCGCTACATTTTGGGCAGCACCCATTTTTGAGGTTCTGCCCTAGTTTATATCATGAGGTGATTTCTACCGTTTACGCCTATCCTACATTCGTTAAAAGAATGCAAAAATTTGGATACTTGCTATTTGAATAAGGAAAATTAAGAAAGGATTCTTCTATAAATCAATTATGGTTATAGAAGAATCTTTTGATTTTTGAAGAGGTTAAAAGGTTTTTACTGTTCGCTGTTGTAAAAGTTAATGGAAGAGTGAGGATATAGATCAGTAATAGTATAAAGTGTATTATGTGGGATAAAACATCTCTAATTTTTATATTTTGAATCGAGACATAGAAATTTAATGACAATATTGTAAGAATTACTAGATGACATGTAGGCGTTTTGTAAGTAAAAAAATATATAATTATTTACAAAATAGTAGATACGAGGAGAATAGCGATGAAATACAAATGGTGTTCGGAAATCAAACAGTACAATTATAAGAGCAAAGTTATATTAGCAAATACCGTCAATGGTAAATGGGTTAGAATTTCCAAAGAGTTAGCAGATAACATCGAGAAAATGATTTGCGAAGATATTTCAATCGATCAAATAGAATTTGAAAACCAGAATGACAAAGTCTTTTTTCATGAATTGCTCAACTCTCTGAGTGACTTAGAGATTATTAATGACGTGAATAAGGATGAAGTATTACAAAATAAAATTGCTTCAGTGGAATTAACAGAAAGATGTAATTTAAAATGTATCCACTGTTGTATGAATGCTCAAAATAACATATTATCCACAGTAGATATGAGCTATGAAAAAATGATACAGGTATTAGATAAAATAATAGATTGGAATCCTAAATCTATGATGTTGAGTGGTGGGGAACCAATGCTAAGGAGGGACTTTTTTGCATTGGCGGAATACATACGTGAAAAGTATAGAGGACACGTGATACTATCTACGAACGGTCTTTTGATTAATGAAAAGAATGTTGAATTAGATTAGATACTATAAAGAATTCAGACCAAATTTATGTCATGAAGGATGGGAGATGTGTAGGTAACGGAACACATGATTTGCTATTAAAAAATTGCCAAGAATATAGAGCGTTATATGAAAGTGAAAATAAAAGAAAAAAATGTGAAGCATAATACGGATATATTATTTTTAGATATTAATTTGTTAAAGAAAGGAGATTATTATGAAAATTATTGAAATGAAAAATGTATCTAAGTTATATGGAGATAAAGGAAATACTGTACGAGCATTGGATAATGTTTCTTTTTCAGTGGAACAAGGAGAATTTATTGCTATTGTAGGAGCCTCAGGTTCAGGAAAAAGTACATTGCTCAATTTATTAGGGGGACTTGATACACCGACATCTGGAAGAATTAGCATTGACAATAACAATTTGGCAGAATTAAACAGAAATCAATTAACTGTTTTCAGAAGACGTAGCATTGGATTTGTATTTCAAAATTATAGTTTACTTCCTATTTTGAATGCCTATGATAACATTGCATTACCTGGGGTGCTAGATAAAGGTAGGCATACGAACAAGAAAAAAATTAAAGGAATTATGCAGGACCTTGGCGTATGGGAAAAAAGAGATAAATATCCAAATGAATTGTCTGGCGGTCAGCAGCAGCGAATTGCAATAGCACGTGCATTATCAACAACACCGGCATTGATCTTAGCAGACGAACCTACAGGAAATCTTGATAGTAAGAATTCAATGGAAGTTATGTTATTGTTAAAACACTGTAGTAAGTTATATAATCAAACGATAATAATGGTCACACATAATGAAGAGTTAGCACAAATGTGTGACAAAATTATTTGTATAGAGGATGGAAAAATAAAGGGGGAGGTATAAAACGTGTTTAAGATTTCGTATCAATTTATTGCTAAAAATGTAAAAAAATCATTAGTAGTAATTAGTAGCATTATTTTGTCAGTTGCGTTATTAGTTGGTATTGTTTCAATTATCCACAGCTCCAATATTAGCAAAAGCGAATATTATGGGAATATTAATGGTAATTATCAGTATACATATACGTTAAAAAAAGAACAAGTGGAAAAATTACCTCAAATTTTGGAAATGGAAGGGTTAGATATAGAGGAATATGGAATAACAACATATATCGATGCAGCAGATGAGCCAAGAGTCATAACAATTCAAGGCTGTTCAGAGGGCTATTTCAATATGAATCAGATGAAGTTGCTGAAAGGAAAGATGCCAAGTACATCCAATGAAATTGTGTTAGAAGAATGGATGATAAGTAACTTGGGATTAAGTGGAAATTTGGAAGAGATACTGAAATGTGGTGATAAACAATATACAGTGGTAGGCATTATTTCCGACTCTTTTGAAAAATATTATAATAATATTGTAGCATATACAAGCATAGATAAAAATTTTGACTCTGAGTATAAATTATATGTTAATTTTGACAAAGAAAAAAATATTAAAAATAAATCTACAAAATTGATGGACGAATTAGGGTGCAAAGAAAAAGATAGATTCGCTAATTGGGAAGTGTTAGAGCCTTTGGGAGTAAAGGCACCGACTGAAAACAGATTTAAAATTGTAAGCTGGTTACATGAAATAGCAACAATTGAAAATATAGTAATCGTATTATTGGTCTTTTTTAGTGCTTTTATTATTTACAGTATTTTAAGTGTGCTTTTATTCCAAAGAATTTCACAATATGGAATATTACAGGCGCTAGGAGCTAGCGGTAAACAGATTTTTGGGGTTGTTTTTTGGGAAATATTTTTATTATTTATTGTTGGTTTTCCAATAGGATGTTTAGTTGGTATTGAGGGAGCAAAACTATTGTTTCACAGATTCAGTCATCTGTTTTTAAGTTCAGAGATTATAATGTTAGATTTTTCCGTAAGTTTAAAAGCAGTACAGTTTGGATTTGTTTTTCTTGGTATTTTGCTCGTTCTGATTGCATGGAAGTTTACCGTGGTTATCACTAGGCAGAATAGTATGGAAGCATTAAAAGTGACCAATAGATTTGTAAAAAATCGCAGAAGTTATGCTGATAGAAGAGACAGATTACTGAATTGTATTTCACATAGGTATATGACTTTAAAAATTCGTATTTTTTTAGGAATTTTATTTTCTTTGTCAATAGGAGGAGTGTTGTTCTGTAGCGCAGATTATATAATACAGGAAAGTAAAAAAGAAAATGAAATGACTATGAAAGCAGATGATGGATTAAATTCAGACTACTCTGTTTATATAGAAACATCTTCTTTTGATCAAGGGATACAAGAGAATATTGTGGATAATTTAGAAAATATTAACGGTATATCAAAAGTTTATCCAGTAAAAAACTTTTTGGGAGAAACATATATACAAGAAGAAAAACTCACAAATAAACATTTTTTTGATGATGCCAATCGTGATCAGCGTTTGAAAGATTTTTTTAATGGAATTTGTACAGAAACGAATGGTGGCTTTTTGTTGAAGGGGAATATTTACGGATATAATGAAGATATGATTCATGAACTTAGGGAATATTTAATTGAAGGGAGTCTTAGTGTTCAGCAGATGGAATCAGAAGATGGAGTGATTGTATGTCTTCCTCAAGATGGCGGAACATTAAAATTTGATACTGTAAATATAAAACCCGGAGATGTTATTGAAATAACGGTTCCAAAAAGTTTAGATCAGCAAGGAGACATATTAAAATTTCAAAGTCAAGAAACTTTGTATGATACAAAAAAAGTAAAAGTTGCTGCGACTGTTAAAAGAGTTTTAGCACGCAATGATTATTTTGTTGGTTCCAGTGGATTGGATATTATAATGACCAATTCTATGATGAAGGACTATTTTGGTATTGATAAATATAATATGATTAATATAAGCAAAAAGGAGGATACTGCAGGAAGTAAAATTGCGAATCAGATTAGGGAGATGGTTAAACCAATAGAAAGATGTAATTTTGTGGACTACACATCTTTGGTAGAAAAAGAAAACCGTAACTTGCAACAAAGAGAGATGTTCTTTCTAGGAGTATCTGTTATCATAATTTTGATTAGCATATTTCATATTTTTAACAGTATCAATTATTTGATTCTATCTAAAAAACAAGATTTCGGTATGCTGCGGGCTATGGGGATGAGTGACAAAATGCTACGTAATATGTTATTGAAAGAAGGGATACTTTATGGAATTGGCGCTAGTTGTTTCATGATAGTAGAAACTTCAGTCATTACATTGGGAGCGTATTTATACTTGAAAAAAAATAGTTTGATTTATGAGCCACAGTATATATTAAGGTGGGATTATTTAGCAATATGGGTAATTCTCAATATATCGTTATGTGTTGTTTCTGTGCTTTGTTCTTCGAGGACGATTTTTAAAGAAGAAATTATAGACTGTATGAGAAATTTGGAATAAGTTTATAATTCATTTTAAATTTAATGGTAAGGGGTGTAACAAATTTTGGGTAAACCTCTTAGATTGGTGAAAAAACCTTAGGTTTAATAAGCGTTGTATACGGTTAGATAAGGGATGAATGGCATGAAATGCTGTTCATCCCTTGTTTACTTTCTAGCATGGATCATTCTGCATGTAAAGGGAGCTCGCCGAAAAGAGGGCGTTTTATTTACCCTTGATAGGTAGGATGATTTATGTTAATTAATGTCCTCTGGATGAATCCAATCCTCAAAATAGATGCAAAGCTGATCCAGTGTCAGCTTCCATTCCCAGAATTTGCCAGTTGAAAATTTCGATTAAATTCGTTGTGTAGATTAGCTTCCGAATTTCTGACGGATATTTTTGGCTCATTCTGCCTCCAGATCATCCGGTGCTTCCAAGACTAGGTCCTCGGTATCTGCTTTATATACCAGTTTTAAATCGGCCATGAATGGTTTCAAGTCCTTGTAGGAGATAAAATTCGTGGAATAACAGATTTGATGGACGATGCAGGGTTGACTTTCTACTTTGGGAAATACAGCATGAATTGCGTCTCCAAATCCCGTAAGACCACCTACCGAAACAACCAGAGGTCTTCTACACCACGGTTTTTGATTTCATTAAGGACAACAAGCAATATTTCGCACTTTCATTTCCACCAATCCATATGCCAAGAACTTCACGCATACCATTTAATTTCATGTCAATGGCTATGTAAATATCCTGAAGATGTGCTGAAATATCTATTTGATTTTTTGACGATCGGCGGCTCGAACTCACCTTTTTGGTCTCTTGGGATATCTAAATCAATTGTGCCCAGCGATGAAGTTACCGTTTTCGAACTATAGCCACTCATACTGTCATCTGTTTCTTTATTTCTGTAATCATACTTGGAGTGTCCAAGATGCTCCTGCATTTCAGCTTCCAACATTCTCTGTAGAATCTCTCCAACAGATTTTTCAGCAGATTGTTTTATCCCGTACCTTCTTGTAGTATCATGGCTATGTTATTAAAAAACAAAAGAAGCAGAACTCTTTCCGACCAAAGTTAGATTCCCTAATGCCAACTTTTTATAATTCTTTTTTCTTACAAGATTGTAAAAAAGAAAAGTGGTATAATGACAAAAATGTAAGGGGAAAAATTTAATCCGTAGGCGAACTGTAAGAAAAAGACAGTATTATATAACATGTAAACGATAAGTGTTTACGATATAGTTACTACATAAAATTATCTAGGAGGATATTAAGATGAAGGTTGAAAAATTAAAAGACAAAGAAATTAAGATTGTTGCAGGACAGGAAAATTGTTCAGCAGCGGGGCATTCTATCTATTATGAAGGTCAAGGAGATTGTTTGAATGATTGCAAACGTGCTGATAAACCTAGATA
>JAHHTL010000041.1 GCA_020024635.1 Ruminococcus sp.
GGTTGTTCCATTGCTGCTACTATATTAAAATCAAGATCCGCCTGATCTCCTGAAGAACCTGTGTATCCCCCTGCCTTATTTTGAAGGACATCATCGATTGTGGTATACCAGTATTCCCATCCTTGACCGCCAGAATTTACTTTCATAATCTTATCGTCGTGAATCCATTTTCTAAAACTTTCCCATACTTCTACCCATTCTTCTGAGTTGATTTGTACTGTTTTTCCATCTTCGCTTAAAAGAGATCCTCCATTGCTCAAAACTGCATCAATCAGGTTTCCTGAACCCCACATTGGCTCCCATCCTATAAATGATCCATCTTCTTTTGTCAGTTTTGTAGCAGCCTCTGCAAGATCTTGCCATGTTTTAACTGATTTTGGATCAATTCCTGCTTTCTCGAATGCCGCTATATTGTAGTAAAGAACCTGTGTTGTTCCGTAAGCCGGCATTGCGAATACTTTTCCGTTTTCATCAATACCTTGCTTATAAAACACCTCAAGATAATCCTCTTTTTGGAATTCTTCGTCTTTTTCTATAAACGTATTGATGTCTGCAATTAAATCTTTTCCTGAAAGATTCAACGCCTTATCTACATCCAAAAGCGCCATGTCCGGTGCTTTCTTTCCAGCGATGCCCGCTTGTAATTTTTCATAAGTCTCATTATAATCAGCCTGTGTAACTGTAGATATTTCATATTTATCCTGTGATTTATTGTAATCATCTACAATCTCTTGAAACACATTTACTGCTGTTTTTCCACCAGAATACCAAAGGTCTAGTTTGATTTTCCCTTCTTTTGTTACCTCTGCTTCTTTTTTTACATTGTTGTTTCCACAACCTGCTAGCATGGCTGCTCCCATAACGCTCGCCAATAAAATTGCTACTATTTTCTTAAACATAATTTTCCTCCTTGATTTTTAACATAAAATCTATATGGTAATAAGGTTTTTAACCTTTCATACCCGTATCTCCACCAATTCCATTGATAAACCACTTCTGCGTAAATGCAAACATAATAAGAAGTGGTAAAAGTATCAGTGTACTTCCTGCCATAACAAGAGCCCATTCTGTTCCATAAGCTCCCCCTTCAATAAAGAATTTTCTAAGTCCTTGTGAAACAAGCATTTTTTCATTAGAATCCGTAATAAGTGAAGGCCACATATAATTGTTATAGCAACTAATAAAGTTCATAAGACCAAATGTAATAAAAGATGACTTTGTCATCGGACATACTATTTTCCATAAAATCGTCCATGGTTTTGCTCCATCTATTCTTGCTGCCTCTATTAGTCCCGGAGGCACTTGCATAAAAGCTTGTCGCAAAAGGAAGATTCCAAAAATGCTAATACAGTTTGAAAGAATCAGTCCTGTATACGAATCTAATAGTCCTAATTTGGAAAGAATCGTATAGCATGGAATATATGTAGCTGCACTTGGCAACATATAAGTTCCCATAATTATGGTAAATAAAATCTTCTTTCCTTTAAAGGTCATAAAGACAATTGCATATGCTATCATTGCACCTGTTACAATTTGTATTAGTAATGTTGCAGCGGAAACAAATAAGCTATTTCCCACATATCTTAAAAGTGGTGATTCGAATGTAACTTGGTAAAAGTTCCCCCACTGCCATTGCTGTGGAAAAAAGGATCCAACATCCATAATCTCCGTTTTCGTTTTTAAAGCACTAATAACCATCCATATAAATGGAAAAATGGTAAAAATACAAAACACACTGAGTGTTATTATTTTTCCTATCTTCATAAACACACATTTCTTAACCATACTCGACTCCCTCTAATAATGAACCCATTTTTTTGAAGCTATAAACTGCACGGATGAAAGAAACACAGTAAGCACGATCATCACTACGGCGATTGCAGCGGCTTGTCCCATGTCAAATTCTTGAAATCCAAGCTGATAATACATATACAACAATGTTCTGGTACTTCCAGATGGTCCACCCTGCGTCAAAATTTGAATTTGGTCATAAGCTTGTAAAGAATTGACCATAGTAATAATCACAAGAAAAAAGGTAGTTGGTGAAATACATGGGAACGTAACGTCTCTAAATTTTTGCCATCCTTTTGCACCATCCATTCCGCTTGCTTCGTAAAGTTCCTGGGGAACCTTTTCTAAAGCAGAAAGGTAAAAAATCATTGCATATCCAAGACTCTTCCAAACTGTTACAATAATCACTGCTAACATTGCTGTATCTGAACTTTTAATCCACTGTAACTGTGGCAGATGCACAAATTTCAGAATCTGATTTGCAATCCCTGATCCTGGATCATAAATCCACGTCCACACAATTGAAACTGCAACGGTAGGTGTAATCCATGGTGAAAACAAAATAAATTTTAGTATTCCATTTCCTTTGAATGTTTTCTGCATGAATAGTGCAAGCAAAAGTCCTATCACGATTGTTGGAATCAAAGTTCCTAAAGTGAATACCAACGTGTTCCATAGTGCTTCATAAAACCGTGAATCTTGAAATAGATTTCTAAAATTATCGAACCATACTATGTTGTATGTTGGCGACATATAATCCCAGTCAGTAAGGCTAATGTATAATGATTTTAAAATTGGATAAATCCAAAATACAATCAGCGGAATCAATGCCGGGAGAACAAACAGCAGAACTGTGCTTGTTTTTGTCCCTCTATATTTTTTTGCCATTGTCTGATTTCGTTGATTGATAACTCCATCCATATCACAGATAAGCCCTTTTTTATTTTTTAATTTTTCCATACTTATTTCCCTCTTTTTTTAATCTCGAATAAAATATTAGCATGTATACTTTTTTTCTTTCTATCACATTTCCGTAAAACTTCCGTAAAGCTTCCGTAAATCCACTTTTGCAAAAACACAAAAAAAAGTCAGATACCATTTCTGATATCTGACTTTCCAAGTAGGGATCATGATATTATTTTGTGTCTGGAACAGAATCTTTTCCAAATATCTGCATAAGAATGATTGCAGAAACAAAACTTACGATACATGCAAGAATTGCAGCAACGACAGAGGAATCAAATCCTGTTTTCGGATTGATTACCTGAAGCCATCCAAAGATACCATTTGTTCCATAAAAATACTGCTTTACTCCACCAAATCCGATAATCGCACCACCGATACCAGATGCGATACATCCAAGAATGAATGGTTTTTTAAATTGCAATGTTACACCATAGATGGAAGGCTCTGTAATACCAACCATTGCGGAAAGAATTGCTGGTCCACAAACGCTTTTTAACTTTTTATTTCTTGTCTTAAGCATAATCATTAATACGATACCTGCCTGACCAAATGCGGACGCAAGTCCTGCAATTGTAATTGGATCAAATCCTAACGTGGCAAGGTTATTCACAGAGATTGCAACAAATCCCCAGTGAATTCCAAACATAACGCACACTTGAATCAGTGCTCCGTAAAGGAATCCGGACAGTGTTGCGCTAACATCAAAAAGTGCAATAAACGCTGCTCCTAAAATATTACTTGCAAATGATGCAATAGGTCCAATGATCAGGAATGCTAAAATGATACTTATCAAAATTGTTAATGCCGGAACCGCAAATGTTTTAAAAAGATCATTGATCTTCTTTGCAAAAAATCTTTCTAGCTTAGCCGCAAAATAGCATGTAACGATGACCGGAATTACAGAACTAGCATAATTCATAAGTAATACCGGAATTCCCATAAATTCAATGTAGACTGGTGTTTCAAAAATTGTTCCTTCAAATACTGTGTAAAGCGCCTCGCCAGATGTGATTACTGCAAGTGTTGGATATACGAGGGCTGCTCCAATAGCCATACCTATAAATGGCGTCCCCTCGAATTTCTTCATGGCAGTATATCCTAAAAATACTGGCAGGAAGTAGAAAAAGCAGTCTCCTACAATACTAAGCATCTGATATGTACCTGATGTTGATGACAGTAAATTCGTAGCTGTAAGAAGGGCAAGAATTCCTTTGATCACACCAGTAGCTGTAAGCATTCCAAGAATCGGAGTAAATACACCACTGATTACATCAATAAACGAATTCGTAATTTTCTTTTTCTTCACTTCTTTTCTGAATTCCTCAGCATCTTGAAGTTCTACCTCTACCTGTGAAGAATCTCCCTCTTCCATTAGCTGACAGAATTCTTTATAAACCTCACCTACATGTTGTCCAATTACAATCTGATACTGCCCACCACTTTTAACAAGTGCAAGCACTCCTTCAATTTCTTTTACAGTCTCATCATCCGCTTTTGTTTCATCAATCAGCTGGAAACGAAGACGTGTTGCACAGTGGTAAACACTTTCAATATTTTCTTTTCCACCAACTGCTTTTAAGATCCTTTGGTTCATTTTTTCATACTTCATTTTCTTTATCCTTCCTTTCTTTGTCCTTTTTTTAACAAAATTTTTCTACACTCATTTGTGTTTGTAATGAATGTGCATTCAAAGTCTCGTATTGCAGTAATCTGCATTTTCTGAATGGTTCCATCCTTCCAGGTCATAGACATTACAGCCCCATTTTTTAGACAAATTCCATCTACACTTCCTTCATCCAACTCCGCTGGCACTGCAGGAAGAAGATAGACCTCATCCCCATAATCCTGTATCAGCATCTCAAGAATCCCGCAGGCTCCCCCGAAATTTCCGTCGATTTGAAATGGAGGATGACTGTTCAGAAGATTGTTTAAAGTAGCCTGTGTTAGAAGTTCCGTGAGATTTTTAAATGCTTCTTCCCCTTTCCAGAGTCTTGCGTAGAAGATAACCATAAGCGCCTTACTCCAACCAGTATGTCCGCCGCCATATTGAAGTCTTCTTTCAATGGTACGCAATGCAGCCTGCGCTAACTTTGGTGTCTTATCCATTCTAATTTGATCCGAAGGGTACAGTGCAAATAGCTGAGACATATGTCTGTGTCCGGGTTCTACCTCATCGTAATCGATATTCCATTCCTGAATTTGTCCATACTTTCCTATCTTTAATTTCGGCAGATGATTCCATCGTTCTTGCACTTCATCATTTAGATCACTTGGATACCCCATTTCTTCTGTGACCCTTAAATA
The DNA here is from genome assembly GCA_020024635.1 of Ruminococcus sp. GTDB lineage: Bacteria > Bacillota > Clostridia > Lachnospirales > Lachnospiraceae > JAHHTM01. The sequence goes on from JAHHTL010000041.1 coordinate 5,062, forward strand.
GCCTCGAAACAGATCATGAATGATTTCTGTATCCAAACTTGCCCCCATACAAAGGCATCCGCTTTCTCCTTTCTCATTCCGATAAATATTTTCAGGAGAACTTGACGGTCCTGAAATCCACTCTCCTTTTTCGTCTTTTACCAGATATCCTAAGAAAAATTTTACGCAGTCTTTTAAAATCGGATAATACTCTTTCATAAATTCCCTGTCCCGCGTGTACTGGAAATGCTCCAGTATGTTCAGACACAGCCATGCGCCGCCCATCGGCCATAGTGTAGATGAGGTATGATTGTCCTGTGGGGCACAGTCTCCCCAGATATCGGTGTTATGGTGACAACAAAAGCCGTCCATTCCATACATCTTATCTGCTGTTTCTTTTCCATTTGGGTACATGATTTTTAGATGTTCCAAAAGAGGCATGTGAAGTCTCGACAAGCCTGTCTTTTCCGCAATCCAATAATTCATTTGGATATTAATGTTGATCGTATATTTTGATCCCCATGCAGGTTCAAAATCTTCATTCCAAATTCCTTGAAGGTTTGAAGGAAGACTTCCTTCTCTGCTCGAGCTGATCAGGAGATACCGTCCATAATTATAATAAAGGTTGATCAGTCCAGTATCCTGAATTCCTTCTCCCATTTCTTTTAACCTTACATCTGTTGGAATTAGATCACGCTCTTTCTCACTTTTTAATGTTAAAGAACTTGACCTGTAGAAATGTCTATAGTCTTCGATGTGCGCAGCCTTACATGTCTCAAAATCGGATACTGTAGCATTTTTAAGCGTGTCGATGCACCATTTCAGCGGATTTTTGCTTCTGTATGTTGTACGCGCTGTCATATAGAGAATGGCTTCCTGTGCATTCTCTACAATCAGGTGGCTTCCCATTTGATATTTTCGTCCACCTTTTGTTTCAACTTTTAACAGAAATTCAAAGGAAATTCCATCTCTCCCTCCTTGAGTACCATATAGACGAATCATCTCTCCTTCTATCATCTTTGTTCCATCGCAAAAGGAAGATCCTTTTCCCGAACGATTGTCTTTTCTTGTCACTGAAACATCGAAACTCAGACCTTTTTCATGATTTGTTTTCATCCTATAAACAATCACATTGTCTTTTGCAGAGGAAAAAAACTCTCTTTCGTACAGCGCATCAGATATCCTATACTGTGTTTTTCCCACTGCGGTATCAAGATCAAGCTCTCTTCTATAGTCTTTGACCTCTTCACACTGATATTCAATGTCCAAAAGATTCCCCTGTACTGTTTTAAAAATCTTTTTCCCACGCTGATCATAAAAATCAATCCACACATCTGCCAGTGTCTGATAGTGTCTCATATGTGGGTACGTCGCATACATACTCTGCTCCGCCAGAAGTTCCGCTTCTGCTATTCTTCCTTGCATAAGAAGATTTCTTACTTTGGGATAATATTCTATGGACTGGGGATTAATCCTATCCATTTTTCCTCCTGACCATACAGAATCTTCATTGACTTGGATTCTCTCTACATTGGTCTTCGAGAAAACCATAGCTCCTAGGCAGCCATTTCCAATCGGTAAGGCTTCATTCCAGTTTTCTGCTTCTTTGTCAAACCAGATTTTATTCATATTTCACCTCTTTGTAACGATTTTCTAATTTCATTATAGTACAAAAAAAGAAGGGGTTGAAAAGTTTACAAATTGAAAACTTTTCAACCCTTTCTTAGTTTCGGTATATAATACTACGGTATTAAATCTGAAGGAAATCCGTATTTTTCCTGATAATATATGGCTAACTGTTCAATCAGCAATTGGTAAAGGAACGGATGATTCTGTACCTTTTTTTCATAATCCCAACTGATACAAAGATCAATTCTGGGATCTTTTTCCATTTCTTTATTAGAAGTAAGAAGTATTACCTTCGCTTTCGTCTCATTAAAACATGTTTTTACTGGTTCTCCCTCTAATTTATAATATGTATGAATATAGCGACCAGAATTTGAAAAAATAATGATCAATGTATCTTCATCAGAATTACGGATGTATTCTGTCTGCTTTCGGTCATTGGTAGTCGTATAAATGTTCTTGTGATAAAAAGACATTTTATACTGAAGATTAATTGCCGCTGTTTCAGAAAAGAAATCTCCAAATGCTGCGACTTTTTTATATTCATGTATATCTGTAACACATTCGTCTATTTTGTCTTCATCTAGATTATCTATCATTTGATGCATATCCCGACACAACACATCAAGATACTCTTCCATTCCATTGGCAAGAACATAATCTGTAACATTGATGGTTTCTCTTTCTTTTAAATAAAATTCTTTTTTTCTATGAAGATACGCTTCTGCTTTATACTCTTTATAATCTTCAAATCCGAGCATTCTTACAAATTTCGACAACGTAGATTTCGATACGGAACACAGATCTGCCATCTCACCAATGGATAAGGCTCCGATTCTTTCGATATTTTCAAGCATCACCGTAGCAATATGATATTCCGTTGTTCCTGTGTTTACCTCACTTACTGTTGTGGATAACCTTTGATATAATCCTGCCATAAATCCCTCTCATTTTCCACTTATCTAAACCTTATAAACTTTAGTTTATATTATTCCTGTGTCATTTTCAACATTTACATGGTTTCTGAAAGGGTGTTTTAACTTATTCTAATACTGTCATCTGATGGCAATCTACTTTTGGGACTGTATATCTTACACCATTTTTCTCCTGTATAAATGGTATTTCTATCATTTGCGGTGCAAGAGATACTTTTGTGATCGCCTTTTCCACTTTTACACTAACTTCTATATCATATACCGGTACGACATCTTCTATCACCTCAACTGTGCTTGTATTTCCTCCAAAAGAGTACTGCCCTCTGTTGGTTGTATGTGCAAAAACAAAATGCTGAATATATCTGTCATGATCTTTCTGATATGTTAATGTGGTTACCCCTCTGTCAGGGAAGTTTGTCTGTATTGTTTTTTCTTCTCCTAACAACTGATCAAGTGCATGCAATACAAGTTCTTTATTATGAAGTGAACCATTCTTCGCATAATCAGAAAAAATTTCCCAGCTGATATAAGCTGTATTATCCGAGATTACAGCGGCTGCTTCTCTTGTTTGCGGATCATTTGGTGTATGTTGATGAGAGCAGAAGGAATACACATCTCTGTTAAAGTATGTCCCTTCTTTTTCAGCAAAAAGTTCTCCTTTCACTTGCTTTATTCTATGGCTCTGTCCATACATTACATGGGCTGATTTCCCTGTGGCAAGTTCAAATTTGGGTACAAGATAATCCGGATTGAATTTCCCTTTTCCAAGATATTCCACCCCGAAATCTAACACAAACGCTTCCTTATTAATAGCAAGTCCACTCTGTCCTGATGCAAGAATTTTTCCCCCTGCATTCAGATACTCTTCCAGACGTTTTTTTAGCGCTGTATTTAATTTTATTACATCCGGAAGAATAATAAGTTTATAATCATTAAAATCACATTCAAGATCTATAAATGAATAAAGATAGTTTCCTTCCAGGAGCATTCTGTTTACTCCAATATCGCTATGTCTGTGTTCCTCTCTGTTTGAAACCTTTGCATTAACTGCTTCTTCCCCCAAAACAGCAATGTCAGAAAGATTTTTTGCTCCTTTACACCATTCTTCTTTTTCTTCCACTTCTTTATATGCCTTACCAATCAGTTCGTATGTACTTTTGTCAAGTTTTCCAAGAGGATGAAGCTGATCACCTATAGAGCATTTTGCTCCAAGAGAAAGTAACAGACTGGTCTCATATTTAAGAGCATTTGGATGTTTAAACCCTCCAAACTCTCCCCATGAATTGTGAAATTTTCCTGTCATGCCAAGGTAATCTTTCCCAAAATTTCGTACATAAGCTGCAGACATTGGAAAATGATCATATCCCCATCCGCCTGTAGGAAGACTTTCTAATTCTAAATGCGAATCATAATTAACAAGATCTCTCCTTCCTCTTGTAATGTGGCCGGCATTATGGAAGATTGTACAAGTATCACTATATTGTCTAACTATAGCTTCCACTTTTTCCGCATAGTTTCTATATACAATTTCCGCTTGTTCCATTACCGCTTCCATATCTCTTGGATCTTTGTTTCTATTTAGAATATCTTGGCGGCATTTGGAACAGTAGCATGGGTGAACTGCTGCAATATCAAGAAAGATCCCTTCCGGCTGATACTTCTGCATTACTTCCTCAATCTGTGCAAGAAGAAGATCCATATAGCCCGTGTTAAAGCACATTAAATGAAACCCTGCTTCATGCACAAACCCATTTACCCATGTAGTAGTCTCATCTGCCTGCCTTGATAACCATTCTGGATGGCGTACAGCTTCTTTTTCATCCAGTCCGGCTGAAATGTAAACTGGTGTTTTTACATTTATCTCTTTACATGCATCTATCTGCGCTTTCAGAAGATCATATTTAAGATTTGGATGCATTTCATTTCTTTTAGTTGGGTGGTATGACCACCCGTGATGGCATTTTGAAAAAACTGTAATGGAATCCACATGCCCAATTTTAAGAGTGTCCTGCCATTCTTTTTTATCAAAACTTTCGCCAATGTATTTTATTTTTTCTGATGTATGAAAATCAAGATGAACCTGTCTGAATCTTAAATCACTCATTTCTTTTAACCTATCCTTTCACCGCTCCTGCTGTTGCACCTTCTACAATGTATTTCTGGCATGCTAAATATAAAATCGTAATCGGTAGTGCTGTTAATACAAGGTCCGCAAATACATAATTCCAATTGCTTGAATACTGGCCAAAGAAATTGTACACTGTCAAAGGCATAGTCCATTTAGAGGATGTATTAAAGAAGTATAATGGCACCATGAATTCGTTCCATGCACCCATGGCTGTTGTAACAAGTACTGTTGCCATAATCGGTTTCAGTAATGGAAGAACAACCACAAAAAACATTCTTACCGGTGTTGCTCCGTCTATAAATGCTGCTTCATCTAATTCTCTCGGCACATTTTTTATGAATCCTGTTAACGTAAATATTGTCCATGGCAACAACATCGCTGCTTCAACACAGATAACCCCAATAAACGTTCCCGTCAGATTTAATGCTTTTAATAACCCAAAGGTTGTTACAATTTGAATCGGGCATACCATACCAAGTAAAAACAGGTTATATACAAAAGCTGTAAATTTTGTCTGTTTTCTTGAAATTATAAATGCACATAAACTTCCACTTATAAGCACAATCACTGTTACAGCTACTGTAATCATTGTACTGTTCCAGAAAGCTCTTGCGATTCCTCCCTCTTTCACTACATATGCATAGTTATCAAAATGCCATTGTGTTGGCAGACTTAAACGAAACTGCTGCGCTTCTGCAGGATTTTTTACTGATCCTAAGATCATAATCAACAGAGGGATGATGATGGTCAGACTCACAATGACCATTACCGCTGTACAGATTAACTTTGTGAACTTTTCTTTTGATTGTCTTTTCATTACAGATTCACCTCCCTCTTCTTTAATCCTTTGTTAACAAGAACTCCAATTACAGAAATTAAAACAAATAATATCAGTCCCATAGCTGTTGATCTACCCAGAAGACCTTTGGAGAATTCTTTGTAAATATAGGTCCCTAAAACTTGCGTGGAATTTCCAGGTCCCCCTCCTGTCAATACATAAACCTGCTCGAACACTTTAAATCCACCAATTACATTCATGGTAACAACGACTGTAAATGCAGGAGCAAGTAATGGGAATGTAATATTTTTCAATCTCTGCCATGCATTAGCCCCATCAATCTTCGCAGCTTCCATATATTCTTTTGGAATCCCCTGCAACCCTGCAAGGAAGATGGCCATTGCAAAGCCTGACCATTTCCATATCTGCATAACAATAACGGAATCAAACGCTGTGTCTGGATTTCCAAGCCAGTCCTTCGCAAGATTTCCCAAGCCTATAAACGTAAGAAACTGATTGAAAACACCCTGATCCATTTTTAATATTGAAGTGAATACAATACCGATTACAATAAGACTTAATACGGCTGGTAAATAAAAAATTGTTCGGAATGTGCTTTTCCAAAAGACCATACTGTTTAATATAAGAGCCAGTATTAATCCAATAACAATGATGAAAAGGGTTGTTATCACAGCAAACTGAACTGTATTTTTCAATGCCAGTAGAAAATATTCATCCCGAAATAAATACTGAAAATTTTTAAAACCGATCCATTTCGGTTCATACAATCTGTTGATATTCCAATCCGTAAAACTCATTACAAAACCGGCAATAATCGGAATTCCAAAAAAAACAAGAAATAAAACTATGGCTGGATAGGTCAAATAATTTGGATAAAATTTTTTACTGTTTTTGCTCATATTATTTCCTTCCTAAAAAGAGAATCTAAAATCCTTCAATTCCCTGCTGCTGCATATAGTCAACATACTGTTTTTGAAATGTTTCAAATACTTCTTCTGGTGTTTTCACTCCCGAAGCTGCTTCTACATAGTAGTTCCAAAGATCAGGCCAGATTGCACTTGCAAGAGCCATCTGATCATTTAACTCATATGTGTAATTTCCTGTTGCAATATATTCGTCTACTAAACTCTGGATACACTCTGCTGATTCTCCCCCATCTGTATCATTTAATGCCGGGAATCCTGGTTTTGTTTTATAATAAATATTCTGAATTTCAGGAGATGACCATGCCTCTAAAAACGCCTTGGCAATCCCAACCTGTTTTCCTTCCGAAGGAACAAACAATCCTTGAACATATGCTCCTGTTGGAAGCATATCTACATCGTTAAACGGAATGACAAATGAGCCCAAATTTGCATTTGGATATTTGGTTAATGCATCCACCACACAACCTTCGATTGTAAGATACATTGCTGCCTGTCCTGTTCCTAATTTTTCTGCTGCTGTATCATATCCCGCTGATAAATGATCTTCATTTACATAGCCGCCGTTGATTAAATCGACATAATCGCTTAATACATCTGTAAATGCCGGTACATCCGTAAACTTCGTTTCATTTTTAAGAATAGAATCATAAACGTTAGAAGCGTTGTCTCCTAATGTCACAGGGACACCGGCTGTCATAAAGATCTGGGTTGTCCATGTGTCAGCGTTTGTCATATATAATGGGGTAACATCTGGCGCTTTTGCTTTGACTGTATCAAGGATGTCGATGAATTCCTGATAGGTTGTGGGATGCGGATCTTCGATTCCACAGCTTGAAAGAACATCTTTATTGTAATATACAGCCATGTATGTAGATGAGGACTCTTTTGGAAGTGCATAATGTTTTCCATCCTCTTTATCTTTTACCAGATCTGGGTTAATTAATTTCTCAACCCATGGCTGGTCACTTAAATCTTCACAATATTTCGCCACTCCAAGTTCTTCATTGTGTGTCGGATAGTTGTATTCAAATACATCTGGAACTTCTGCCGTTGAAAGCTTTACTTTTAATAGGGAGTAATATTCGTTATCTGGTACAACCTGAAATTCCACTTCACATCCATATTTCTCCTTCATTGCTGCTGCCATTGTATTATATTCTTCGAAGAATTTACCCTGACTTGTTAAGAATGAGATTTTCTTTCCCTTAAGATCTTCAACCGTTGCTGCTGCCACTGGTTCTTTACTGGTTTCTTTTTGGGTCCCGCATCCTGCCATAGTTAGAACCATGGTTGTTACAATGCCTCCGGCAATCAGCGATTTCACTAATTTTCTTTTCATGTTTCCGTCCTCCTTAATGATTATACTCAAATTATACAATTTGGCTTTTCTTTTCCAATGGAAATTTTTGTGCAAAAATATGGAAAAAAGTAGAATCAAATTGTAGAATTCATCTGTTTTGCTATAATAAACATATCTCTCAAAAAGAAAGGTTTCCTCATAGAATGAAAAAAATAAATTATCCTTTTCACACCAGACTTTTTATTAATATTTCTACTGTTGTAATATTCATAATCAGTCTCTGCACCGGAATCGTGTCCTGCACTCTCTACAAAAATCTGATGCATGAAAATCGAACTTCCCAAGAGCAGATCACGGTAACGACCGGCCAGCTGATTGATAAATTAATTGATGATATGGACAATCTTGCACTATTTATTTCATCAAATCCGAATGTTACCAATGCATTTTCTTCCCTGTATTTTGACAATACAATAGAAAATCCTCAAAAATATCTTTCAAATGCAGTTATGGATACGCTTACCGCAGTAACGATTCCCAACAGCTCGACTCGATTCCGAATTAATCTCTTTAATCAGAAAGGGAATTTTCTAACCACCGGAATCCCTGTAAATTTTTCAGTGTTAAATAATCATGTATCAAATCCTGATTATCAAATGTGGTACTCCTCTCTGCCACTAAATCAATGTAAGCCTTTTCTTCTTTTTGCTGAAGAAGATTATTTAACCGTAAAGCCCCAAAAATTTGTATCTTTGTATCGCGAAATTTTTCATCCTTCCCATTTAAGTCTTGGGGTTGGTATTGTGGAAATACAATGTCCCGAAAGCCTGTTTCTAACTATTTTAGATACGAATGCACCCTATTCTTACAATATCCTAGATCAGAATGGAACTCCTTTGATTACAAACAGATCACAGGAAGATTCTTCTTCTGATCCCAAAAACTACATCCTTACAAAACAAGAGTTAAATTGCGGATACACTCTTTGCCTCTACCAATCTAAGATTTCTGTGTACCGTCTTATACTGCCATTTGTTTTCTCACTTATACTTACAAGTCTCTTGATTTTATCAATCATGACATATGTGATCTTTGTTATCGCAAAGCACACTACAAAGCCATTATGCACACTGATCAAACAGATCGAAACTGTGTCATTAGACAATCTTAAAATCGATACTTCAAAGAAAACCGGTATAAATGAAGTTGACAAATTATACAAGTCATTCTCACAGATGTGTAACCGTTTGACCGTATCCATTGATGAAAATCTGAGGATTAAATCCTGTGAATTAAGATCCAATCTCATTGCTCTTCAGTCACAAATGAATCCTCATTTTCTTTATAATACACTGGCAATCATCAAAGCCATGACCAAAGAAAATAACACGAAACAGATTTGTAATATTTGTGATTATCTTTCAAAGATGCTCCGCTACGCTTCTTCACATGAGCAGTCACTCGTATCTTTGGATACGGAACTTGAGCAGTCTGAATTATATTTAAAATTAATGAAAATACGTTACGAAGATTTATTTGAATATAAGATAGACATACAACCCGGCTTTGATCCGACTTCTAAAAAAATCATCAAACTGTCTATCCAGCCTATTCTGGAAAACTGTTTCCAGCATGGGTTTAAGAAAGTACTGCCTATATGGAAAATTCATATAAAATGCTGGCAGACAGATTCCTACTGGTATCTCTCCATTTCCGATAATGGCTATGGTATTACTACAGAAGAAATTGAGATACTAAAAAACAGAGTTTCCGAATTCCTAAACAATCCTTCGGATACCATTAACGAATTATCAATCGGAAAAATGGGGCTTATTAATACTATCGCACGTCTTAATCTTTCTTTTAAAGATGACTTTTCATATAAAATATCTAGGCTAGAACACTGCGGAACTAAAATCGAATTGAGAGGAGTTAACTATGATGAACATAATGATTGTTGAAGACGAGCCGCCAATTCTAAGGGAAATAAATTCCATAATTCTATCTTTTCCTGAAAACTATCATGTCATTAAATGCTGTTACAATGGATATGATGCATTACAGTTTTTAGAAACCAACTATGATTCGGTAGACATTCTTCTTACAGATATTCATCTTCCTGTTGTAGATGGGCTGGAACTTTTGGAATCTGTTTCACAGAACTATCCTCATATTTTAGGTATTATCCTTTCCGGATATGGTGATTTTGAATATGCCCAAAAAGCGCTAAAACTTCGTGTATATGATTATCTTTTAAAACCTATCGATGAAACAGAACTTCATAACGTCCTAAAGCGTTCCTATGAAAAAAAATGTATAGAAAATATAATGCCTGACAACTCCATTCATTCTGGTTCTTATCTCTCCGATGCCTCCAATCTCTCGCATTATTATCTTTCTTATATCTGTCTTGGTTCTTACCCCTGTAATACGTACAGATATTCGGAAACAATGGATAAAAAATGGAAAAAAATTGATGAAGACCATTTTCAGAAAATCTTTTCAGAAACCCGTAATACTTACTGGCTGATTAAAGGCTCTTCTTCCTCTGAAAGAACCTTGCTCGTATCTACAACTGAAAAAAACTTTTTAAACTTGTACCATACTCTAAACAAACTGATAAAAGAATTAACCGATAAAATACCTATCACCATAGTCACAATCAATGAACCCGTTAACATCCATAATATTTCGTCTTATATTCAACAATTACAGAACGATTTACAGAAGAACATTCGATTTGCAAAGTCTCAACTTTTGTGTGATCCTTCTGATTCTGTGTGTAATATTGACATGAGTCGTTTTTACGCTAAAATAGATAAATTAGTTGCACTGTTTCAGTCCAAAAATATCGCCTTATTTGAAAATGAACTTCAATCCTGTTTACGTCTGATGCAAAAAAATGCTTTGACGCAGTCCTTAATTCAAAGGCTTCTTGATTTATTGTTTACACAGTGCTTTTCTTTGTGTGTTCCAAAAATCAACAAAGAAAAAGAACCTATTTGTACACCGGTAAACGATCTTTTATATTTGTCAACATCCTATGAGGCTTTGTACCGGAAATTAAAAGTTCATTTTACAGAACTCTTCCAGATGCTAAGTGAAGAAAATGATAACAACAATAAACAAATGATCTTGTTACGTATCGATCATTACATCAAAGAGCATTATAAAGACCCGATCAACACCAAGCTTATTGCGGATTATTTTAATTTTACCCCTGCATATCTAAGTAAGATATTCCGTGAATATAAGAATGTTTCTCCCGCCGATTATATAACAACTCTGCGTATTGAAAAGGCAAAAGAACTACTTTCCTGTTCTAATTCTCTTTCAATAAAAGATATCGCAGCATATATCGGTTATGAAGATTCTTTATATTTTAGTAAAGTATTTAAAAAATATACTGGCTATTCTCCCAAAAAATTTCAAACTGATAATAGCCACATTCTAAATTCCTCCATAGATAAATAGTAACTATTACAAAAAACGGCTCCTTCTCACCCCATCTTCCATACGACAAATTTTTTACCTTTATTTTACATTTTTTTTACAGAAACATGATAGTTTGTAAGGACAAAATATCCTACACTAAAAGAGACGCAAAATTTTAAAAGGAAACGAGGAAAACAATGAATTATTCTTTAATAGATATTGGCTCTAACTCTATTCGATTAACTGTATATGAAATCAATGGATTTAACTTCAAACCACTTTTTCATTCAAAAATCATGGCTGGTTTGGCAGGATATGTTGAAAAAGGGAAACTTTCAGATGCCGGAATTGAAGTGGCTCAATCGGCACTTTTAGAGTTTAAAAACACTTTACTTTCCCTATCCGTTCAAAACGTATCTGTATTTGCTACTGCTTCCCTTAGAAATATAGAAAATACAGAAAAAGTAATGAAACTATTAAATGAAACTTCTGGTTTTCACATTGAACTTATTGACGAAAGTGAAGAAGCGCTTCTTGGATACAACGGTGCAAAACTTGAATTTCCTGATATTTCAGAAGGAACCTTTACAGATATTGGAGGTGCTTCAACAGAAATTATATCTTTTTCAAATAACGCTCCAATTAGTATTGCCAGCTATAGAATCGGATCACTAAATCTATATAAAAATAACGTAAAAAAAATTATTCCAGGGAAAAAATCATTAGCCAATATTTCCCATGCCATTATGAGTGAATTGCCTAAAAAATCAGATATAACCTGTACTCCTAATGCGCCTCTCATTTGTGTTGGCGGTACGGCAAGAGCAACCATGAAACTTGCCAGAAAAATCTATCAACTTCCAAAGGACTGCAACACTCTTACAAGTAAGCAGGTAAATCATATATTCAATCTTTTAACAAGCAACAGTAACAAAAGTATCCGAATGATTTTACGTACCGCTCCCGACAGAATTCATACGATCATTCCTGGACTTTTCATATTAAAAAACATTTTACTGCTCTATAATTCTAAAAAAATTATAGTCAGCAATTATGGTATTAGAGAGGGATTTTTATGCAAGAAAATTATTCAATCAAACAAAACAACTATAAATTCACCCAAAACAGAGAATTAAGTTGGCTTCAATTTAACCAGAGAGTATTAGAAGAAGCGAATGATTCTACTTTACCCCTATTAGAACGTTTAAAATTTATTTCTATATTTTCCAGTAATTTAGATGAATTTTTTATGGTCAGAGTTGGGAGCCTCTTTGATTTAAAATCTGCATGTCCTGACGATATTGATAAAAGAAGCGGTATGACACCATCTCAACAATTGGAAAAAATCTATGAAGCTATTCCACCTTTGATTGAACTCAAAAGAAATATTTTTTCTACTGTAAATCTTGAACTTCGTAACCATGGAATTATAGATCTTAAGTATGACGAACTGGACAGTGATGAGAAAATCTATATCAAACAGTATTATAAAGCAAATATATTACCTATTATTTCTCCAATTATTATTGGCAGCCATCATCCCGTTCCTCATCTTGACAACAAACGATTATATTTGGCTACATTTTTAGAAGATAAACAACATAAAAATTCCATTGGACTGATTCCTATTCCAGATGCACTTCCAAATTTTGTTACTTTATCCAACAACGAAACTTTAAGATATATTCGTATCGAAAATATCATTATGCAATTTATTTCTAAATTGTTTGGTTCTTATAATGTAGTTGAATGTGTGGTGACATCTGTAACAAGAAATGCAGACATAAGTTTTGATGATGAAAAATTTGAAGATGTTGCATCAGATTTTCGAAGCAGAGTTACTTCTTTATTAAAAAATCGTGACCATCTTAATGTCATTCGTATCGAAATTAGCAATGTCATTTCTGAAAGCTTCTTGGCACGGCTTGCAAATATAGCCTCTGTAGATAGTAAATATGCTTATGTAGATTCTTGTCCTCTTAAAATGGGATATGTTTTTCAACTTCAAGACCTCTTAAATGACAACCAAAAAAAAGAATTACTTTATACACCACATACTCCTCGATGGCCAGAAAGTATCAACAAAAATCATGCAATCATTGACCAAGTACAAAAAAGTGATAAACTTTTATTTTTCCCTTATGATTCTACAGAACCATTTTTAAAGTTATTATCAGAAGCTGCTGAAAACAAGAATGTGGTCTCTATAAAAATAACCATTTATCGTCTTGCATCTTCTTCCAAAATTGCCCGTCTCCTCTGTCGTGCTGCTGAAAATGGAAAACAGGTGATTGTAATGATGGAACTGCGCGCTCGATTCGATGAAGCAAATAATATTCAATGGTCAAAAATCTTAGAGAATTCCGGTTGTCAGATTCTTTATGGTGTGGAAGATTTCAAATGCCACAGTAAAATCTGTCAAATCACACTAAGAAATAAAGGAAAACTACATTATATCACTCAGATAGGTACTGGAAATTATAACGAAAAAACAAATACGATGTATACTGACTTAAGTTTAATTACAGCTTCCAAATCTATTGGTGAAGATGCAACGGCCTTCTTCCAAAATTTGCTGGTTAATAATTTACACGGTCAATACAAAGAACTTTTGGTTTCTCCAGAAGGAATTGAAAACTCTGTTATAAGCTTAATAGAGGAACAAATTAAAAATGGAGAAGACGGCTATGTATGTATTAAGATCAACTCACTTACTGATTGTGAGCTCATTGAAAAACTTGTGGAAGCTTCGCAAGCAGGAGTACACATTGACCTAATTATACGTGGAATCTGTTGCCTTTTACCGGAAATAACAGGGTATACTGAAAATATTCATATTACAAGTATTGTCGGCCGTTTTCTGGAACATGCAAGAATTTATTGTTTTGGAAAAGGTGACAAATCAAAAATTTATATCTCATCTGCGGATTTCATGGGACGTAACTTACACCACAGAGTTGAGATTGCTTGTCCTGTTGAATCTAAAGAAATGAAAAATGAGTTGTTACGGATTCTTTCATCGCAATTAAAAGACAATATAAAAGCTAGTAATATAACAAGCGATGGGGTATTTAAGCGTAAAACCTGTTTATCCAAACTTCCATATGACAGTCAGGATTATTTTATTCACAATACTATACATAAATCAACATACTTTGCTGAAAAAAAATTTACACTTTTAGAAAAATTATTGAAATTCTTACCATTTTCACACTAATGGGAAAACC
>JAHHTL010000042.1 GCA_020024635.1 Ruminococcus sp.
AATCCTACCTGCTTTTCCTTTATTCGTCTTTCTTCTCTTCCTCCAGAGTTTCGATTGCTTCCTCTTCTTGCTGTTGTAAGTTTGTAGAAGGTTTCATCGCAATACGAACTTCTTTCTTTTTGGAATCTTCTGACTTCTCTTCTGGTTCTTCTATTCCTTTTACTTCACGGAATATCTTCATAAATTCCTTGCCTGTGATTGTTTCTTTCTCAATAAGAAAAGCTGCTATTTTATCCAACGCCTCGCGGTTCTCATTCAAAAGTCTTTTTGCCTCAGCATATGCTTTTTTGAGCATATCCATCACTTCTCCATCGATTTCCGCTGCTGTTGCTTCTCCACAATTCATTACTGGACGCCCATCAAGATATCGATTTTGAATCGACTCCAAACCAATCAGACCAAATTTTTCAGACATACCGTATTGCGTAATCATCGCTCTGGCAATTTTGGTTGCCTGCTCAATATCATTAGACGCTCCTGTTGTTACTGTTTCAAAAACTATTTCTTCTGCTGCACGCCCTGCAAGAGCACCTACAAGCATTGCCTCTAGTTCTTTTTTCGTATTGAGGAATTTTTCTTCTTCTGGAGTCTGCATTACATACCCCAATGCCCCCATTGTTCTTGGTACAATGGTAATCTTTTGTACTGGCTCAGAATCTTTTTGAAGTGCACTTACAAGTGCATGACCAACTTCATGGTAAGAAACAATCTTTCGTTCTTCTTCACTCATGATTCGATCTTTCTTTTCTTTACCAACTAAAACAACTTCTACTGCCTCAAAAAGATCTTTTTGACTCACAACTTTTCTGCCATGTTTAACAGCTGTAATGGCAGCTTCATTAATCATATTCGCTAAATCTGAACCTACCGCCCCTGACGTAGCAAGAGCAATTGCTTCTAAATCAACCGTTTCATCCATTTTCACATCTTTGGAGTGTACCTTTAATACGTCAATACGTCCTTTTAAATCTGGCTTATCCACAATAATACGTCGGTCAAAACGTCCTGGTCTTAACAAAGCCGGATCTAGTACCTCTGGCCTATTTGTCGCTGCCAACAATAAAAGACCTTGATTCGTATCAAATCCATCCATCTCTGCCAACAGCTGGTTCAATGTTTGTTCTCTTTCATCATTGCCTCCCATCGCTGTATCTCTGCTCTTACCAATGGCATCTATTTCATCAATGAAAACAATACATGGAGCCATCTGCTGCGCCTGCTTAAAAAGATCACGCACACGTGAAGCACCAACTCCTACGTACATTTCAACAAAAGCAGATCCTGACAGGGAGAAAAATGGAACCTTTGCCTCTCCTGCAACTGCCTTGGCAAGAAGTGTCTTACCTGTCCCCGGCGGTCCAACCAAAAGAGCTCCCTTTGGAAGCTTTGCTCCGATTCCAGTATATTTTCCCGGATTATGTAGAAAATCTACAACCTCCTGTAAAGACTCTTTTGCTTCATCTTGCCCAGCCACATCGTGGAACGTCACACCTGTCTCTTTTTCTACATATACTTTCGCATTGCTCTTTCCAATTCCCATCATGCCTCCACCTTTTGACATACGCTTCATAAGGAAATTAAAAAGTACAAATAAAAGAATAAATGGAAGTACTAGTGTAAGGAAGATTTCGAAAATCATCGCCGACATGGTATCTGGCGGATCTTGCTCAAACTTTACATTTGCTTTGTCAAGTCGATCCACAAGCTTGTCATCTCTTACTGCACCCGTGAAATAATCCGGCTGCTTTTCTTCTTTACTTCCCGTAAACTCTTTCATAAATTCAGCAGCAGGATCCTTATCTTTCTTTGCCTTTTCTTTCAACGTAATGTAAAGTTTATTAGGGCCAATAAGAACTTTCTCTACCTTTTTATCTTCTACTAATTTTAGAAATTTATCATAGCTGATCTTTTCCGGGCTCTTTCCCTGCATCATTGAGTACAATCCCATTACCACAAAAAAAGTCAGTAATGTTGTCATTAAGACAACTCCCAGACCCTGTTTTTTCTTTTTAGGATCTTTATTGTTATTATTATTTTGATTATCCATTACTTTCCTCCTAAAAGTCCACTATTCATATTATAGATTCCATGTATACATAAATCAATAAAAAGATTGTGAAAATATTGTAAACACAAAATAGAATGCTCAAAACAATAAAAATATCGCCAGCCATAACGCGACTGACGATATTAAAATTCTTCTAATCTCCCATTTTATTTTTCTTTTTTATTTTGTTTTCTTTTTTTGTAATATGCCAATGTAAAAACACTAATTCCTGCCCCCAACACAACTGTTGTCCATACATAAACATTCTTTAATGAATCTCCTGTCTTTGGTGTACTAGTTGGCGTTTTTTTATCTGTTTGCTCTGTGACATTTGGTTTACCTGTTTGATCTGTTGTATTTGGTTTACCTGTCTGCTCAGAAGAATCCGGTTTACCTGTCTGCTCAGAAGAATCCGGTTTGCTCGGCTTTGTTTCTTTTGGCTGTACTTCCACACTTATTTTGGCTTGAAGATTATTTGTATTTTCTATTCCGTCATTTAATTCTAACTCCCCAACAAGTTCGTAAATACCAGCCAGATCATGTTTATAGGTCTTGGCGCTCCACGTTACATTTACCTCTGCCTTTGCGTCATTCGTCAATGTCACTTCTACAGTCTTTGGTAATTTCAAATCCTTGAATTCTGTCCCATATGGTACAACTATTTGATCAAGATTTGCAACTGTTTGAATATTTTTCACTGGAGTACTTGGACCAATTTCTTCCCATTCCTCTTCATTCGAATAAATGGTAAACTCTACAAATCCATTATGTTTGACAGTCACGGTCCAATTTCCTGCTGAACCTGTTACATCTGTATAGACATATGGACGCGTATAATTATCAGGAGCATAAGAATTCTTTCCATCGTTTTTGAATTTTAAAATCGGCTTTTCCTGTGACTTGATAACAAAAGTCGTATCTCTCAATTCTTTGTCATGCCCTTCATCTTTTTTCATACGCTCAATTTGTTTCCAAATATAGTGATATACGTCTTTTTTGTCCTCTCTAAGAGAATATTCTCCGTTTGTTAGTTCGGATTTATCCAGTCTATAGTTACTTAATATTACATCAAGTCCTTTGCCTTTTCGGTCTGTGATTACACTGTAAGTATGCGGAGTCATTGTAACATTCATTCCTACACCGCCTACAACAATATCGGCATATTGATCCACATTTTTATCTTCTGATGAATTCATCAGATACCATGTATCTCCATAATTCTCCGCCCATGCTGTCCCTGCATACTTTTCTTTTGGATACGTCTCTTTTAATTTTTCCTCTGTCAGTTTATATCCATCAACTACTACATCAAAGCCTTCCAACCTATCTTCTGGAACATTATTCGGTACAACTGGTACAATTCCATACTGACCTGTTTTTGGATATAAATTGGATACGCTCATATCATAAATGACATTTGCATAATCCTCTTGCCCTTTTACTATCAATTTTGTACGCTCTAATACTTCCTCTTTGGTCGGAATATCAATTGCACCTGAGCATACTTTTTGTAACGTTGGCATAATCGAATATTGATATGCAGGAGTCCGTTCTCCTACGGTAGCCACAGAATAGAATTGCGGTTCATTTTTATATGCGGTTGCTCCCATACTTGCTACTCGAATAATATCCTGTGAATACATATTTTCTGGTAAAATCTGGCACTGTCCCCAGCCTCCAAGTGTACCTGGTCCATCAAACAATGTTTGATTTCCATCAAGCTGCCAATGCCACCAGTCCGAAGCAACACCCCAGCTATCGCAATAACCTGTCAGCCATAATCCCAATAAAAGAGCATCTGTTACTGGACTTCCATAAGATTCTTTGTACATCATGGAGATATATTCATGGTTATCTAACATTGCGCTTGACAGATGGCTATTTTCTTTTTCCAGCCAGTCAAGAAGTACTCCATGTTCCCCAAATGTATTTGTGTCTGTCCACATCATAGAAACTCCAAGTGAAGCACCGATTCGGATCAAATCTGCCACATGCTCATCGGCATTGTTGATTGCTCCTCCACTAAAACGGTTATATAATTCTGCACCATTAAATCCTACAAGATACTCATTTTGTTCTGCTAATTCTTTCCAAAAACTTAATGGAATTCTATCAAAAGTACTTGTTTCTCCATTCAAATTCTGAACAGCGCAAGGAATTTGATGCTTATTACAAAATTCCACCTGATCTTTGTACCACTGACGAACAGCATTGACATCTTGTGTATCCTTTAAGATAATGTCATCGCGAATACTTCTTTCCCCAATCAAGAGAATCACTGTGTTTTCTTTTAAATCGTCTGGAACGCTATTCCATAATTTTAATGGATCATCTCCTATTTTTCTTGTTCCATCTGGATTTAACTCATCTGAAATGTAATTGTCTTTCGCATTTCCTTCACTGATTTTGTCTGAATCAGCGCCATCTGCCCAGTAATAGTTTGCAAGATACAATGGTTTTTCTCTGCTGATCACATGTCTTGCTTTTTCTTTTTTCTGCTCACCTACTGTGATTAAAATATCTGTTTCCGAACCCTCTTGCGTTGTTCCTGTAATTAAAACCGCTCCATCTGAAACTGCTGTCACCTTTCCCCATGGGTCGACCGTAGCGATCTTTTCATCAGATGATGTATATTTTACATTCATATCTGTTTCTAAATTCTCTGGATCATATGTACCACCACCTGTGGACCATTTTCTTGTTGTGTCTGTCGTGTCCCCTTTTGCTTCTAAAACAGGCTTGTCTGCTGTCAATATGAATCCCTTTGATTTCACTATATTATAGTCTGTTTCGTAAAACTCATCTGCATAGAGTGACTTATTAACCTTATCTAAGGTATTTTCTGTAACACCTACTCCAAATTTCTGATCTCCCTTTGCTGCATACCATAGTATTAGTTTATGGTTTTTTGTATTGTAAAGGAACGTGGAACGAGTAATCCCTTGATTATTCCAATCTAAGTTTCCTGCCTCTAGTAAGGATTGTGTTCCTACTTTCTTCCAATGCATACCATCTTTCGATTTTGCCATGTATAGAACATCTTTTCCATTACTATCACCTTGAATCAATGCCCAGTATTCTTTGATCTCTTCGATAAACTGAACATCCTGTGCTTTCGATGGAATTCCAAAATCTGTGTCTCTTTTTTCTTCACTCCAGTTTACTCCATCTTTCGACCAACGTACCCAAGTCTTTCCATCGCTATTATAATACAGGAAGAACAATTCTAGATATTCATTATGTAACACAGATATTCCTGTTACTTCTTCTTTGAATTTTCCTTTTGCCTTTTTAGGTTCCCTCCATGATGTCCCGTCATCTGAAATTTTCACTTGAACTTCTGATGTCGCCTCATCCACCCAGTAGGCAATGAAACGTTTCTCTTTACTGTCATATACAATATCTGTTGAAATAGCATTTTTATCGGAAAGTTCTACTGCTTTGCTTGTCTCTAAAGTCTTTCCATCATTTGAATGTACAACATATGGTTTTTTGTCTTTTATGTAAGATACATAATACCCGCTATTTTTAAAATCCTTTGGTGCCTCTGCTATATCAGGGTTACTCACATTTTCGATTGGTGTCTGTGCATGTTCAAACGCTTTTTCTTCATATTTGCTTTCAGAAGCATACCCTAACACTTTACATTCTACAATGTGATTTGATCCGTTTTGCTTACTTCCATTCATATATACTCTGACAAAGCGCACTGGATTTACCTTTGTATCACCGACATCAATTTTCAATCCTTCTGCTGATTCGTTATAGAGTGCATCTTGTCCACTCCCAAATTGAAACTTATTCTCTTGATCAGAATTATATAATACAAATCTTTTATCCGGATTTGAAAAATCTTCTTTTGAATCCGCAGCAACAATTACTGTTCCTTTGTAAATTCTACTATCCTGCCAATATCTGTATAACTCAATTCCTGTAACTTCACAATGTGCTTTTAAATCAATTTCCAAATAAGAGGCTACATACCCTTCCCCAAATGCTGCATAATTATTTGTATCGTTTATGATTCCATCTACTGCGTTAGAATAGGGTTTTCCATTCTCTGCATCTAATGGTGAATCATCTTCAAATTTTCTTCCAACTGCCTTTTTTCCCTGTGAAAGATTTTGTACTTCTGGATCTTCTTTTTCTGGATCTTCCGTCGAAGTCGGAACAAAGACTTGACACTCGTTCACGTGATTTCCTTTTTCTACTTGTGTCTCACCCTCTTTTCCGCTCGCATAAATACGGACATATCTTCCATGTGTTCCTTCGTTCGCTATAAATTCCTTTCCCTCTTTTGTTTCTTGATAGAGCTCATCTTTTCCCTCTCCGAAACCATGTACATTGGTTTGATCTGAATTATAAACTATCTGAACTTTTGACTTGTCTTCTGCTGAAAAATCACTTTCATTCTCTGCAACTGCAATAACTGTTCCTTTGTATTTTCTATGATCATTCCAGTACCTATATAATTTGATTCTTGTAATATCTGTTGATTTCTCCAAATCAATCTGCACATACACAGAATCTCCTGTGGTAGAAAACTCTCCATAATTTCTATCTGAGTTGTCACCAATAATACCATCTGTTATCATTGAAAGGGGTTTATCTGGATTTACTTTTGCCTCTTGATCCCCCTTTGTTTCTCTTGCAACTACTTTTTTATTTTTCGCAAGATTCTTTTCCGCCTCTACTTTATCGTCTCCAACCTTTTCCTCTATTGTGTCTGTATGATCTTCTTTCTCCTCTACAGAATTTTTTGGTTCTTGCTCTGTTGCTCTTTCTTCCTGTACAGAAGTAGTTGTTTCTTGCGTTACTGCCTCTTTTAGTTCTTCTGGTTCTTCTTCACTTTCGACCACTTCTTGTATAACACCTGTTTCTAAATTTGCTGCCATAACTGGAGAAGCCATCTGAAATGTCATACTGGCTGATAGGCAAATTGCTAACCACGGCAGATGTTTTCTTTTCATACCCATTCCTCCTTTATAATTTTAGTTAAATTATAAGAATTCTATAGCAATTTTTCTATGCACTTCCTTGTCTAATTTATGTATTATTTAATCATTTTACTAAATAAAATTTGTTTTTCCTCTATTTTCTTGTGTAATTTTTACCAATAATACATATTTTATATTTTATCAAGGGTCAATCTTGTGCAACTATTTAAAAAGATGTTGAAAATATTGTAAACAGAAGCAGTTTTATAGTATACTAATAACTGAATACGTCAAGAGAGAGGAAAAAAACATGAAAATCGGATTTGACAATGACAAATATTTAAAATTACAATCAGAACACATTCGTCAGAGAATCAATCAGTTTGACAACAAACTTTATCTTGAATTTGGTGGAAAATTATTTGATGACTACCATGCCGCAAGAGTTCTTCCAGGATTTGAACCTGACAGCAAACTTAAGCTTTTAAAGCAACTCAGTGATCAAGCGGAACTTGTAATCGTCATCAGTTCACGTGATATTGAAAAAAACAAAGTACGCGGAGATTTGGGCATTACCTATGATTCTGATGTATTACGTCTTATCGGTTCTTTCCGAGACAATGGTCTTTATGTAGGAAGCGTCGTAATCACTCAGTATTCCGGACAAGAAAGTGCCTTACTTTTCAAAAATCGTTTGGAAAAATTTGGCATCCATGTTTACGTTCACTACAACATCCCAGGATATCCATCCAATATCCCTATGATTGTCAGCGAGGAAGGATTTGGTAAAAACGAATACATCGAAACAAGCCGTCCGCTAGTGATTGTTACTGCTCCTGGTCCTGGAAGTGGAAAAATGGCAACTTGTCTTTCTCAGTTATACCATGAGCACAAACGTGGGGTTCATGCAGGTTATGCAAAGTTTGAAACTTTCCCTGTATGGAATCTTCCACTGAAACATCCAGTGAATCTTGCCTATGAAGCTGCAACAGCAGATTTAAACGATGTTAATATGATCGATCCCTTCCATTTGGATGCCTATGGTGTTACAACTGTAAATTACAATCGTGATGTGGAAATCTTTCCGGTATTAAATACGATGTTCGAAAAAATTTACGGGTTCAGCCCATATAAATCTCCTACTGACATGGGAGTTAACATGGCTGGGAAGTGTATTGTAGATGATGAAGCTTGTAAAGAGGCTTCTCGTCAGGAAATTGTCCGTAGATATTACGCTTCTTTAAATGCACTTCTTCTTGGTACAACTTCTGAAGAAGAAGCAGCTAAAATCGAATTGCTTATGAACCAAGCAAATGTAACAATAAACGATCGTAAAGTAGTTTCTGCCGCTTTAAAACGTGCCAAAGAAACCGGTGGCCCTGCCGCTGCTTTAGAATTAGAAGACGGACGTATGATCACTGGAAAAACATCTAACCTTCTTGGTTCTTCTGCCGCACTACTTTTAAATGCAATTAAAGAACTTGCCGGAATTGATCACGAGCTTCACATTATCTCGCCAGAATCCATTGAGCCAATTCAAAAACTCAAGGTAGACTATCTAAAGAGTAAAAATCCTCGTCTACACACGGATGAAGTTTTAATCGCCTTGTCTGCCAGCGCAGCAAATAGCAAACTTGCACGAACGGCTCTTCAACAATTACCACGATTAAATGGCTGTCAAGTTCACACCTCTGTCATGCTTTCAGAAGTAGATATTAAAACATTCAAAAAATTAGGAATACAACTTACTTGCGAGGCAAAATATGAGACAAATCATATTTTCCGATAAGTCCAAAAAAAGAACGATTCGCTAAGAACCGTTCTTTTTTTTATCATAAAATTTTATTATCTTTATTGCAACCCAAGATGCAAACATACCAATTAGAATTCCTACCACTACATCCGATGGATAATGCACTCCAACATATAATCTTGAAAAAGCAATTAGCGAAGCAAGAACCACTGCCAAGACTCCCCACATTTTGGGAGAAAATCTGTATAAAACCATTGCAACAGCAAATGAAGCACATGAGTGTCCTGATGGAAACGAAAAATCAGGCTGCTTGTCAATCAACAACTGAAGCCCTGAAACCACCTCATATGGTCTGGTTCGTGCCACAATATTTTTTAATGCCACATTGGTAATTAACGTCCCAATCGCAAGGGAAATCAAACAAGTAATTCCTAACCTCCTTGTTTTCTTCGGTATTAGCAATACCACAGACAGTGTAATCCAAAACCATCCCATATCCCCTAAGAACGTAATAAATTTCCAAAATGGTGTCATCACATCTGACCGCAAATATTCTTGGATAAGTAATAGTAAGTTGCTATCTAGTTGTAACAGCTGCTCCATGCCTTTTCTCCTTTATCATATCAAGGTTCTATATGATATAGGGACAGTAATTACATATCTTCTCTTCGGTTATACCTTCTTGTTTTCTTTCGACTCACAACATTCAAACCATTACGTACAAGTCTTTGTGGAGAATCGCTCCAACTACCCCCTTCTGTCTGTCGCTGAACTTTTCCCATTTCTTTTTCCAACCGAAGGGTTCGAAAATTTTTGTCTGTGTTTACTGCTTCAAAAAAACTTTCAACTGATATGTTGATCTTTCTTAACTGAAATGTCCCTAATCTTTGCTCCTTTGAAAATCTGCCAAAAGAGCTAAACCTATTTTCTTTTGATTCGTCAATGCTTTTTTATTATTTACAGACTTTTATCTTTATATTCATTTTATATCAACTCTTTGTCTGAAAATAACTGATTGACTATCGATTCATACAATCCAATTTTTTCTGCCTTTCGAATCTTTTTGATGTATTTCTCTGCATCAAGAAATAAATTTCCAACATAAAACCAAAACTCTTTCATTTTAAATAAAACTGTTTTTTCTCCAAAAAGCACTTCTTTATAATTTTCAAGAATTTCGTCATGAAATGCTTTCAAAATAACGCGATCCGTTTTTATTCCGGTTCGAATTTCACGTGCAAGTCCTGGATTCGTGAGCATCCCTCGTCCTAACATAATTTTATTGATCTCCGGAAATCTCTCTTTGAATCTTTCGTAATCTTCTTTTGTGAAAATATCCCCATTATAGCACACGCTCATTTTGCTCTTTTTAATAGAGGTTCCAAATGTTTCTAAATCTGGCGTGCCTTTGTACATATCCTTTTGAAGCCTTGGATGAATGATTAATTCTGATACGGGATACTGATTAAAAATATTCATAATAGATTCAAATTCTTGTGCTTCATACATGCCAATCCTTGTTTTTATAGATACGTTTATTGTAACGCGGTTAAAAATGTCATCTAAAAATCGATCTAATTTCTCAGGATTTGCCAAAAAACCTGCCCCACGACCTTTTGTCACTACCGTTCTTGAAGGGCATCCAAGATTCAAATTAATCTCATTGTATCCATATGTTTCAAGTATTTTTGCCGTACACAAAAAGTCCTCAGATACATTTGTTAAAATCTGCGGAACCGCATGCATTCCTTCATTGTGTTCTGGAAGAATATCATTAATTTCCTTGTAACTAAGCTTTCCAAACTGATTGGGGAGAATAAATGGAATAAAAAACTTATCAATCTGTCCAAAATGCCTATTTAACGCATTTCGATATACATAGCCACTGATTCCCTCAAAGGGTGCGAAATACAATTCCATCCTTATAAAACCTTTCCTCGAATTTTATTCCAAATCTGACTTTGAAAGTATTCATAAGCCCGATCGTAAATAAAGATCCCCACCTGTCCTGCAAGTACAACCATCGCTATCAAGAACGGTGAAAGTTCTCTTCCAAACAAAATTTTCCGAAATCCAAATACAAGTGGAAGATATTCTAAATTAAAAATCAAATACTTTGCTCCCCAGAAGATAACCTTCTTGTTTCCCTTAATTCTTCCAATGAAATCAAAGATAATTTCTACCACAAGAATGTAAAATCCCATCGCTGCAAATGATAGGACATAAAATTTATTCGGACAAATGATCAATCCCAAAAGAACGGCGGCTATATAAAACGCCAGTCCTGTCTTTTTCCCCATTTCTCGTATGATTACTCCTACAAAATAAGAGGCCGCCGCTAAAAGAAACAGCGTACTTGTCTCAATCACACTGCCAAGTACCATACAAATTACAGTGATCGCAAGAAGAAGCCCTCCTAAAGCAACTTTTTTGGCTTTTACATGCATGAACAAAGATCGCCTCCCATACACTCACACAAACTATCTGCACACCATAAATCACAGCACATATTTCCTGTTCCACAAGTAGAGTTCTGCATTCCATAACCATTTCCATACGGGGTAGACTGGTATCTTCGACTTGCCCAGTCTAATTGATTCAATAGCTGCTGATATTGCATATTCCTAGGTTCCATGTTCACTGCCTGAGCTGCATGATCTCTTGCCAGAACATTGTTTCCTATATTTGCATTCGCAACAGCACTTAAATAATACCATTGACTACTTCTAGTTCCCATGCGGTTTAACAAACTAATTGCTTCCTGATATCTCCGATTATTGATATAATTGTATACCGTTTGAAGCTCCGCATCTGGTTGACTATTGTAAGATTGATTCGTCGAACCTTGATACTGGTATCCATAACCGTATCCGTTAGAACTTCCACCTTGCTCACGCTCTTTCATAATCGTATCATAGGCTTCTTGTACTTCTTTAAATTTTTCAACCGCCAAATCAGCAAGTGGATTATTCACATTTGCATCTGGGTGGTACTTTCTACTTAATTCTCTATATGCTTTTTTTACTTCATCATCTGATGCATTGCTGGATATTCCCAGAACATCATATGGATTCTTTGTCATTCTTCTTTTCCTCGCTTCTATTCTTTTGTTCCTGAAGTTTACGATATCTCATCCAAACACCATCATATAATATATTTCGTAAAATGTCCATATCCAATACACATGGAAGTTGTTCAAACTGTATGGATGCTTCTGCAATCATCATACACAACATTTGATGACATCGTTCTTCGTAACTTTCTTGTGTTCTAAACTGCTTAAGCGGATTATAATTTCCATCTTTGAGATCTTGTTCCAAGTCCTCATATGCATCCATAATGTAAATAAATTTTCCTAGATAGAACCCAATTTTTCGAAGTCGTGATTCCCAACAGTCATTTTGATATACAAATACCTCTTCCAAAAGACGACCAAAGCAGCCTGCCGTAGAATCAATCTCTGAACAATCTGATTTTTCCAATTCCATCAGTTGCTTTAATTCTTTTTGGATCACTTTACTTTGGCGCGGATATTTTTGGATTATTTTTTTGATCTTTCTTCCAAAAACCTTTGTTCCTAGAAGACCTGAAATCTTTCTTTCATCTTCCCAGTCATCTTTCATATGGTAATAAGCAAGAAGCACATTCATATCCGCAACATATTCTGTAATCGCGTTTTGTAACATTTTCTGCTTTTTCAAAGGATGGACTTTACACCGATGTTCTTCCTCCCTTGTAGTGCTTTCATAAAGGGATGTCAGCAAAATAACCGCAAACGTCATATCATAGGAAAGTGTAATCTGTCCCAAGTTTCCATGGTTCTCTTTTAAAGTACGACAAAGTCCACAATAATATGCCTTGTATTTCCTATAATCTTTTCGTTTTAATTCTGGTTCACAAATTGTTACATAACCAAACATTTCTGTACTCCTTTTCGCCTTAAGATTCCTCACATTTCTTCTTATCTTACGCACGTTTTTTTAACTTGTCAATCTTTTCTTTTCCTACCGCAACACTCCTATTTTCCTCCTCTGTCTGTTTCATTTTTCCTTTCTTTGTGATATGATTGAACTACCTTATATCATTCGATTTTCTATATTTATTCGCAAAGAAAGGAGAGATAACGAATCATGCAAAAAGAACACTTAAAAAAATTACTGGATGTGGCAGCTGGACGAATTCCTGCTGACGCAGTCATAAAAAACTGCAAAGTAATCGACGTCTATAATGGCAGCATTACAGATGGAGATATCGCTTTATGTGATGGAATGATCGCAGGTGTCGGGAACTATGAAGGACGAATTATATATGATGGAGAAGGGCGCTATGCTTCTCCTGGATTTATTGATGGACATATTCATATCGAATCTTCCTATGTAAGTCCTGAAGAAATTGGTCGTCTTCTTGTCCCTCATGGAACGACAACCATCATCGCCGATCCCCACGAAATCGTAAACGTGTGTGGAATTCCGGGGCTTAATTATATGCGAAATGCTTCTGAAAGAACTGCACTTGATATCAAGTTCATGTTACCTTCCTGTGTTCCAGCCACTCCATTTGAACATGCTGGTGCTGTTGTTGATGCTAAAGCTATGAGAGAACCTCTGAAAGACGAACGCATTTTGGGACTTGGAGAATATATGAATTTTCCTGGAATTATCCATGCATTTGACAGTGAGTTAGAGAAACTTTGCGTTGCAAAAGAATCTGGAAAATTAATTGACGGCCACAGCCCTGGGATCATGGGAAAGGATCTTAATGCCTATGCTGCCGCACTGGTACACACCGATCATGAATGTTCTACTTTAGAAGAAATGAACGATCGCCTTTCTCGTGGAATGTACGTTTTGCTTCGTCAAGGATCCGCCTGCCATAACCTTCGTCCTCTTTTAAAAGGAGTCACCTCTATGAATAGCAGACGCTGTCTTCTTTGCTCTGATGATCGTCAGCCAAAGACTATTTTTGAAGAAGGACATATTGACAACCACCTTACTATCTGCGTAGAAGAAGGTATTGATGCATTTACCGCCATTCGAATGGCTAGTTTAAATGCTGCTGAATGCTACAGACTCTATGACAGAGGCGCCATTGCTCCTGGACTTCGTGGGGACATCGTGCTTCTTGACAACTTAAAAAATTTTAAAGTCGAGAAAGTATTTATCAAAGGCGAGCTTGTAGCCGAAGGTGGCACCTATCTACTTCCTGTTCATAAATACGACAATACTGCTGTACAAGGAAGTTTTCATGTAAAAGATTTTTCGATAGAGAAATTAAAAATGAAGTTAAAATCCAACTATGTGCATGTCATTGATATTATGCCAGGAGGGGTCGTAACCGGAAAGGGCTTTGCCCATATCTCCCTCGACCAAAACGGAGAATTTATAAGAGACCCTAATGTCGATATTGTCAAAATAGCAGTTGTGGAACGGCATCAGATGACAGGAAATGTAGCGACAGCATTTTTAAGGGGGTATGGCATCAAGCATGGAGCTGTTGCCCTTTCCATTGCTCACGACTCTCATAACATTATTACTGTCGGTGTTTCGGATGAAGAAATTGCCTTTGCCGTAGAAAAACTCATTGAGCAAAATGGTGGCATTGTTTTGGTTCGAGATGGAAAGGTTTTAGAATCCATGCCAATGCCTTTAGGTGGTATTATGAGCGATCAAAGCGGAGCTTGGGTTGATGAAAAATTGACTGCTATTCACGAAACTGCTTTCAAAGAACTTGGAATTAGTGGATCTGTGGAACCTGTTATGACTCTATGCTTCATGTCTCTCCCTGTAATTCCTGAATTAAAATTAACAGATATGGGACTTTTTGATGTCACAAAATTTGACTTTATTTCTGTGGAAGCATAAATCACCACAGGATGCAAAAATAAGGAATCGGATTTTCCGATTCCTTATTTTTGTAAAAGCCCTCCTACAAGCACGAAATATTCCGGAAGTTTCCCCTCCTCCATCCACTGAAGATCCACATGAAAAAGATTACTGACTGTCTGTCCCACATTTCCTCCCAATGCTTCAATAGAATATCTCATTTTATCTGGATGTATACATTTTCTTCCTTGACTTCTTGGACAAACTTCCCCACAAGTGGAACATGCTCCTGCTGACAAACTCACACTTTCTGGAATTTTCTCTTCTAAATCCCACAAGACCTCGGAAAGTTTTCGTTTTTCTTCTTCTACAACTTCTTTGATGATACGATTTTGCTCAACCAAAGACATCTTTTGTTTTCGCATGAGGGGATCAAAAAGAATCATTGTTCCATAAAGCTTTAACTTTTTATATTGTTCCCAATATTGTTTTGCATCAAATAAAAAAGGTGGGCAAGACCATATTTTCTCATAATTGGGACACTCTTTGCATTTTTCCAAAAAAGTTGGGAGATCTACATACTCTCTCACATAATCTTCTACTTGAATTTCAGCCTTTAGTCTCTTGGTATCGTACATTTTTCTTTTCCTTTCCCTTCTATTTCTGATATTTATCCTACAAACACTTGAAGATAACTTCAATTCCTTTTATACTAGTTTATATATTCTAAAGAATGAGAGGTTTTTTTATGGCAAAATCTTCTACAACACGAATGACAGAAGGTTCCGTTTGGAAACGTATTATAGCATTTGCAATTCCCATCTTTTGGGGAAATTTATTTCAACAACTTTATAACACAGCAGATTCCCTTATTGTAGGAAATTTTTTAGGTAGTTCGGCTCTTGCGGCAGTTAGTTCCTCTGGGAATCTTATTTTTTTAATGGTTGGATTCTTTACGGGCATCTCCGTTGGAGCAGGTGTCGTCACTGCAAAATTTTTCGGTTCCGGTGATTATAAGAACCTTCAAAAGTCGATCCATACGACCGTGGCATTTGGAGTCATCTGTGGAATAGCTTTAACGGTAATTGGAACTTTAGCAGCTCCAGTTATTCTCCATCTTATGGGGACGCCTCCTGCTGTTCTCCCAAACTCCATCACCTATTTTCGAATCTATTTTCTTGGTTCTCTCGCTTTTGTCATGTACAATATTTTTGTAGGTATTTTGCAATCTTTAGGAGATAGCCGGCATCCTTTGATCTATCTTGTGATTTCTTCCATTGTCAATATTGCTCTCGATCTTTTATTGATCGGCGTGTTCCATTTCGGAGTAGGCGCCGCTGCATTAGCAACTGTAATCTCACAGTTTTTAAGTGCTTTTTTATGTTTTCGGAAACTTATGACCAATCCCAAAGAGCTTCGGTTGGAACTAAAAGAAATTCGCATTCATTCTAGTTTATTAAAACAGATTGTATCAAACGGAATTCCTGCCGGACTACAAAACTCCATTATTTCTCTTGCAAATATTTTTGTGCAAAGTAACATCAACAAATTTGGAGAAATGGCCGTAGCTGGATGTGGTGCCTACGCTAAAATTCAAGGATTTGGATTTCTTCCTATTACCTGTTTTGCCATGGCGCTTACTACATTTATCAGTCAGAACTTAGGTGCAAGACAGTACGAACGTGCAAAAAAAGGAGCTGTATTTGGAATACTTTGCTCCATTTCTCTTGCTGAACTCATTGGAATTTTCATTTATCTATTTATTCCACAACTAATCATGGCTTTTAGTAGAACACCGGCTGTAGTCTCTATTGGAACAACTCAAGCAAGGACAGATACTTTATTTTACTTTCTTCTTGCCTTTACCCACTGTATGGCAGGTATATTAAGAGGTGCCGGAAAATCAAAAGTTCCAATGTATGTAATGCTCGTATTTTGGTGCATTATCCGCGTAAGCTATATAAGTTTGATCGTACGTTTTATTCCATCGATCAATGTGATTTTCTGGGCTTACCCTCTTACATGGTTTTTAAGTTCTGTTGCTTTTCTTATCTACTACAAAAAATCAAATTGGCTTCATGGATTAGAGGAAGCTCTATAATGTACGCTTAATCCCTAATTCTTCTGGCAAAAATCTTGGGCACACATTCTCTGTGGATACAATCACTGCGGCGGCGAGACGACTTCCAATCTCGACCGCCTCTTTCATTGTGTTTCCATAAGTAAGCCCACAAACAACCCCGGAACCAAAGGCATCCCCTGCGCCGGTTGTATCAATAACGTTTACTTTCTTTGCCGGACAAAATCCTTTATTGCCATGCATATCTGCATATACGGCTCCCTCTTCCCCCATTGTAACAATCACAGATGGAATCTTTCCTGAAACCACCCGTTTTGAAATTAAATCTACCATTTCCTCTGGTTTGCACTCACTGTAATCTTCACTAAAGAAAATTCCTGCTTCTAGTTTATTACAAATCATACAGGAGAACTTTTGGAGAAGATCTCTTCGTTCCACTGCAATACTCATATTACTTACGACCCCATACAACTTTTTATTGTACTTTTCTGCAAGGGATATTATTTTTTTAATCAACCCTTTATCCATATCAATCTCAACAACAATAGAGTCCGCATTTGAAACGATTTCGTCTCCTTTTTCTTCTAACACTTTCATAATTGGCATTAAATTTGGACGCTGTGATATAGATCCTGCCAAATCGCCGTTGTTATCAAATACAGCCAGCCATGTCCCCATTCCGTTTTGAATTGTCTGGATATACTGGGTATCCACTTTATGACGTTCCAGTTTTTCTACCACCTCTCGGCCAAGTGCAGAATCATCTACAATCCCTAAAAATGTCGGCCTTAATTCTAAATTTGCTATATTTTCCACTACATTTCTACTCACACCGCCATGAATATATTCTATATGTCCCACATTTCTTCCTGTACTAATGTATTTTCCATCCGGAAATCCTTTTATATCTACAAAAACCGCTCCTGCTACTACTATACCCATTTTATTTTCCTTCCTTTACAATTAAAATATGCGAAGAATATGACAAAAATATTCTTCGCATCTTATTCTATTTATTTTCTGTATCTATATCTTTCTATCAGTGTACATATGACTGTAACAAGTAATACAAGCGAAAGCAATGATAGTCCCAATATGGTTGCACCGCAATACTTAGGATCGATCCTTAAATTACCAAGAATCTTAATACTATCCTCATCGACCTTCTTGTCTTTGGCATCCATGTTAGAATCCTCTGGTAAATACCGTTGGTAGGTATTTTCTTTTGCATCATATCTATAATATCCTGCTATTCCTTCATCATTTACAGCATTTATAATATAAAAATCTTTATCTTTTCCCTGCCAAGCTTGAATTTCTTTCTCTTGTAACTTCAACATCACTTTTTTGTATCCGGCTGGAGCATCCATTTTTTCGCTCGCCACTGGAATAATATATTTTCCATCCGACACTTTTATTTGAAGAAATGGATAAAATTCATCTTTCTTTTCATCATAAAGATAGAACCCTTTCTTCTCTTTCTCTCCAACTAAACAAACAACGATAAGGTTTCCTTTATCCCGTTTCATAACAATACTTTCTTGATTCCGAATCACTTTTTTGGATCGCTCAAATCCAACTGGAATTTCCTCATCCTTAAATTCATCGGACAAATGATAGTTGTTGCCATTAATCTTAATTTCTGCTTCTTTTTCTTCTCCACACTGAATGATCAATTCATATGTTTGTTTCTCGCCATTTTCCGCTGTCACAACTACCGATGCCATGTTGGCACCCGGCTTTAAATTCTTACCACCTGAAATAGAAACTGTTGCTTTTGAATCTTGCGCTGTTGCCGTAATAGAAACTTCCTTTGTATTCTTTGGAACAACTACCTTATAAGAACTCTGCTCTGCCGAAAAGGCTGGCTCCATCTTTCCTGGTTTCACCGCCAATGCACTTAATTTTGCATTTTGGGATTTCTCATCTTTTTCTTTATCTTCGTCTTTCTCTTTATCCTTGTCTTTCTCTTCCTGTGATTTTTCATCTGGCTTTGGGGCCGGTTTCTGACTTGGTGCCGGAGCAGGACTTGGTGCCGGTGCTGGTGCCGGTGCATTTCCCGTAACCGAACCGCCTCCCATTGACATACTCATTGATTCTTCGTTCCAATTGTAAGCTTCCGCCGATCCTGAGATTCCATGTGTTCCTGCTTTTAATATACGAAACGTCATGGAAAATCCCAGAGAAGTGGTACTACCATCTCCTACACTCGCATAGCTAACACTTCCGCCACCGCCATTTGTATCTCCGGATCCACCGACAAATTCTAACGCGGAAGGATCGTAATTCAAAAATACGCTGGCCGACCCAATTGCACCGTTTGCACTAGACACACTAGCGCTCACTGTTACAGTATCCCCTACATTTCCAGATGCACTGGAAACATTTACACTTCCAGATGCAGCAAATACGGACATTCCAACTGACATCGTTAACATGCATACACTTACAAAAAGTGCTACTATTTTGTATCTTCTTTTCATCGTATTTCCCCTATTGATTAATTTCCTTTGCCCCTATAATCTGTTTCTTAATCTTTAACAAATCAAGTGAATCTACTTTTCCATTTCTACTACTATCTGCAGCTATTTTTTCTAAGCCTGATAGTTTTTTAACACCTAAGATGTCTTTTTGCGTTCTCAAAAGATCTAATGCATTTACAATGCCATCCCCATTGGT
>JAHHTL010000043.1 GCA_020024635.1 Ruminococcus sp.
TCCTGTTTCTCTTTTAAATGCTTTCGAAAAATAACTTTGGCTTGTAAACCCCAGTTGTTCAGCAACAATTGATACTTGCACCCCATCCTGTAACATCTTTTTTGCTACATTTATTTTCAACTTCAGCAAATATCGATGTACACCAATTCCTGCATACTTATCAAAAATTCTTTTTAAACTTGCTTCACTGGTATTACATTGTTTTGCAATTTCATTTACAGTTGGCTGCTGATCTAATTTCGCATTTAGTAAGTTAATCGCATTACGAAAAGTAATAGCATCCGGCGTTGACGAAACAGTGGACAAGGATCCTTTTTCTGCGAGAATTAAAAATAACTGACATAGATAATTAGCAATTATTTGAGAATAATACGGAAATTTTGAAAACGGTAGCAAATAATAATCATATTTGAATGTCCTTATATCAATCGGGCTCGTTTTGGATTGTATGTAATCAAGTAAAGATTGAATCATTTCTTTCTGGCTAAAAGAAAGCTGAAACACTTTATTGCGTAGCCATGAGGTTAGCGGACCTTCCGCGGAATATGACCAAATAAGTAGGGTAGCTCCCGCTTCATTTTTTACTATAAATTTATGGAATTCCTGTGGTTTATGGAAAATAAGATCTCCTGCTGTCATATTATAAACTCGTTCATCTGCGGAAACGCAAAGTTCCCCTTCTAAAACATACAGACATTCCCAAAAATCATGGGTTTCCCCTGAAAATTCAAATCCACAATCATAATGAATCTGAAATAAGGAATGTAATCCAGTAATGTGAATTTGTTCCTGAATTTGAAATGGTGGATATGCGTTCTGATCTAACATAATACGTCCTTTCTTTTGATCTAAAATTACATATATTTGAACTTTTATTGCATAGATTTGCCGTTTTAATAATTATATAATAGCACCAATGAGACATCTTGAAAACAAAAATATATGAATGATACGAGGAAACGAAACATGAGTAAAATTTTAAAAGTAGTTTTGATTGGCGCCGGAAATCGAGGGGAAACATATACCAACCTTATGGCTAAAATGGAGGACAAATTCAAAGTAATTGCCGTCGCTGAACCAATCGAAAGCCGTAGAAAAGACATTCAGAAAAAACATCATATTTCCGATGATCTGTGTTTTGATGACTGGACCCCATTGCTTGATCTTGGGAAAATTGCCGATGTTGCAATTATCTCCACCATGGACAAGCAACATCTAGATCCTACATTGAAAGCAATCGCATTGGGGTATGATATTTTGTTAGAAAAGCCAGTTTCTCCAAACCCTATCGAATGTCAGCAAATTGCCGATTACGCAGAACTTATGGGGAGCAAAATTATTGTTTGTCATGTTCTTCGCTATACACCATTTTTTATTACAATCAAGGAACTACTGGACAACGGAAAACTTGGTGATATTGTTTCTATTAATCATGAAGAATGTGTGGGAAATGTACACCAAAGTCATAGTTTTGTTCGAGGAAATTGGGGAAATTCTAAGAAATCTTCTTGCATGTTACTACAGAAATCTTGCCATGACATGGATATTTTGCAATGGTTAATTGGCAAAAAATGCAAAAAAGTACAATCCTTTGGTACCTTATCTTACTTCAAAAAAGAAAATGCACCAAAAGATTCTCCAGATTACTGTATCCAAGGATGCCCAAGCGCAGACACTTGTCCATACAACGCTGTAAAGTTATATCTGGATGATAAAGAAAATACATGGTTTAGAACAACCTCTACTAGAGAAGCAAATCCTACCGATGAAATGGTTGAAAAAGCGCTTCGCACTACACAATACGGAAAGTGCGTATTCAAGTGTGATAATGATGTGGTAGATCATCAAACTGTAAATATGATCTTTGAAGACGATATCACCGTTACCTTTACCATGAACGCTTTTAATAAAGGGGGACGCTTTATCCACATCATGGGAACAAAAGGAGAATTGCGTGCAGCAATGGATGATCTTAAGACGCCAATCACAATCTATGACTTTGAAACAAAACAAACAACGGAAATTCCAATTGTCGCAAAAGATGGAATTGCAAATGGACATGGTGGTGGAGATGAAGGAATTATAACCTCTCTTTATGAATATTTGAATGGGGAATACAACGGATGCTCAATTTCTGACATCCGAACTTCTGTAAACAATCACTTAATTGTATTTGCTGCCGAAGAAGCGAGAGCAAAGGGAACCGTTGTAGATTTTGAAACATTTGTAACAAACCTTTACGAATGATTACATCTATATAAATAAAATTCACATTAATTTAGGAGGACTATTAAATGAAAAAACCAGTACTTGTAATTATGGCAGCCGGAATGGGAAGTCGATATGGCGGATTAAAGCAAATCGATCCAATTGATGAACAAGGGCATATTATTATGGATTTTTCTCTTTTTGACGCAAAAAGAGCAGGTTTTGAAAAAGTAATTTTTATCATTAAAAAGGAAAACGAAGCAGATTTCAAAGAAGTAATTGGAAATCGCATGTCTAAAGTGATGGATGTTTCCTATGTATTCCAGGACTTAGCTAACATTCCAGAAGGGTTTGAAATTCCAGAAGGTAGGGAAAAGCCTTGGGGAACCGCACATGCTGTTCTAAGTTGTATAGATGAAGTAGATGGTCCTTTTGCTGTAATCAATGCGGATGATTACTATGGAAGAGATGCGTTTCAAACAATCTACGACTTCCTATCCACTCACGAAGATGATGACAAATATCGTTTCACAATGGTTGGATATCATTTGAAAAATACATTGACAGAAAATGGACATGTTGCAAGAGGTGTTTGTACCGTCGATGAGAATGGATATTTGGTGGAAGTTACTGAACGCACTAGAATCGAGAAAAAAGGGGATGGCGCCGCTTTTACGGAAGATGATGGAGCAACATGGACTCAATTGCCAATGGATGCCATCGTTTCTATGAATATGTGGGGCTTCTCAAAAGGATTTTTACAAGAAATCAAAGCTGGCTTTTCTGCATTCCTAGAAGAAGGATTGAAAAACAACCCACTAAAATGTGAATATTTCCTTCCTTCTGTAGTCAGTCATTTATTAGCAGAAAATCGGGCATCTGTTTCTGTACTTATTTCACAAGACAAATGGTATGGTGTAACATATAAAGAGGATAAACAAGTTGTTGTAGATGCAGTTCAAAAGATGAAAAATGAAGGTATTTATCCAGAAAATGTCTGGTGTGGAAGAGGTGAAGCGATGATCAACTTCCAACTAGATGGCGTCGTGATGAAAGCCATTCGCTATGGAAGTGGTCATATTAATGACACGTTTTTGTTAACCTTAAAAAAGAAAGATGGCACACAAGGTCGTGTTATTCTCCAACGAATGAATAAAAGTATTTTTACAAATCCTGTAGAATTAATGGAAAATATTTTAGGAGTAACCTCCTTCCTTCGTAAGAAAATTGTGGAAAATGGTGGTGATCCTGAAAGAGAAACATTAAATGTCATTCCTGCAAAAAATGGAAAACCATATTTTGTAGACTCCGAGGGCGAATATTGGAGATGCTATACATTTATTGAAGATGCTACAAGTTATGATCAGGTAGAGTCACCAGAAGATTTTTATCAAAGTGCTGTCTCTTTTGGTAATTTCCAAAAACTTTTGGCGGATTATCCAGCAGAAACACTTCACGAAACAATCAAAGGTTTTCATGATACAAAAGCTCGTTTTGAAGTATTCAAAAAAGCCGTAGCTGATGATATTTGTGGACGTGCTGCTTCCGTTCAAGATGAAATTCAATTTGTACTCGATCATGAAGATGTAGCAAACGTATTTGGTGACATGCTTGAAAAAGGCGAATTACCACTTCGTGTTACACATAATGATACAAAATTAAATAACATCATGCTCGACAACAAAAGTCGAAAAGGAATCTGTGTCATTGATTTGGATACCGTTATGCCTGGTCTTGCCATGAATGACTTTGGAGACTCGATTCGTTTCGGTGCAAGTACAGGTGCAGAAGATGAAAAAGATTTAGATAAAATATGGTGCGATATGGAATTGTTTGATAGCTATGCCAAAGGATTCATTGAAGGTTGTGGTGGAAAATTAACAACAAGGGAAATTGAGTTACTTCCTATGGGTGCAAAAGTCATGACTTTTGAATGTGGCATGCGTTTTCTAACGGATTACTTACAAGGAGATACTTATTTTAAAATTCACAGAGAAAATCACAACTTAGATCGCTGTCGCACGCAATTTAAGTTAGTATCCGATATGGAAACAAAATGGGATACCATGAATACCATTATTAAAAAATATAATATTTAACACAAAGTCGGAAACTGTCATTTGACTGTTTCCGGCTTCATTTACATTTTAAAGGAGATACCGACTATGAAATTTTTTGATCTTGACAGCCCTATTATGCGCTTTTTATCAAAAATAGCCGATTTGTTCATTCTAAATTTTCTATTTTTACTTTGCAGTATCCCCATTGTTACAATTGGCGCTTCTTCTATTGCCTTATATTCTATAACATTAAAATCTGTACGAAATGAAGAAAGTTATATCGTCCGCAATTTTTTTCTTGCCTTTCGTAAAAATCTAAAAATGGGACTTATTGCATGGATCATGGTTCTTTTGTTTGGGGCTATTCTCTTTTTTGATTTTCAATTTTTACCATTTGTCCCAGCCCCATTTGGCACTATTCTGCGCGTATTGACTCTTTTCGTGTTGTTCCTATATGCAATTGTAACCTTATACCTTTTTCCTTACATTGCACGTTTTGAAAATACGATTGCCGGATCTTTTAAAAATGCATTCTTACTTGCAGTTGTTCATCTACCATACACCCTTCTACTTGTAGTAATTTTGGCATTAACAAGTTATGCTACTTTACATCTAAATCTTGCAGTTGTCTGCGTTCTTTGGCTATTAATAGGCTTTTCTGGAATTGCATACATAAACGCTTATTGCTTTCGTAACATCTTTGAAAAGCATGAAAAATAATAGGGGCCTTTTAAGGTCCCTACTGTTTTTCTCTATAAATACTTGGTGTAATCCCATAATTCTTCTTGAAAATACGATAGAAATAGGTGCTGTTTCCAAATCCACTTTGAATGGCAGCCTCTTGAATCGTAATCGGCGTTTTCAACAATCTGCATGCTTCTTCTAATCTTTTTTCTGTTATTACTTCTGTAATTGTCTTTCCTTTTTCCTTACTGTAAATCCGTCCAATGTATGCGGATGACATTCCAAAATCATCTGCAATTTTGTTGATATTCAAGTTAATATCCGTATATTGTGACGAAATCAATTCGTCAATCCTTTGGATCATTCCTGTATGGCTATCTTTTTTCTTGTCATGTTTTTTCTGCATAACATACTGCGCCATATGATGATTTAATTCCCGAAAACTGTAAAAAATATCTTCCATTGTCTGGGCATTTTGAATTTCTTTTAAAAATTCTTTTTGATTCATAGAAACGGTTTCCAATTCTACTTTTTTACTTCCTAAAATGTCCCAAACAGAATATACCATACGATTTACAACATATAAGAAATGATTGTATGTATATTGCGATGCCTCTGTTAAAATTTCCCAACAGATTTTATCTGCTTCTTCTTGATTTCCTATTTGGAAGTAAGAAAGATAGCTTTCTTCTTTTTGAGCCGGATATTCAATCACATACTGCTCTCGCTTGGCAATCTCACTTTGTGTGATAATCGACTCCTTAATTAAAAAGAAATACTGTTCATAACGTTCTATATTTTGATACAACATTGGAAGCATACTCATATCTTCCGCCATGTCCCCGATTACGATCAGGATTTCCATTTGATAAAATCTGTAAATGGTCTCTTGCAAAGGAATAAAAAGTTTTTGTTTTAACTCCTCTTCCTCATACATGGTTTCCATATTCATAAGCATCACAAGTCTTTGATCTTGCATTACAATATGTATGGTCGGATTCCATTTATTTGCGAGTTCGTCACAAATGTTTCCGATTGCAAACCACATCAGTTGGCCATCTCCACTTTGGATAATTTCCCTCCAAATTTTCGCATCTTGAATGGTAATGCTAATCATTTTAATCTTACTTTCAATGAGCATATTTACATGATATTCTTCAATCACATCTTCCATTTGCGAACGTTTCATAGGATTCGTACTGGATAAGAGCTTTTGAAACGCTGTATTTTTTAAGGAGAATTTACTTTTTCGATACTCGGATTCTAGTTGTACAAACCGATTCTCTAACTTGGCGATTGGTCGATATACTTTTTGCGAAATCCAGTATGCCACAAGATTTATGATTCCTGTGAGTATGATGACCGTTAAAACACCGTATTTCATAAAATCAAAAACAGGTTTTGTTAAAACAGAATATTCCATCATATCAACAAAAATCCAATCCTCAATCTGAGGCATTTTTTGATAGTTCACAAAGTATTCTCCATCCTCCCGACGAATCACATTTTCCCCCTGATCTTTCTTGGAGTTCAAAATCTCCTTTATAAACTCGTAGGAACGAAGATCTGTATACAGCGGTAGTTCTTCATATTGTGACAACAATTCCCCTTGATCCGAAATAACAAATGCCCTTTCAAAGGTATCTAATCCTTTTTCCATCATCTGGTTTTGAAGTAGTTTTTGATTCACATTGACCATTACCACATCTTTATAATGCCCTGTCTCTTCCTGCACACTTTCATAATATACAAAGGTA
Organism: Ruminococcus sp.; assembly: GCA_020024635.1. Lineage (GTDB taxonomy): Bacteria > Bacillota > Clostridia > Lachnospirales > Lachnospiraceae > JAHHTM01. Next base: position 6,710 of record JAHHTL010000043.1, read on the forward strand.
TACACTGCATTATTATTTAAACTCCTTGGAATGGGACTTAGTTTTTTCCAGTCTTTCTTTCCCGTTAAAAACTGTACTGCATCTTGGTCCTGAAACTCTGACAACTTACTTCTTCCTTCCGATAAGGTAGAGTACACCATGCCATCTTCATCATTGTATACATAGATACTTTGAATTCCAGAACTACTGTTTAAATAACGGTGTAATCGATTTACACCCGCTATGATTTTCGAATTATTCTTGTTCTTTCCATATAAAATGGGAATCACATCTTTATCCTGATAAATTTCAACTACAAGCTTCTTTCCCAAAGCGGTCAGATCTTTTACACTCTCTGCCATGGACTCTACACGTTGTGTACTTTGATCCATGAGCACATTTTTTATTTCTTCCGATGCCTTAAACCCAACTAAAAAGCAGGGAAGAATCGCACCTACAGACACAAAAAGTGCGATTGTAAAATAGATACTTCGAAAAAAACTACCCTGCTTTTTCATCATTTTGCCCCCTGTATTACTTTGTCTTTAGAACTTGTCTCATGCGCTACTTACTAATCTCGTTTAGAAGCTGTGCTGCAACTGGATTTTTATCTGTTCTTCCAAACATCTTTAATTGATTGATATAGATCTTTCCTTTTCCATAGGACTTCTCAACAAGCGCAGCCATCTTCTTCCAATTTCCTTCTTGGTCTTGATTTCCTGTCGCTACCACCACGTTGAAATCATTGATCTCAATTGTTTTTTCCAATAATGGCGTCAAATAGTCAACGGAAGAATCATACCAGTAACGAATGTCATTTTTTTCAAGATGTTGGACCAATGGATGCCCCGTATTGCGTGATGCAAAATGCAGTGGAAGCATTCCACAATTTTGAATCTGTACTACATCTTCTCCTATTTGATAGCTTCCTGCTTCTAGTTCTTGAACGAAGAGTTTTGCGCCTTGCGATACTTTTTCCAAAATCTGCTCTTCTTGTTTTTGATACTTTTCATAAGAAGTCACAACGATCCAATCATTTTCTTTAATTTCGTCAAATCCTACTTTCTTCCATCCCATCTCTTCCATGGTTTGCTTTATTCTATCATTTTCCCCACCAAAAATACAGAGAGAAATTGGATTTGTTTTGATTCTTGGAAAAACGGTAAAATTCCATTCACTATCCTGTAACACGTTCTCCTGTTTGTCTACCAATGCAAGCTGTACTTTTACTACTGTTCTTTCTGTTGTTTTTGGCAACTGTACCGTAATATATCCTTGAAATTTACTGTCGCACGATAAAATCTGAGCTGGCATTTTTCCCACGGACAAAACGGTATCCTTTTGCACAACTTGGTAAACGATCTTTGTATTTTCCGGGACTTCTTCTTTATCATTGCAAATCCATGCTTCTACTTTGATTTCCTCTCCCTCATATCCTGTAAAACGATCACAACGTAAATCTGTCATAAGCGGTGTAAGGGCATCTCGATACGCAAAAAATCCTTCTTTTGGATTTCGATCCACATCCATAATTGTCTTCATCCAGCCTGCTGGAAAAGCATCAATAAATAGGTGATATGCAAAAGAATTCATGCGTCCATCTCGACGGAAGGCTCTTGTCATCAGTGCAATGGCCTCTGCCTGATAGGCTTGACTGGATTTTACCCAATCTTCCATTTTCTTTTGTGTATCATAAAAGAAATAATGGAATCCTCCGGTTTGTGCACCTTTAATAACTGCTGGGTTCCATTCCGCTTCTTTTTCCAACCATTCTTTTGGATAATATTTTTTCATCACCGAAACATCTTCCAATGCTTCAATTCCAAATTCTCCACATCCATAGTGCCATCCTTCTTTCACTGGCAGCCAATATCCTTTATGAAGTTTTCCTACATCTAATCCATGTCCGTTATACCAACAAGTATAACAGTGGTTATCTGGAAATCCTTTGGATGGTGGCTCGTAATCTCCGTCAATCGGTTTGATCACTCGATCTGGATTTAACAATTTTAAAGAAATATCCGCAGCCACAAAGAACTGTTCCATTTCTTCTCTCGTTAGATTTCGATGTGGTTTATTGTGTGCATTTGGCATGGGCTCATTCATGTAACTTGCAATCACACAACATGCATGAGAACGAATCAAATGTTCCATTTCCTGTACTTGACGTAATCCTTCCACAAATTGATTTCTTCGAAGAGCCGCAAACATTGGTAAATCCGTCTGAATCATCAATCCAAGTCGATCACAGAGCTGATAGATTTCTGACTGCACTGGTCTTTGCGTCAAACGCAAAAAATTCATATTGCAAACTTTTGCTAACAAAAGGTCATTTAAAAGCTGTTCCCAATCTTCGTGAAGTACACATTGTTGCTCATGCCCCATGGTATTTGCCCCACGCAGTCGAATTTGACGTCCATTAAGATAAAATTTTCCTTTCGGATTCGACTCTTCATCCATTGTAAAAGAGCGCATTCCAAAGGTTACAACCTGACTATCTTTTTTTTCTTCATCCTGCTCTAGAATGGAGACATGACACTGATACAACCATGGTGTTTCCAAGTCCCAAAGTCTACAATCTTTCATTTGAAATGGGATTTTAAAATAATTGATTCCTTTTTCTGCCAGCATTGGGATTCCCATTTGATATCTGCCTTCTGCCTTTACTTTTGCTTCGGTTAAGGTATCTCCCATTCCAACTTCTAATGCAGTTTCTGGATTGTAAATTTTATTTTCAAAAACAATCCCTTTAAAGTTTTGTCCATACACAGAAAAACAAAGCTTTACGGGAAACTCTCCTACTTCACAACTATACATTTCCACCCACAATTCTGCTTCTTCTTTCTCAACAAGTGGACGAACAAACAAGTCTTTAATAAAAATTTTCTCTCTTGCTTCGATAAACACGTCTTGCCAGATTCCCATTCCAGGCGGACAATGGTGCCATCCATCTAGTGGATCATCATATCCCAATCCTGTGGCTGCATAGAATTTATCCCCCGTATGCATCGCTCCACCATGTTCGCTTATATTTCCCATATGGATATAATCGTTTTCTACCATCACGAACAATTCGTTGGTTCCTTCTTTGGCACAATGTGTGAAATCAAATTCAAAGGGTGCGAAAAATCCTTCATGAGAACCCACATAACACTGGTTCATAAAAACATGGGCTTTATAATCCACCGCTTGAAAAGAAACCCACAAAGAACCTTTTTCTAAATCTTCTTTCTGTAATTCAAATTTGGTTCGATAATACGTTACTGCTTTTCCTCTCGGTTCCCCGTAATGCGGAAGTACAATATCCTCCCATTGCCCTTTTCCTTGCATTACTCCTAGAAGATTCGCTGCATCTTCACTGGTACCAATTCTCCAAGAAAATTCTTTGAGAAGATATTTATTTCGATTTGTACGAAGTTTCGGTGCCAAGTCTTGTAAAAATGGACGGTAATATTCTTTTTGTTTTTCTACTTCTTCATACAATTCCTTGGAAGTAGACATTTTTTTCAACGGATGGAATGGTCGTTCTCCTTCCTGAAAGTTTAAATTTATCTCTTCTAGTATTGGAGGGGTTGGTTCTACCAATCCCTCGTTTTTGTTTTGGATGCCTGATGCTGCTATATTAGCAAAAAAATCGTTTTTCAAAATTCTGTCACCTTTCTTTGTCTTAACTCTTTACTAACCTTTTACACTCCCTACTGTTAATCCCTTTACGAAATATTTTTGGAAAAATGGGAATACAAAAATCATAGGACCTGCTGCAAGGACACACATTGCCATTCTGGCTGACTCATTTGGAAGTGTAGATAAGTCGATATTCATCATTCCCGCTGTCATAGCATTTTGAAGTTCTGTAATATTTCCCATCATTCGATACAACATATATTGAAGTGTCACTAAATTGGAATCTTCAATGTAAAGCAATCCTCTAAACCAATCATTCCAAAATCCAAGAATTGTAAACAATCCTACCGTCGCAAGTGCTGGCTTTGCCAATGGAAGAATTAAATGAAGATACACTTGTGTTTCTGTAGCTCCATCAATCGTTGCAGACTCCACGATTTCATACGGAATTGTCTGGAAAAAGGTACGCATCAGTAGCAAATACCATGGAGAAACAATTACCGGAAGAAAGAGCACCCAAAACGTATTTCCCAAATGTAAATATTTGGATACCCAAATAAAAGTTGGTACTAATCCTCCATTAAAAAGCATCGTGAAGAATATAATAAAACTTACTTTATTTCTATATTTAAAATCGTGTCTTGATAGTGGATATGCACATAAGGACATAATAAAGAGACTCAATACGGTTCCAATCACACATACTAAAATAGTGACAAGATAGGATTTCAAAATCTTCATTGGATTTCTCAAAATAAACGCATATGCACTAAGTGAAAATCCTCTTGGCAAAAGAGAATATCCATGTTTTGCAATCTCTACTTCATCTGATAATGAAATCGATACAACTGCAATAAATGGAATGATACAGATGACTGCAATCAATATTAACAATATATGAATGAAAAATCGGCCTGGATTTTTTTTCTTCTTCATAACTTCTCGTCCCTCCTTCTAGAACATCGCACTCTCTTTGTCTATTTTTCTAATGATTCCATTGGTTACTAATACGAGTATGAATCCTACAATGGACTGATAGAACCCAACTGCCGCCGACATTCCAACATCCCCTGTCACCTTCAAAGCTCGATATACATAGGTATCCAATACGTCTGTTACCGGATATAATGCAGAACTATCCATGGTTGCCTGGAAGAATAATCCAAAGTCTGAATTAAAGATTTTACCGATTCCAAGAATGGTCATCATAATGATCAGTGGTTTTAAATGAGGAAGTGTAATGTATCTGATTTTTTGCCATGCGGAAGCGCCATCTAAGGAAGCTGCCTCATAATAGGAATTATCAATACTAAGTAGGGAAGCATAATAAATAACCGAATTATATCCCACTGATTTCCAAAGGAAGATGAGTGGCAAAAGGAAAATCCAAACCCCGGGCTTTAAATACCACATCACTTCTGCTTCTCCCATTTTTCGAAGAAGGATATTGATAATACCATTGTTTTGATCTAAAAATGCATATAACATATATCCAACAACTACCCAAGAAAGGAAGTATGGTAAAAACATTGCTGTTTGATAAAACTTTCTTGCGCCTTTGCTGATCACTTCATTTAGCATCAGCGCTACTGCTACTGAAAAAATAGTTCCCAATAACAAGAATACTAAGTTAAATGCCAATGTATTTCTTGTGATTCGCCATGCATTGTCTGACTGAAGGAAAAACTTAAAGTTTTCCAATCCACACCATTCACTTCCTAAAATCCCTTTATCATATCGGAAATTTTTAAAAGCTAAGATTAAACCTCCCATAGGAATATAGTGAAACAAAAATAAAAAAATTAATGCTGGGGAACACATCAACAATAATTTTTTGTTTTTCTTGCTTTGTCCTTTCGACATTCCTCTTGCTTTTTTTGCTCTCATATCCCGCATCATCCTCCTTTTTCTGAAAGAAAGGGGCGGCTAAAATTTCAACCACCCCAACCATTGTTTCTTCTCTTATTTTGCTGCTTTCCACTCGTCAATCTGTTTTTGTACTTCTTTTACAATGTCTTTCATTCCCGCTTCGTTTAACTTTGTATTTAACTCGTCAATTGCCTGATCCACATTGTCTACTGCTCCACAGTTCAATGCAGGGAAGAATTCATCAAGTACTGTTTGAACCTGTGCAAACTGTGTTTTCACTGGTTCTGCATCAAATGTAAATCCTAATGCCTGTGAAGGTGTTGCTGTGTTATTCATTTCAATTGTTTTTTCATTAATATCTGAAGGTGTTCCTTCCATGATGTATCCATTAAATGTATTTCCCATCATCCAAGGAATTCCTTTGTATTTATCTGGTGCAGTTAATTTTACTGTATTGTCTCCAACAACTTCGTAGTGTTGTCCTTCAATTCCATAAGAAATTAAATTGTAAAGCTCTTGATCTGTATTCATAAGTTCCAATACCATCATGGCACGCTCTGGATGTTTTGATGTACTTGGAATTGCATTAATTGTTGAGGTGATTCCGGATGTTGTAAGAAGTGCATCGTCGCCAAGCATTGTTGCTACCAATTCGGTTCCTGCTCCCCACTGTCCAACTTCAAGCACCTCTACACCTGGTTTGTACACGCCTCTTGTACGCGCTACAATTTTATTTGCTTTTAACTCTGCGTTCATATCTTGTTTTACCATTGCATCATTTGCAATGATTCCTTTGTCTGCCCACTCTTTGGAAACGGTACAGAACTCTTTAAATTCTTCTGATTCATATGGATTTACCACTTTCAACTCTGGATCATCAGCTTTGACATAAGCATATTGTGAAACATCATCATAACCATAAGAATAAATCAATTCTTGCCATCCAGCCTTTGTTCCAAACCGTTCTATTTTCACGCCGTTTTCAGCACAAGCTTTTTCTAAAAATGGAGTAAGGTCTTGTAAGCTGTGAATCGAAGTAATATCTAAATTGTATTTTTCTGCTAAATCTTTACGTACAGTCAAGTTTCCTGATTTGGTAAAAATCTGAGCATTTGGAATCCCGTAAATTTTACCATCTACTCGAACTGCATCCCACTGCTCTTCAGTAAAAGCTGCTTTGATGCTTGGCGCATATTCGTCCAGCAAATCATCTAATGGAATAAACGCTCCTTTTGCAACATTTCCCGCGTATTTGTTTACCCATGACGCTGTAAAGTTAATATCGCCTGCTTCTCCTGATGCATATTTGGTCTGCATTTTCTGCTCATAATCAGATTCTGCGATTGGAACAAAATTAACAGTTGTGTTAATCTTTTCTTTTAAGATTTCGTTTGCTTTGTCAAACACTTGTTTTTGTTCTGGAGTTTCTTCGGAACGATAGTACCAGGTAAGTTCTACATGATCTCCCTCTTTTGTACCTGCATCTTTTCCATCATTTGCTTTGTCTTTTCCACACCCTGTAAAAAGTGTGAGTGCCATTGTTGCACACAACAGTGCGGCTACCAATTTCTTTTTCATTTTTATCTCCTCTTCTCTTCCCAATTGCCAACTTTCTGCGGCAATTTGTTTATGAGTTGATTATAATTTTGACTTTTGGAAATTACCACTGTAGAAATTATACCTTTTTATTATTTTTTTATATATTTCTGATCATATCTATACTTTTTTGTTCTATTTCTCTTTTTCTCCACTGGATTGTACAATTTGTACACCCTTGTTTACGCAATTTTCCATCTGTCCCTTAAAAAAATCTGTTGGCATGTCACCTGTCATGAAGGATTTAGGAGTCGTTACCTGTGAGAATTGCTTTAATAGATGATTACTCATAAAGAAAAACCACGCAGACCAATAAAATCTGCGCGGTTTTCTTTCATGTGATTTTTCCTATTTCATATCGTCTATACTGTTTCTCCAATTAACACTACCGCAAAATCATTTACATTTGTTCCCGTAGGTCCTGTCATAACTAATCCATCCACTTGCTCCAGTGCATGATAGGCATCATTGTTTTCTAGGACCTGATAAATTTCAATTCCTTTTTGCCTAAGCTTTTCGCAAGTGAAACCATCTACATATCCTCCGGCTGCGTCTGTTGGCCCATCTGTTCCATCACTTCCTACGCTAAAGACCGCCAAATTCTTACAACCGGCAATTCCTTCCGCTGCGCTTAATGCAAATTCTTGGTTTCTTCCACCTTTTCCATTTCCTTTTAAATGTACAATCGTTTCACCGCCAACGATAAAAGCTTTTTTGCCTTTAGATTCATAAGTTTTTCCAATCGACGCCAGAAAGCTTCCTGCATCTTTCGCTTCACAGCAAAGGGCATCTGTTAATATTTCCGCTTCATATCCAAGCGTTTCACAAAAAACTTTTGCAGAATTACAAAGAGCTCTTACACTTCCACTTACTGTTGTTGCAACATTAGAAAGGGCTTTCGGCGTTTCACTTTCTATTGCTTCTTTTGCTTTCTCACTTAAACTTATATGATATTTCTCAACAATCTCTCTTGCTTGCGCAGAGGTAGAGCAATCTACAGAAGCAGGCCCTGAAGCGATCATATCAAGTGGATCTCCTAGAATATCACTAAGCACAATGCTGTATACTTTTGCAGGTTCACACATCTTCGCAAATTTTCCACCTTTTACCTTGGACAATCGTTTTCGGATTGTATTCATTTCTACAATCGAGGCTCCACAGGCAAGCATCTGTTGGGTGATATGTTCCAGTTCTTCTAACTCCACTTCTGGATCTTCAAAAAGTGCAGATCCACCACCCGAAACCAGAAAAAGAACGGTATCTTCTTCCTTCAATGCTGAAATCAGTTTTTCTGCTTCTCTCGTTCCTTTTACACTATTTTCGTCCGGTATTGGATGTCCACCTTCAAAGCATCTTATTTGTCCAAGTTTTCCTTTTACATGATTGTATTTTGTAATCACAACTCCATCTTTGATTTTTTCTACAAGACTTTCCTTGGCTGCTTTTGCCATATGCCATGCTGCTTTTCCAATTGCAACCAAATAAACATTTCCATCTATCTCCATTTCTTCGATTGCTCTTTTTACTGCAATATCTGGCAAATTATCTTGAATTGTATTTGTAATTATATAGTCTGCATCTTTTCTTAAATTCATATCTTCTCTCTATTCTTTTTCATAATATTCCAACCATACCCTTTTTATAAGAATATGATTGAAATGAAAAATACAACTACGATAGTGGTAATTCCCATTACTCCAGTCATTCCTGTTTGACATTTATACGCTTGCTTTGTATTCATATCAGAAAATTGTGATACCACCCAGAAATAGGAATCATTTACATGAGACACGGTCATTGATCCGGCACCAATTGCCATGATCACTAACACTCTTCCTAAAGAGGAATCAAGTCCCATCGTCGTAATCATCGGTGCAATCATTGCCGAAGTGGTAATCATCGCAACGGTAGAAGCACCCATTGCCATCTTCAATAGTGCAGCGATTATGAATGGGAGGAAGACTCCGATTCCGATTCCTAAAAGAGAACCACTGATGGCATCTGCAAGTGGAAGTTGTTGAATGATCGCCCCAAACGAACCCCCTGCACCTGTAATGGCAAGAATTCCGGCTGAATCTGTAATCCCTTCCGTAACCCATTTCAGTGCATTTGATTTTTCACTTTTTGGAATCAATGTCATGGCAATAAATACACCTACAATCAATGCAACAACTGGATTACCTACAAATGTACAAATCTGACTGAAGATTCCCTTTCCAAATGGTGCGGATGGGAAATCTGCAATTGACTTCAATGCGATCAGTATAATAGGCACAAGTATAGGTGCAAAACTATGTAATGCGGATGGAAGTTGTCCATATTTTTTTACCAGTTCCTCTACTGTGTATTCTGGATTGGCAGGTATCTCTACTTTCTTGGATACTTTTTTTGCATAAATGCAAGCAGCCATAGTTGCAGGTAAAGATACGATCAAACCAATAAGGATTGTAAGCCCTAAGTCTGCTCCAAGTGTTCCTGCCATAGCGATTGGACCTGGTGTTGGTGGAACAAGACAATGGGTTGCGTAAAGACCACCGGAAAGAGCAGTCGCCATAACTGCAAGTGACACCTTTGATTCACTAGCAAGTGCCCTTGCAATGGGACTTAAAATTACAAATCCAGAATCGCAAAATACCGGGATTCCTGTTACATATCCAGTAAGTGACATTGTAAGTACACTACGTTTTTTCCCAACAAGTGAAAGGATAGAGTTCGCCATCGTAAGGGCTGCCCCTGTTTTCTCAAGAATTGTTCCTATAATGGTTCCACATATAATGACGATCCCTATGTTTGCCATAATATTACCAAAACCTGTTTTCACTGTATTTATAACTTCCTCGGCTGAAATCCCACATACAAGTCCAACAAGAATCGATATTATCGTCATTACAATAAATGGATGCATTTTTAATTTAGAAATTGCAAATATCATAAGTAATACTGCTAATAATATGACTATGAAATAAAACATGTGTCTTCTCCTCCGTTTCTATTTTTCGATACGATCATCATTCTGATTATAAATTCTTTATTGAAACTACTATTATTTTCTAGTTCCAGACATTCATAAAGTCGATTAAGCCTGTATGTTAACGTATTTTTATGGATGAATAGTTTTTCAGAAGCACGCTTTATACTACGATCTTCTTCAAAATATACTTCCGCACTTTTTAGAAAAACGTCGATATTTTTGGGATCTTCTTTTAAATAAAGTTGTTTAAAACAACGGTCCACATATTTATACCCACCATTTATATAGGCTTTGTAAAGACAAGATAAAACAAGACTCTCTGACTGTGACATATCTAAAATCTGTGAATCAGATAGATCCGTAAGAAGTTTTGCTTCCTCGTAACTTTCCTGCACCTCATCCATTTTATAACATTTACTACTAATAGAAACCTTGTATTCTTTATGGTCCTTTACAAATTGTTTCAGCTCCTCAAACAATCTTTTTTCCGAATGGTTTGTTAGAAAATGAATCAGAATAAAACTGTCTTCACTATATCCGTATACATCTTTATTTTTTAAATAATCTCTTTGTTCTACAAATTCAGAAGCATGCTTCATCAAAGTTATGTTACGTTCTTTTTCATACGATTTTTGAATTCGAAAAATATATAGTTTCACCGGAAACCTAATTTGTATTGATGCAGCATCCGAAAGCCGATATATCTGGTCGATATCTGATTTATCGCCCCAGACCATAAGTTCTATCATCCTTGCCCTTATTTCTTTTTTGGTTGTTTCTTTTTGCTCCAATTTTTTTAATTTAAAGAATTGGCCTACATAAGTACACAGAAGATTCGCCAAATCCTTTTTTGATTTATCGGATCCCGACAGTCCCACAACACCTATTATTTTTCCTTCATAATGAATCGGCATATTAAAGCCTTCTTTTACGCCGGTATAATTATCCAAATCTTCCTTTTTAATAAATAAAGGACACCCTGTTTTTATTACTTGAATGGCACCTTCATGGATCGTGCCTATGCGCTTTTTATCTGTAGAAGCAATGATTCTTCCTTCTCTGTTCATAATGTTTATGGTTTTATTCTCCATACATGTAGAAACAGCTTCCACAAAATCCTGAGCCATTTCAGAAAAATCCATCAAATCCATCTTAAATATACATGGTACTTCCTACCGCAAGATATACGGCATGGAAGTCCTTCCTCTCTCTGATCTTTTTTTGGAGCAGATCCCCTGAACAATGATTGAATCCTATGGTTTCAATTCCCAGTGTCTCCATACATTCTAGTGTCTGATTTATTCTCTCTTCATCGGCTTCCACTAAATGATTCCCACCGATCACCGCTTGAATCGGCATATGAAATCTTTCCTTTATGTCTGTAAGCATATTGAGAATTCCCGGATGGCTACACCCAACTACTACTATCAGCTTTCCGTTCTCTACTATAACGAGTGCAATTTCATCTTGAAAATCATCGTTTACAAATTCGTCGTTTTTTCGTATCACAAACCGATCTTGAATTTTTTCAAACTCATACGTTCTTTTAAAGTCACTTACAACATAAATATCTTGATCTACTTGATATGTACCAAACACTTGATGGATAGGTATCTTAAAACTCTCCACAAATTCTTTTGAAAAACCGTTGCCTAAATAGACCGTTCTTCCCGCTTCAATCCCGTATTTTTCGTTAAAGAAATTTTTACCACATATCAAAGGACAATGGAAACCTTTTTTCACAAAATTCGGATAACCTGCCCCATGATCATAATGAGAATGGCTTATAATTGCATAGTCAATTCTTTCGATCTGAAGACCTAATTTTTCAAAATTATCAAATGTATGTGTTCCCGATCCGAAATCAAACATCAGCTTCTTGTCGCCTTTTTCGATGTAAAAAGAAAGACCATGTTCATGATAGAGCGCCTTATGCTCACTTCCAATATTATCCATTACTGTGACAATCTTCATTTCTTCACCTCCTTCACTTTTTTTGTATAAACAAATTATAGCAATTTCCTCTCATTTTTTCATTGTTACACAGCACAATAAATTCAGAAAAAATTTGTAT
>JAHHTL010000044.1 GCA_020024635.1 Ruminococcus sp.
AAAAGAAGTACACGAACAACTGTTGTCCGAAAAGTAAAACTATCGTATACTGAGAATAGTATAAACATTGGAACATCCAAACAAAAGACTTGTTCCTAATGGAGCGAGTTTTTTGTTTATAAAAAATTCATTTGTATTTACTAGATACAAATGATATGATAAAGCCATCTTAAAATCAATCTATTGATTTATCTTTTATACCCGTTTGGGTAATCTGTGAAATTCAATTTGGAAATTCTTCCATAAAATTCCACAAATACTACATTCTGATCAGAACAAAATGATTCAAAACATATCCGGATACAGGTGCGCACTTTTGTTGCAAACATCATAGGAAGGAGAATGGTAAATGGAGAAAATGAAAAGAGAAATTGAGGGGAGATGGAAAATAATTTTCCTTTTATTTATTATGTTTTTTTTAAATGGTAGAAAAATTGTTGCTGCCAACAATATAGAAAATTCAAAACCGTCGTTTTATCAAAATTATATGGAAACGTTAAAGAATGAATCAGAACCATACGAATATATTTATTTATATGATCAAAAAGAAATGCTTTATGACAAGATGAAGGAGGAAGAGTGGGCTTCCTATTTAAATAGTTTAAAGTATTTCATGTTAGATTATTTAGCAAACATGCCAGAAGAGTTTCGCACAGAAGGTGAAATCCATGAAGTGATTACGTTATATCGTGGAACAAGAGAGTATTTGATTGAAACAAATAAACAAAAGATACACCCAAAGGAAGATTTTGAGATGATTGCACACTATGCACAACCTCTTTTTTATACTGAAAATGGAGAGAAGAAAAAGGTTACAGATTTTACATCCTTCGAAAACTATTTGCAAACACGGTTGTCAGTGGATGTTAAAAAATGTCTGGATCTTCTAACGAACATAGATCGCAGCGAAAATAAGGAAATGTTAACACAAGCAGCTGAAGAAGCAGAGAACTATTTAAAACAAATCGCTACCCCAAATGGAAGTATATCCAAAAAGTATATTGATCAATTGTTCCAATTAAAGTCTGTTGCATTACAAGATCTTCTTCCGAAGAATAACGAATCAGATTATGGAAAAAGGAAGCTGCAAGCGAAAGCGCACGGAAATTCTGAGCAAGTATTTGCATATGGGATGAGAGGAGATATTGCTACCATCACTGTAACAGAATATTATAAAGGTGGTGGATGGAAGATTCATGATCAGTGGAGTGAAGGCTATTTGGTTACAGGAAAAGAAGGGGTGGTTTTAGGGAACGAAGAGCCTATTTTTTGCGCAGATCCGAATAAAATGTTTCGAAAAGGTTACTATAGTAAAAAGAAATATCCGTTTCCAGAACATGTTACAAAAATAATTGTAGCAGCGCTACATAGGCAAAGGCAAATAGAAGAATATAGTTGGTTGACAAAAGATTATCAATATATTGCGCAGCAGTGTATGATATGGAATATAGAAAATGAATACAAAAGATGGATTGTTCCAGACCGAAAAGACAGTCGATTGCGGTTGGAATTTGGGAATGGAGTTCATTTTCCAAAGCCACATCAAAATGTTTATATTGCAGAAAAAGTGTTCAAGCTGGTAGATGAATGTATTGCATGGGGAAAAGAAAATTATAAATATTTTTCAGACGCTAGAGCAGACTATTATGTAAGGGAAGATGCGAATCAGCCAATTGTAAGATTTTATGGAACCTATATTCCTTGCGGGTTTGCAAGTATAAAGAAGAGTTCCTCCCATCCCGAGCTGACAGTTGGAAATGAATGTTACCATTTGGAAGCTGCGGAATATGGAATATATGACAACAAAGAATGTACGAAAAAGATTGAGACATTGCGAACAGATGCACAAGGGACGTCAAATAAAGTAGAGTTGCTTCCTGGACAATACTGGATCAAGGAAATAAAAGCGCCAAAGGGATTTCATTTGGATTCTACGGTCTATCCAATTTCTATTACATCGAATCAAACAAAGGAACTTCAATTATCCGATATCCCATATAGGATTCCCTGTGATATCTTGATTGAAAAAGTAGATCAAGACACGGATCAAAATCATCCACAAGGCAATGCAACGTTAGAAAAGGCTCATTTCAAGGTGAAATTTTATGCTGGCATTTGGAAAAAAGGAGAAGATCCAGATCTGTTAGGAAAAACACCAACGAGAACGTGGATATTTCAAACCAATAAGGAAGGGATTATACGTTATGAGGAAGAAGCAAAAATTTCGGGAGATCCTCTTTATACAGACACAGATGGAACGCCAATGCTTCCCATTGGAACGATTACCATACAAGAGGTAAAGGCTCCGGAAGGGTATCAAATCAATCCGACGATTTATATTGTTCAATTGCAAAATGATGGTGGAAATGCTCCCCCACCGATTTGTCAAAAAACAGTGGTTCCAGAAACACTTTTAAAGTTGGATATTCAAAAGATATTAAAGGGAACAAAACTACCAATTGAGAATGTCATGTTCACTCATATTAGGCCCAATGGAACAAAAGAAATTAGTTTGACAAATCACAAGGGGGAGGCGTCGTTTCTTGGACTAGAATATGGGAAACATGTCATAATGGAAACGAAGGCTCCAGAAGGATATGCAGTCCTTCCAGAGGAAATTACGATTCATGTTGATGAAAAGAATCAAATGATCCTAGAAACCCCATCCTCATCGACGCCTTTGGAACATATCTCATTTTCTATACAAGCAAATGGAAATGGGTTACTCTGCGTAGAAAATCAATACATAGACTATTCTTTGCAAATACAAAAAAAGAGTGAAACAGACAAACTTTTAGAAGGGGCAGAATTCACAATATATGGCGATGAAAAATGCACGCAGATAGTAGAGAAGAGGAGGACCAATAAAGATGGAATTGCGTTGTTTGAAAAGTTGAAGGTTGATAAAACATACTATTTAAAAGAAACAGATGCTCCCAAAGGCTATGAAATCCCTCGCAATAAAGATGGAAGTGAAATAATTTATAAAATCAAATCTATTTATAATACACAGCATCATAAATTAGAATACTATATCAATGATAAAAAACAGAAATCTGATCAGATTTTAGGAGATGCAAAGTATCCAATTCTCTCATTTACGGTTATAAATTATAGTGGAAAAAAACTACCAGAAACTGGGAATAGTCGTAGACTTGCTATTTTTTTGATTAGTATTGCTAGTTTCATCTATGTAGTATTTCAAAAGAAGCAATCAAAATAGAAAAATGTATTTGAAGTTGCAATGGTAAACAATTCCATGAGTATTTCTTTTTTTTCGTCACATACTATGGTTGTAACACAAAAACGTGTTATAAATAAACGAAAGAAGTAACATGGAAATGTTACAAGGAGGAAAATAATCATGGCAAATCGTTCATCAAACAAAGCAGCAGTACCAGAAGCAAAGAGTGCGTTAGACAAATTCAAATATGAAGTGGCAAACGAACTTGGAGTACCACTTACAGATGGTTACAATGGAGATTTGACATCCAAACAGAATGGTTCTGTTGGGGGATATATGGTTAAGAAAATGATTGAAGAACAAGAAAAACAGATGTCAAACAAATAAAAGGTTTTGGAAGAAAAAGCACTTGGGAGATTGACCTAAGTGCTTTTTTCTGTTAGACTTTTTCCATAGTAAAACAAGAAAGAAAAGAGGACAGCCATGAGAGTGATTGGTGGAAGTGCAAAGCGACTTCAATTAAAAACTTTAGAAGGATTAGACACTAGGCCCACAACAGATCGTATCAAGGAAACGCTATTTAATATGATAGCACCAGGCATTTATGACAGCATATTTTTAGATTTGTTTGCAGGTTCCGGAGCGATTGGAATAGAGGCTCTTAGCAGAGGTGCAAAGGAAGCTGTCTTTGTGGAACAAAATCCAAAGGCTATGGCATGTGTAAAAGAAAATCTAAAATATACAAAGTTAGAAAATAAAGGACTTACATTAACAAAAGATGTTATGACAGCGTTGTATCAACTAGAAGGGGAAAAGTGTTTTGATTATATTTTTATGGATCCACCGTATGATAGAGAATTAGAAAAACAAGTTTTGACTTATCTATCCGAGTCTCAGCTTGTTTATGAAGATACGATACTGATTGTAGAGGCATCTTTACACACAGATTTTTCTTATATAGAAGATCTTGGTTTTACAATATTAAAAGAAAAAAGATACAAGACGAACAAGCATCTTTTTATGGAGCGTTCAGGAAAGGAAGAAGTATGTTAAAAGCAATTTACCCAGGAAGCTTCGATCCGGTTACAAATGGACATCTTGACATCATTAGACGATCTGCAAAAATTGTGGATGAACTAATTGTAGGGGTATTAAATAATAATGCGAAAAGCCCGTTGTTTTCTGTCGAAGAACGTGTTAATATGTTAGAGGAAGTGACGAAAGAGATCAAAAATGTCAAAATTGTTCCATTTGCAGGTCTTTTAATTGAGTTTGCAAAAGAGCAAGGGGCCAATCTTGTGATTCGAGGACTACGTGCTATTACAGATTTTGAATATGAATTACAGATGTCCCAGACGAATCATAAGTTAGATTCGTCTATTGAGACGATGTTTTTAACAACCAGCATCGAATATTCTTACTTAAGTTCTACCACGGTAAAAGAAATTGCTGTTTTCGGTGGAGATGTATCTCAGTTTGTGCCGAAGATTGTAGCTGTAGAATTAGAGCAAAAGATGAAATAAAAGGAGAGTGTAATCATGAGCAGCCGTATCGAGCAGATTATTGAAGAAATTGAAGAGTATATTGACAGAGATTGTAAGTTTCAACCTCTATCTACTACAAAAATTATTGTAAATAAAGAACATTTAGATGAATTACTTCGTGAACTTCGTATGAAGACACCAGATGAAATTAAGAGATATCAAAAGATTATTGCAAACAGAGATGCGATTCTTGCAGATGCTCAGGCAAAAGCTGATGCAATGTATGAAGAAGCACAGGTTCAAACTTCAGAGTTGGTAAGTGAACATGAAATCATGCAGCAGGCATATGCGCAAGCAAATGAAATTGTGACACAGGCAACTGCACAGGCTCAGGAGATTGTGGACAGTGCTACGCAAGATGCCAATACGATTCGTATTGGGGCAATGCAGTATGCAGATGATCTTCTTGCAAATGCAGAAAGCATCATAGGACATACATTGGACAGCTACGCTACGAAATATGAAGGGTTGATTTCTTCTCTTCAGGAATGTTATGAAATGGTGCATGCGAATCGTTCAGAATTGCAAATCCCAGTAGAAGACGATCAGTATCCACAAGACAGCGTGGAATAAAATCATACAAAGCAAAAATAGAGATAAGCGATGAAGCTGGTTACTGTTGCGGTAATCAGCTTTTGTGCTATGTAAGGAGCAAGTGGAATGGACGTATTTTTTAGGACGCTTTTTGTTTGACCAATGGCACAAAAACCACCGAAAACAGTAAGTCCAATGATAGAAGCATATTGAATAGGTGGGGATAAATGGAAATTTTTTAACATTATAATTCCATTGGACATCTCCAAACAAGGTAAGAGATACTGCAATAAAGAATGATTAGGCAAATAGTAGTTCAGGACATAGATTAGAACAGAAAAAATAATAATGTATCCTCCGATCATTGTAATGGCTTGTGCAGCGTCCATAATACAACGGTCCACAACAGAATGATCTTGTTTGGAGGAAGAAGATTTCACCGGTTGAGTGTGTACAAAAAATTTAGAGTTCCCCAAATAAAACCGTCGAAACAAAAAACTAAGACAGGCAGGAACGGCAAGGATAAGAAGTAAGGTAGGAATGGTTAAATCTCGACGATTTAAAGTTTTCCATACTACAAAATTTAAAATGAAAATTGGACTTGCATTATTGCAAAAAGACAGGAGGTATTTTCCTTCCGATACACTGATCTTTTTTTCGCTAAGTAAAGTGGCTGTAACTTTTGCTCCTAATGGATATCCACACAAAAAGCCGACAACTACCGCAAAACTTCCCTCCCTAGACGTTTTGAAAAGTTTTTGTATGAAAGGCAAAAGCAACTTTGAAATTGAGTGGATAGAATTGGTGTAGATCATAAAGTCTGTGATGAAAATAAAAGGAAATAAAGTCGGAACAATGGTTTTAAACCAGAGCAATAATCCGTCGCTTGCCCCGTTAAATACTGCAGTTGGAGAAAAAAGCATACAAAAAAATAAAAAGGCAACTCCGATTCCTAGGAAATTACATTTCATGCGGTAACCTCTGAAAAGCCATTGTTTGTTAAAGATATATGAAAATGATTGATTTTTTATGTCTGATGTGACAAAATAAGGACAAATGGTAACAGAAGGGAGATATTTTTATGCCAGTTTTAGAACAGTTAGAACCTAAGAAAGTATTTCATTTTTTTGAAGAAATTAGTCAGATTCCGAGAGGAACATTTCATACGAAAGCAGTCAGTGATTATTGTGTAAATTTTGCAACAGACAGAGGCCTTTTTGTTGTGCAGGATGATCTTAACAATGTCATTATCAAAAAGCCAGGTACCGCAGGATATGAATCTAGTGAACCGATCATCATTCAGGGACATTTGGATATGGTATGCGAGAAAACGGAAAGTTCCACACATGATTTCCTGAAAGACCCTCTTCAATTATACGTAGAAGATGGTTTTGTTCATGCAAAAGATACAACTCTAGGTGCAGATGACGGCGTTGCAGTTGCAATGGCTCTCGCTATTCTTGATAGCGACGATCTACCACATCCGCCGGTAGAAGTTGTATTCACAGTTGATGAAGAAGTGGGAATGGATGGGGCAATTGGAATCGATCTTTCTCCACTAGAAGGAAAAATGCTTCTGAATCTAGATTCTGAAGATGAGGATACTGTGATTGCCGGATGTGCCGGCGGATTAAGTATGCATATCACACTTCCAATTGAACGTACAGAAGTTAAGGGAGATCAAGTAGAGATTACCATTCGTGGATTAAAAGGCGGACATTCTGGCGCTGAGATTGACCAGCAAAGGGGAAATGCCAATAAACTTGCAGGAAGGTTGTTGAATCATCTGAATTTTAATACAAAGTTTCATCTTGTTCGTGTGCAAGGGGGGACAAAAGACAATGTAATCACTCCCGTAAGCAATATTACTTTGGTGACTTCTGAAAGTCAGAAAGTGACAGATCTGACAAATGCAATGTGCGAAGCATGGAAACAGGAATTTGGAAAAGTAGAGCCAGATCTTGAAGTAGAAGTGATTGTAACAAAAGATGCCAAAAAAGCTGCAATGACAGAAGAGTGTATGAAAAAAGTAATCTTCTTTTTAAATAACTGTCGCAATGGCGTATATGAACTTAGCCGTTCTTTAAAAGGAATGGTAGAAACTTCTAACAACATTGGTGTGGTTAAAACAGAAGAGGATTCCATCATGTTTGCAACATTGATTAGAAGTTCTATGGCGTCTAAATTAGTAGAGATGAAGGAGTCGTTTATCAGTTTTGCAGAAATGCTTGGCGCATCTTATGAGATTTGCAGTGAATATCCAGCTTGGATGTATAAAGAAGAATCAAAGATTCGTCCAATTGTTGCCAACGCTTTTGAAAAGGTATATGGACGAAAAACAAATATTTCCACAATTCATGCAGGGCTCGAGTGTGGCATTCTTTCAGGGAAAAAACCAGAACTTGACTGCGTATCTTTTGGGCCACAGATGTATGACATTCATTCTTTTAACGAACGACTTAGTATTGAGTCTACACAGCGCATTTGGGAAGTTGTAAAAGAAATTTTAAAACAATGTAAATAAGCGTGACTTTTAAGCTTTCGGAAAAAATTCCGGAAGCTTTTTTAAAAATAAAAGGCATCATTTAATTTGAAAAACCCGTAGATTGACAGTAGTCCTCTCTTTTGATTTATGCTATAATTAATGAGATATGGAGGAATGACGATATGAATTTACCGGAATTATTCGAGAAGAAAATGAAAACCCTTTTAAAGGATGAATATACAGATTACATTAATTGTTATGAAGAACCAAGACATTACGGACTTCGTGTAAATACCAATAAGATTTCCGTGGAAGAGTTCTTGAAAATTGCACCATGGCCTTTAGAGCCGATTCCTTGGATCAGCAATGGATTTTATTATAATGGAGATTTAATTCAGCCTGCAAAACACCCGTATTATTTTGCCGGACTTTATTACCTGCAAGAGCCAAGCGCTATGACACCGGCGAATCGACTTCCAATAGAGCCGGGAGATAAAGTGCTAGATGTGTGTGCAGCACCTGGAGGGAAGGCAACGGAGCTAGGAGCGAAGTTGAAAGGAAAAGGCGTCTTAATTGCCAATGATATTAGTAATTCTAGAGCAAAAGGACTTCTAAAAAATTTAGAATTATTTGGCATTGGAAATATGCTGGTTTTAAGTGAAGAACCAGGAAAACTTATGGAATATTTCCCAGAGTATTTTGACAAGATTTTAATTGACGCACCTTGTTCAGGGGAAGGAATGTTTCGAAAAGACAAAAAGATGGTAAAGGCATGGGAAGAACATGGACCAGAGTTTTTTGCAAAGATTCAAAGAAGTATTTTGAACCAGGCAGCGTCGATGTTAAAGCCTGGAGGAATGCTGCTGTACTCTACATGTACATTTGACCCGTCCGAAAACGAACAAAGCATCGAGTACCTTTTGGATGCATATCCAGAGTTTGAGATAGAATCCATTGTTCCTTTTGAAGGATTTGTACAAGGAATACCAGAAGTTTCCTTGTCTGGAAGGGAGGAACTAAAAAAGACCGTTCGTATTTTCCCACACAAAATGAAAGGCGAAGGACATTATCTGGCACTTCTAAGAAAGGGAACGACGCAAGAGAAGGGAGAGACATCGAAAAAAGTTTCTTCTAAGAAAAAGTTACCAGAAGAACTAGAAACTTTCTGGAGAAATATAAGCTGGGAATTAGATCCTTCTCGGTTAGATATTCATGGAGAGCGTGTATACTACATGCCAGAAGGACTTCCAAAGCTACAAAAGATTCGGTTCTTACGTTCAGGACTATTGCTAGGGGAATTAAAGAAAAACCGCTTTGAACCAAGTCAGGCATTAGCGATGTATCTAAAAAAGAAAGAATACGCACTTATCCTAGATTTTCCTATTTCCGATGAAAGGGTTGTGAAATATCTAAAAGGAGATACTTTAGAGGTAGAGGATCTAACTTCTTCAAAAGACAAAGGATGGTATTTGGTGTGTGTAGACGGTTATCCTCTTGGATTTGGAAAACTTTCCAATCAAATGCTAAAAAATAAATATTTACCAGGATGGAGATGGATGGGATCTAATTATGAAACTTCGACTCGATAAATACCTTGCTGATATGGGCGTTGGAACCAGAAGTGAGGTAAAAAAACTGATACAAAAAGGACAGATTATGGTCAATGATCAGGTGGTGAAAAAACCAGAAACCAAAATTGATACGCAAAAGGATTGTGTTTGTTATCAAGGAAAAGAAGTTGCTTATATGGAATTTGAATATTATATGTTACACAAACCGGCCGGCGTAATATCAGCGACAGAAGATCATAAAGATCGTACAGTTCTCGATCTTATTGATCACAAACGAAAAGATTTATTTCCAGTTGGAAGACTGGATAAAGATACAGAAGGCCTGCTACTTATTACGAATGATGGGCAGTTGGCACATCGTTTGCTTTCCCCAACAAAACATGTAGACAAAGTATATTTCGCACGTATTGACGGAGAAGTTACATTGGAAGACGTTCAACTTTTTTCTAAGGGGATTGATATTGGCGATGAAAAGCCGACACTTCCAGCAGAACTTACTATATTAAAGGCTGGGGAAGAATCCGAAATCCAGTTAAAAATCACAGAAGGACGTTTTCACCAAGTAAAACGGATGTTTCATGCAGTTGGCAAAGAAGTAACTTATTTGAAAAGACTACAAATGGGCCCACTTGTGCTAGATAAAAATCTTCCAATCGGGCAATTTCGAGCACTTACAAAGGAAGAGATGGATCAATTATGTTAAAAGATAAAAAAGCAATTATTTTTGATATGGATGGTTCTTTGGTAGATTCTATGTGGATTTGGCCTGAGGTGGATGTTGTGTTTGCTAAAAAATATAACTTGACATTCCCAAAGGGGTTTCACAAGGAACTTGAAGGAAAAAGTTACACGGAGACAGCACAATATTTTCTGGATAGCTTCCCAACTTTAAAATTAACAATCGAAGAAATCAAACAAGAATGGTTGGATCAGACGTTGGAATTATACACCACAAAAGTTCCATTGAAAGAGGGAGTACTTGATTTTATTAAACAGATGTATGATAAAGGCATGTTATTTGGAATTGCTACAAGTAATGCACGGACACTTGTAGATGCAACATTAAAAGCACTGCATCTGGAACAATATTTTTCCTTTGTATGCACCTCTTGTGAAGTAAATGCCGGAAAGCCAGCGCCGGATGTGTACTTAAAAGTTGCCGAACAACTTCATGTTTTACCAGAAGAATGTCTGGTATTTGAAGATGTTCCGCAGGGGATTTTGGCAGGAAAACGAGCGGGAATGAGTGTTTGTGCTGTAGATGATGAGTTTTCAAAAGCTGATCGAATAGAAAAGAAGAAATTGGCGGATTATTTTATATATAATTATAGACAGATTTTTGATAAAACCTATGAAATCTGCAAAGAGAAAATTAACAAGTAAAGGATGTTTTAGTAAATTATGGCGAATGGTTTTTTACCAATTTGTAAAGAAGATATGATAGAGCGTGGCTGGGAGTATCTGGATTTCGTGTATGTTTCTGGAGATGCATATGTGGATCATTCCTCTTTTGGACATGCAATTATTACCAGACTTTTAGAGTCTCACGGATATCGTGTTGGAATCATTGCGCAGCCTGACTGGAAAAAGAAAGAAAGTATAACAATTTTAGGAGAACCAAGACTTGGATTTCTTGTTTCAGCAGGAAACATGGATTCCATGGTAAACCATTATACGGTGTCAAAAAAACGTAGACATCAAGATGCGTATACACCAGGAGGAATCATGGGAAAACGACCCGATTATGCGACGGTTGTCTATGGGAATCTGATTCGCCAGACTTATAAGCGGACGCCTATTATTCTTGGAGGAATTGAAGCAAGTTTAAGAAGACTTGCACATTATGATTACTGGTCAGATAAAGTAAAGCGCTCCATCCTTCTAGATTCTGGAGCAGATATTATTTCATATGGAATGGGAGAACATTCGATTATCGAAATTGCAGATGCTTTAAACGCTGGGATTGACGTGAAAGATCTGACTTATATCGATGGTACCGTAGTAAAAGTAAAGGATTTGGATTCCATTTATGAACCCGTTGTACTTCATTCATATGAAGAAGTGAAACAAAACAAGGTGTCATATGCAGAAAGTTTTTATACGCAATATCAAAATACAGATCCGTTTACCGCACATCGATTAGTGGAACCATATAGTGAACACCTATACATTGTGCAAAATCCACCATCAAAACCACTTACAGAGATAGAAATGGATGATGTGTATAAGCTGCCATATATGCGCACCTACCATCCATCCTACGAGAAAGAAGGTGGAGTGCCTGCGATTAAGGAAATAAAATTTAGTCTGGCAAGTAACCGTGGTTGTTTTGGCGCTTGTAGCTTTTGTGCACTGACATTTCATCAAGGCCGTATTATCCAAACAAGAAGTCACGAGTCCTTGATTGAAGAAGCAAAGACATTTTTAGAGGATCCAGACTTTAAGGGGTACATTCATGATGTCGGGGGACCCACTGCGAATTTTCGTCAGCCAGCCTGTGCAAAACAGCTTACCCATGGAGCATGTAAAAACCGTCAATGCCTATTCCCAGAACCTTGTAAAAATATGAATTCGGATCATTCTGATTATGTACGTTTGCTTCGAAAATTACGGGATTTACCAAAAGTGAAAAAAGTATTCATTCGTTCTGGAATTCGCTTTGATTACCTTCTTGCAGAACGGGATCATACCTTTTTAAAAGAACTTTGTGAACATCATATTAGCGGACAATTACGTGTTGCACCAGAGCATGTTGCGGATGAGGTCCTTTCACTCATGGGAAAACCAAGAAATTGTGTATATGAAGAGTTTACCCAAAAATTTAATGATATGAATAAGAAGCTTCGAAAAGAACAGTATCTTGTTCCGTATCTTATGTCATCTCACCCCGGTTCTGATCTAAAAGCAGCTATCAAGCTTGCAGAATATTGTAGAGATTTGGGATATATGCCAGAACAGGTGCAAGATTTTTATCCAACACCATCTACGATCTCTACTTGTATGTATTACACTGGACTTGATCCGCGTACTATGAAAAGAGTGTATGTTCCAAAGAATCCACATGAAAAAGCAATGCAAAGAGCATTGATCCAATATCGAAACCCAGAAAATTATGATCTTGTAATGGAAGCTTTGAAAAAAGCAGGAAGAATGGATTTGGTCGGGTTTGGAGAAAAATGTCTGATTCCGCCAAGAAAACTTCATTCTGCCAATACAAAAAAGAACCCACATAAGGCGAAAAGGAGAAAACGATGAGAATTGCTATTGTAACGGGAGCTTCTTCAGGTATCGGAATGGAAATGGTCCGTCAGATTCCCTATTTTTATAAAAATTTAGATGAAATATGGGTCATCGCAAGAAGAAAAGAGCGATTGTTTTCTTTGGCGAAACAAGTAAAGTTTCCTTTGCGAATTTTTGATGGAGATTTATTATCCAATAAAATTTTTGAACAATTGGAAGAGGCATTAAAAGAAACAACTCCAGACGTAAGAATGCTTGTAAATGCAGCAGGGTTCGGGAAAAGCGGTAAGTTTTTTGATATTGCAAAGAAAGACAAATTCATTCAGTTGGAGATGATTGATTTAAATTGTCGAGCACTGGCAGAGATGATTACGATTTGCCTTCCTCATATAGGAAGAGGGGGCAGAATACTAAATCTTGCATCTGCAGCAGCGTTTTGTCCACAGCCTTCTTTTGCTGTGTATGCAGCAACAAAAGCGTTTGTGGACAGTTTTTCAAAAGCAATTGGAGCAGAGTTAAAAAGCAAGGACATTCATGTAACTTCCGTTTGCCCAGGACCGGTAGATACTGAATTTTTTCAGACAAGCGGAGGATTAAGAAATCCTTTCAAAAAATATTGTATGGCGAATCCAAGAGCTGTTGTACATAAAGCGCTGCAAGATGCTAGAGCAAAAAAAAGGAACTCCATTTATGGATTTTCTATAAATCTATCTAAAATAATAACAAAAATTATACCAGAAAGATGGCTGATTTGTTTTTTTGACTTCCATCAAGGGGCATAAGGAGAGCAGAAGATGAAAAGAGTTATAAAAGGAAATCCTGGATATCTAGAATATAAGAAAAAAATCGAAATCATACGTACAGTCATATATTTCTTGATAGTTGCGGCTATATTCTTTTTGGGATATACGCAGACCCATACTAGAAAAAATCTCTTAACTGTAGTGGCTGTGGTAGGATGTCTTCCAGCATGCAAAGCACTTGTAGGGGTGATTTCTCGCTTTCCATATTCCTCTATGGCACAGAAAGAAGCGGATGAAATTTCTGAGAAAGCAAGACAGCTTACAGTTGTTTATGATATGATTATAACAAGTCGAGAGAAAATCATGCCCGTGGATTGCATTGTGATTTCAGGAAATTTAATTTACGGATATACACGAAATAAAAAAGTAGATTTAAAATATGCAGCAAACCATATTTCTAGCATTTTAAATCAAAATGGATTTTCGCATGTTTCTGTAAAAATTTTAAACAATTACTCCTCCTTCCTTGCAAGGGTGGAAGGCATGAATTCCATCGAAAAAGTGGAAAAAAATAACACCAAAGATTTGGAAGAGCAGATTGCAGGTATTATTTTAAATATTTCCATGTAGAAAGGATAGGTTATGCAGCAAATTCAAGTTAAGGAGAATGAAGCCGGACAAAGATTAGATAAATTACTTGGAAAATATTTAAGCGAAGCGCCCAAGAGTTTTTTGTATAAAATGCTCCGAAAAAAGAATATTACTTTAAATGGGAAAAAGGCAACAGGAAATGAAAAATTGTGTGTGGGAGATGAAGTGAAACTCTTTCTTTCGGATGAGACCATCGCGAAATTTTCAAAAAGGGAATCATTCACTTGTACAAGGGAAACACTGGATATTTTGTATGAAGATGAACATATTTTGCTTATCAATAAACCAGTAGGAATGTTGTCACAAAAAGCGAATGAACACGATGTCTCGGCGGTGGAACATTTGATTTCCTATTTAATTTCTACAAAGCAACTTACGGAAGAAGAACTGAGCACATTCCGACCATCAGTATGTAATCGATTGGATCGAAATACGAGTGGGATTCTTGTGGCAGGAAAGAGTCTTGTTGGTTTACAAGAACTTAGTAGAATGTTTAAAGACCGTTCCTTAGCGAAATATTATCTTACAATTGTGACAGGGAAAATAGAACAAGCATCAGTGATAAAAGGATATTTATCAAAGGATGAGAAAACCAATAAAGTGACAATCTTAGATACACCCAAAGGGGATGCCACTATGATTGAAACACAGTACCGTCCTATAAAAGTCGGAGAACACAGTACATTACTGGAGGTACACTTGATCACAGGAAAGACCCATCAGATTCGAGCTCACTTATCTTCCATCGGTCATCCGATTTATGGAGATTTTAAATACGGGAATAAAAAGATAAATGAAAAAATCAAAGAGAATTACAATTTAAAACATCAACTTCTTCATTCCTATCGGATTGTTTTTCCAAAGCTTACAGATGATCTGGAGTCTTTATCAGAAAGAGAATTTCAAGCGCCGCTTCCAAGACAATTTCAAATAATTGCAGAAAAAGAGGGTGTATTATAAATGGCGACGTGGAACTCAAGAGGTCTTCGTGGTTCTACTTTGGAAGACCTGATCAATAGAACAAACGAACGTTATGAGGAGATGGGATTGGCATTGATTCAGAAAATTCCTACTCCCATCACTCCTATTAAGATTGATAAAGAGCATCGACATATTACATTAGCTTATTTTGAAAAAATAAGTACAGTAGACTATATTGGAGCGGTACAAGGTATTCCAGTTTGTTTTGATGCAAAAGAGTGTAAAAGTAATACGTTTCCACTCCAAAATATTCACGAACATCAAGTTCGGTTTATGGAAAATTTTGAAAAACAAGAAGGAATATCCTTTTTAATTATACATTATACGGAAAAAAATTTACTATATTATATGCGCTTTCATGAATTAAAAGAATTTTGGAACAGAGCTTTACATGGAGGGAGAAAAAGCTTTCGGTTCGATGAATTAAAGCCAGCGTTTTTTATGAAATTGAAAAACAACTGCTTTGTACCATATCTTGAATACATTCAGAAGGATTTAGACACAAGATAATAGATTATTACAAGATACATTGATTTTATCATAGGGGAGGAAATATGGAAGAAAAATTGCGTACACCAGAGCGTGTGAAAGATCTTTATCCGGAAAAATATGAAAAAAAGGCGATACTTCGCGAATCACTTCTTGAAGTAATCCGCCGTTATGGCTATAAAGATATCGAAACACCAGAATTTGAATATCTTGATTTCTTTCGAAAAGAGAAAGAGATCATCTCACATGGAGAATTATATAAATTTTTTGATCGACAAGGAAAATGTCTTGCTTTGCGTCCAGATATCACGCCATTGGTTGCCAAAGCAGCTGCGGCTTCAAATTCGCCGGATGAATTTCCACTACGGTTTTGCTATACAGGGAACACGTTTATTAACGACTATGAAAACCATGGTTGTTCCAAAGAAAATACACAGCTCGGAGCAGAATTAATTGGAATTCCATCAGAAGAAGCCGATGCAGAACTTTTAGCAATGTCCATTGATTGCTTGAGAAAAACAGAACTCATTGATTTTAATATAACGATTGGACATACGGAGTTTATTCACAGTCTGTTAAAATCTGCAAAGCTTAATAGTGATATCCAAGAAGAAATCGAAGTTCTTATAAGAGGAAGAAACTACTTTGGATTGGAAGAAATTCTTAGTACTCTTGATATAGATCCAACAGTGAAACGTATTTTTCACAAATTGCCTGATCTTATAGGTGATGTTTCTGTATTAAAAGAAGCAGAAAAATACGTGGTTGATGATCGTGCGAAAAGAGCACTTTTACGATTACATAGGGTATATGATACACTGTCTTTATACGGATATGAAAACTATGTCTCATTTGACCTTGGATTATATGGGGAGCATTCTTATTATTCCGGAATCGTGTTTCATGCTCATACTTATCAGACAAAAGAAGTTATTATGCGAGGAGGCAGGTATGATCATTTGCTTGGAAAACTGGGAAAAGCAGCTCCGGCAGCCGGTTTTTCTATTATGATCGACACACTCTTAAGTGCGTTGGAAAAACAGAAGGTTCCATTTGAAACATCTGCTTCCAATATTATTGTATATAGTAAGGAACTTTTAAAGACTGCAATCTACTTTGCTACAAAATTAAGGGAAAATGGAAAACATATTGAAATGTTTAAAATTTCAGGAACACATACCAAAGATACCTATGTAGCATATGCGAAACAAATACATGCCAAAAGCTTACTTTATATGAATGATGAAAATGTGATCAGTTTAACAAATATTGAAACAGAAACAGAAAAACTGATAGATATTTCTGATAAAAAAGGACTTATATAAGG